>JBAXVB010000137.1:0-9689 GCA_037129415.1 Deltaproteobacteria bacterium
GTGTTGGTGTTGGCGTTGGTGTTGGTGTTGGCGTTGGTGTTGGTGTTGGCGTTGGTGTTGGCGTATCACCTACTTTTATCTTCGTCTGCTTTGTGTTTTTGGTTCCGCCTGAGCCAGTGACTGTCAGACTCACGTCATAATCGCCACTTTTTTCATATTTGTATGATGGGTTTTGTAGGGTACTCTTCTGTGTCCTATCTCCAAAATCCCATGCCCACGCTGTTATGCCAACACCTGTTGACTTATCTGTAAACTGAATATTTAAGGGGTTCTCGCCAGTAGCTGCTGATGTAAAATCAGCATTTATTGTTACTTTTATCAGCTTCTGCTTCAAAACAGTTTTTGCGCCGCCTGGAAAAGTGACTGTCAGACGTACATCATAATCACCATCTACAGCATAAATGTGTGACGGAGATTGTTGATCACTCTTCTGTCCATCTCCAAAATCCCATGCCCACTCTTTTGGCCAATTTGGCCAATCTTTTATTTCCCAAATAGGATATGATTTATCGGTAAACTGAACAGTTAGTGGACAGAAACCGCTGATAATGTCTGTTGTAAAATCAGCAGCACCAACTGTTATCTGCTTATCAGTTGCGCCCTTAACTTTATCCGTTAAACTCACATTATATACACCATCTTCCTTATATTCGTGTGATGGGTTTTGTAGGGAACTCTTCGGTGTACTATCTCCAAAATCCCATTCCCAAACATTTATACAACCTACACAGTCAGACGGACGGCAGCAGATGTTGATGCCGTTAGCCTTAGCCAGATAGGAGCCCGGATCACAGACACAGCCAGGCGGATCGCAGGGACTTTTTGTTATAGGTGGGGGTGTATAATAACCTGTAGATAAATCGTGAAATTGAACTGTTACTGGAGCTTTTCCTACATCAGATGGTGTTGTATAAAAAAGAGCATTATCAGGCACTGACACCGTTTGACCACATTCAAGCGGAAAAAGCAGCACAGGTTTTTGCTGTTGCAGTATTAGTTTTCCCATTTCGTCATAGTTATAAGGGTCACTATTGCGCCATGTCTCCCAATCCTGATTGTTGTACCACTCTAAAAACTGACTCGTATCCACAGTAGTGTAAAATACATTGTTTAAAACACCACCTACCCTTGATTGGATAATAACATATAACCACCCACCGTCATTGATATTTAATCCGTAATCATTTATTAACCAAAGGGAGCCTGGCGCACTTCTAATAATACAATCATTTGATTTTAATTGCGAAATAGAAGCCGGCTCTGCAGAAATCCGATTGAATGCAGCATCAGCAGTATCCGGAGGGTCATAAACCTTATCATAAATCGCCTTGAGATAACCGGTATAATCTTTCTCAGGAGGTTGCTGATATCGTGCAATAGCCAACACCGTACATGGCACGGAAGTATACAATCTCAAAAAAACTCTTTTTGTCCCTGGTGGCACATAAACCTTAAACGAGTAATACTCCATTGAGACTTGTGTACCCAGATTGACTTCCGTTAATTGAGAACAGCAATTCGAATCCGTTGGTCTTTGGCAGCATAAAATAGGATCATTCAAATCAGACATGTATTGATAACCGTACCGCTTTTGAGAAAATTCGTTACGATTACCATTATCATCTACGGCTACGAAACCATACTTTGCTCCAGCTTGATATAAAGAATAAAAATTAGATTCCGGCTGTATCTCAGAGTAACATTTACCTGTTATACCTATCAGTTGAAAGGAGACAGATATAATTAACAACAAGAACAGATACCGTTGTTTTTGCAAATTCATAATTTCCTCCTCTACAATAAGTATTATTGTCTCAGGTTGAGAATTACAACACTATTCATTTTCATTATACGCATATTGATATTTGTCAATTAACTGTTTGATCAATGACTGGGGACGCATTCACATCTATTGTTGAACACACAAGGCAGTTAGCTGTTCGGCCGGTTGGGCTCTTGTGGGTGCATTTCCGGTCTTGCGTTCAATTTATCACGTTGTAATTCTGTCTCTACCGAAAGCTGTTCCCGTTTACACTGTACCTTTGTGACTTCACCGAGGATTACAACATTTACGATTGGTGAAAACATGGTACATGTTATAGTGTCATTCTGGATTTTTCCAATCGCTTTCACTTAATGTTCAAGTTTTTTGCATTGGTCAACTATCCATAAAAGTCAATATACTGAATTTATTGATTTGGTATCGTAATTAAACAGGCTACAAAAAAAATTGAACATTGCGTTTCAATAAAAAAAAGTATGACAACCAAATAAATGTGGGTTTGCAATAACACTTATTGCAAACCCACATTATAACACACTTTAATAAATTGTTTAAATGACGTTAGTTAGGCAGATTGTTGGTATATGTGTAATCAGTAAGCACATCCGTAGGACCACCCGGAATCATGTCACCAATAACTGTACTATCTGTCCATGCAGGATAACCTGCTTCCAAAACGCCATTAGCACCAAAAATCAAATAAGTACAAATTACTGGGGCACCAGTATATCTTAAAAGCGACCCGTTTAGAGTGGTAGAAGCGGTTGTATAGCGCGACCACAATGTCGTATCAGAAGTCCCACTTGTCTTCTCAAAATTATAATTGGCCCAGCCTTCTGGATATGGAAAATAATCAACCAGCTTGTTATCTTTATCTCTTTCCTGAATTGAAGAATAAATCATATTTACTTCGTAAGGCAAATAGGTTCTGTTAAATATGAATGGCGAAACCGCTGCGGAAGATATAGGCTTCCTGGTCTCACTGCGATCAAAAATATCAGCAAAATATTCCACCTTGCTTCCGTCCGGAGTATTAGCTTTGAAGAACGGACTGAAAATATATCCAATATCAGTATTTTTTGACGGGAACGAAAAGAAATGGATCGTATATGATTTACCAGCATCCTTAATAACCGGCATCGCTACAAAGTCTTTAGCAAGAACAGCCTCAATTTCCGCAGGCGAATTGTTAGTTCCAGAACCAAACCAAGTAGTGTCCCGAACGCTAAGCATTTCCAAATTGCGATAGTCAGCAAGCGTTGTAGCATTTAAAATCGTACTTATCCCACCCAATGGGAACTTAACTTCCATTTTTCCAGAAAGTACATTACGTGTTGGTGGTTTTGTAAGAACGTTGTATGTACCATATTGTGCGAGAACTCTGTCTTTAGATACAGGGGATCCAATTGCAAATGCGGTTGACTCAAAGACATCCACATACCCGAACCCTGAGTTAAAATTCGGAAAATTAGCGAGTGGGGCTGTAAAAGTAGAAGCCGCAGTTACAAACGCAGTCCCCGCTGTATTCAACACACTGTCATCATCACTGAACATGACATATCTTTGAGTAGCGGCATCATACCTAAGCGTGCCAGTCCATACATCCGCAGGAGAAAGATAAATTAGAAAGTCAAGCAGTTCTTTACTATTGAAAGATTCCCTAACAACTAATTTCGCCACCACAGAATAAACCTGATCAGTGTTTGTTACCGTCAACTTCGTTTCCCACCCACTGGCATCTGCAATATACCAAGGGAAAAGCAACATATCCCCCTTACCGTTCGGCGCAATTTTAACATGATCGGTATAGGAAGCAGCCAGCGCCATCGTACCAGTAAGTCCCATTACTACCATAAATAATACCAAAGACTTAATAAATCGTTTCATTTTTTTCCTCCTTAAAAGTTATCACCCTTTGTAGACATTCTTCATCTAAAATCCTTTTTATAAATCTCACCTTATTATTCGCTTATGCACCCCCCTTCAGTTCTATTTCTTCACATCATTCACAAGATACTGCGTTCACATAACAACTCATAGATTAAAAAACAGCGGATCATAAAGGAGATGAAACCATTCATCATCTACCCTCACCCACCGATCCTTTATTGACGACTCTGTTACCTCTCCGCCCATGGATTGAAGAAAGAGAACACCATAGACGTTAACCAAAAAATCGGTTTCCTTTTCGACATCAAAGATTTTAATCTTCAGGAGTTTGTTTTTTTTCGCATTCTGGACATAACCATTGTACTTCTGAAATTGAATCATTTCCACAAAATGCGGACTTTCCATTTTAAAATTTGCTTCGGTATAGCCTGCAAAACGATTATACCAGTATTCATTAAATCTCTTCTGTAAATTTGGATCTGCCCAGATTGCACTGTCGATCTTATCCGAATAAACTATTGCGATTGATTTATTACCGAAAGCACCGCACCCGGCACCCATGCCCGCCACAACAACAAATAACAACATCGCAATTGCACATAGATTTTTTCTTTTTATCATTACAAACATCCATAAATCAATCGTTAATTTTTATATGATATTTTGAAATCAATCCATCTAACGATTGATCAATAATCGCCTGCTTTTTTGCCTCAACAATCATCTGCCTTATTTCGATTCTCAGTTTCTCATCCAGTGATTTTGACGTATATTTTTCCGGATGGGAACGGTAATAGGACTCTACAGCCGCTTCTGGAATTTTATATCCTTCCAAAAGTTTTTTAATATATTCGGTGGTAAGCTGCAGTTTTACTTCAATTTTCTTTTGATCATCCATAGACGCATCAAGGTTTTCCGTCTTTGCCTGCTTTTTCCTGATTTCATTTGCAAACAACTCACCCTTTATTAAATGCCTTATCAGGACTTCTTTCTGAGACGGTAGCACAATGCCCTGATTTTTAAAAAATATCTTATATGCATCCACATCTTTTTGGGTCAGTACAAAATCATCTCCATACGCAACAATTGCTTCACCTGTTTCGTTTTCTGACGAAACAGCATCGTTTACCCAAGGAACCCCACACAAAACCATCAGGATGACAGAACTGATAAAAACAAAATTAAAACGGTTAAAACTTTTCATACCTTCCCTTGTGCCAAATATTAATAAACTTGCTTTGCTTCATGCTCCTACCAAAATGATAAAGCTATTGCAAGAATAATTTTAACATTATAATCAAATCTGCACATCACAGACATCAATCAACAGCTCCAACTCGAAAATACCTTTTACCATTCAAAGCTCTGAATGATGAGAATGCCTTTTTTCTGGGCTGCCTCAAACACCTGAGGCCGTGCAAAATGGGTAATCATCAGCGGAATACATTCCATTTCATATTTTTTGCCAGCCAGCGCCACATAAATCTTCCTTTGTTACATGAACATCCTTGACTCGATCATCAATAATTTGGATGATCTCTTTTCGGATTGCCGGCGTAATTCGGTACACTGGCTGGTGTGCGGTTTGCATTGCCCCCCCTCACTGAATATTCAGGCTGATCGCCCCAATGCATAATTTTGCATTTTTGAACCCCCAACCCTCCCCCCGCTGGGAGAGGGAGCATAAGGAAATCGCAGATTATGCCTGTTCGCAATATTCAAGGACGTTTTCATTCAGATGTCACATATCTTTTTAAGAGCTCGTTTTGATAAATTTATTGTCTTTGTGTAACACAATTTCATAATGAACGAAACGCACCAAAAGATATTGTCCATCTTCTGGATATAAATATCTCTGTCCTGAATCTGCTGTATCATATTGTCAACTATTTCCAATGATTCGGATATCGTCTCGTTTTGTTCAGATATCGTCGCGTTTTGTTCGGATATTGTTTCGTTGTGTTCAGATATAGTCGCGTTTTGTTCGAATATCGTCTCGTTTTGTTCAGATATCGTCGCATTTTGTTCGGATATTGTTTCGTTTTGTTCAGATATCGTCGCATTTTGTTCGGATATCGTTTCATCTTGTACAGCATTTATTTTATTTATTCTGGTTATTGTTTCGTTTAATCCGCTTATCATTTCGTTTTGAACACTGATAATGTGGTCAAATGAGGAATTGCCAATGGCAATATAATCCATATAAAAAACGATTTTCTGAATATGAAAGTTCTCAGGATACAATAATATCTGTGGGTCGCTGGTTATGAAAACATAAGAATTACCGGAACTGATACACTCATTTGCAGAATATTTATTCAAATCATAATGCGTTTGATTTAAACCCCGAATTTCTATGCGGTTAACATTAACGACAGCATAATCGTTGACGGGATCAAATCGAAGCCCTTTAATATCGGGAAAATGAGATAAATCAAATTCAATGGTTTTCTCATCTCCGGTTATGACAATGGACATCACCTGGTTTTCATGATAACCAAACCCCGTGTCCACCCAAAGCTGCGCCAGCTTTGCACAAACCAACACTTCAGCATTGTTTCGATTCAGGATTTTATGGTTAATCTGAGCAAGAAGCCCGATGTTTAATTCCTTGTCAGGATTCACGAATGGCCTGTCAGAAGCGGATAGATAATCCGCTCGATAAGAAAAACAGGTGACAGGTTCCCAGGAGCCGCCAACAATGGGCGGAGGAATTTCTCCAATCAAAAACTGTTTGCGGATGCCGAGAAAAAAGTCAATCCACTCAGAAGGACTGATGTCCCAATCCTGTATCCATGACAGGGAGTGGTTTTTAAGCCGTTCGGGAAAGGCTCCAATCCGGGTTGCTGCAATCGGAACGCCAAAAGCCATCAGCTCGCTCAACACATAACTGTATGTTTCTGGCCATAATGCGGGTATCCAGGCAATATGGGGATTGATTTTTTCCAGAAATGAATTACGTGTTGGTTCAGTGTACGAGCCGTAAACCGTCAATCTCGAAAGTGGTTTTACAGATAGCTTTCTATACGCATCGCCCATAAGATGAAACTCTAACGGAACACTTTCTTGTTCCGCAAGAACAGATACATCATTTAAGGTGTCCGCCCCTTTTCGCCTTGATAGGTCTCCCATAACCACCACACGAAGATTTTCTGTTGGTCCTGTCTTGTGAAACGCTGGTTCAGGGTACGTTTCGATGCGCTCATGATCCAGATGATACGCCACAATAATATTCAGGTCGTCAAAACATGCCTTAAAACGGTCAGCAGTATCCCTGGAAGGGGCAATAATTCGATCTGCTCCCTTAAGAAATGAATGATGGTATTTGCGCCAGGTATGAATATCCATATTCCGGTGAGCAGCACATTTTCTGCAGGCAAGTTCTCCCTCTTCGCCGCAGTAGCGATCATTTTCGTCAACCAGAAAAATGTTCGGACATATCATATAATAATCATGAATCGTAACATCAAAGGGAATGGACAGTTCTTCCGGAAGGCGCAGAATACTATGCGGTACATTAACCAGGTGGTGAAAATGAATCCTGCGTACCCCCAATTGTTTAAAAAATGATCTCAATAGATCGTATTCGCTGGGAATCCTGAAAAAGAGCCTCAGATTTTCACCTTTATTTTCCCAGGATACACTGACATATTCATTAATGTCTGGCCGTAAAATCAGAAATGTTGCCGAATTGGTAAAAAAATCAACCAGTTCCTTGACATGTTTTTCAACTCCACCCCCCCAATTGTGGTTGATCATCAGGATGACAGGTCGAGTTTCTGCGACCAGCCTGTCAAGATCAACTGCTTTCTGGTGCGACATATAAGGGTTCTCCCCAATTTTTGATAGTGTAAAAAATATACCGGATGAATCAGCTTTTCATTAAAGAATATCAGGTCTTATGAAATTACGCGATATCACCAAACGATTGGGGCCGAGTTCCATGTTTGTGATGTAATATTGTTTTGCGATAAAATGTTACCATTTTACCTGAAATAATTTCCCTTTTGAAGTCAGTTAAAGACTTTTTTCGCGCTTGTTTTCCAAAATCCTGTCTTTTTTCATGATGACTCAGCAGATCAATCAATGCGCAGGCCAGAGCATCGGAATCGTTTGGAGGAATGACAATGCCATTTATGCCATTGTCTATGTATTCCGGCATTCCACCGGCAGATGTTCCAATTACAGGCAAACCACAGGACATGGCTTCAAGACAGGTATAAGGAGAATTATCATATAATGATGGAACAACCGAGACATCCCCATTTCCATAATAACCCGGCAATGCATCATAAGATATTGGATCAATAAAGTTAACATTGTCCGCCGCACCGTGATCTCTCAACACACTTATCATATACGCTTTCATGGATGAATATCCAAACACCCCCGCACAATCATGTCCCAAAATGTCAAACTGAGCATTATGGACAGCTTGAAGGACTTTAGGAATCGCTTGAGCAAGAATATGCACCCCTTTTCGATCTTCGAGCCGACCTGCAAAAACGACACGAAGGGGTTCTGCCAGCGATGAATGAATGCCGCCTGTTGGTGAAAATTTCTCTGTATCAATGGGATTATATATAATTTCAATTTCCCGGTTTATTTTGAAATTTTGTTTAACCATCCCGGCAAGGTTATCGCTTGGAGAGTTAACGGCTGTTGCGCTTCGAATAGAAGCTTTCTCCAAAAGCCCAATCAAATAATAATCAATGTTATTGGTTACCTTGTTCATGCCAAGTTTACCGATAAGTGAAAGCGGGGTAAACAACCTGACGGCAGTCGGGTAAAGATTTTTTCGAATCGTACAGAATCCTTCCCCAATATGCTCGGGGAAATCAATAATGTCGAATAATTGTTCTTTATACAGCTCTTCAATTTTAACGGATATTTTCTTGCTGTACCAATATGCAAACGGTGAAAGCGCTACGTTTGCATATTCCCACAACGTTTTTTTCAGAAACGGCATTGCAGGAGACACAATTCGATGAATTCGGATACCATTATCTTCAGAAAGAGAATCCTGATACTGTGAAAATGCAACGACATCCACTTCATGACCAATGTTTTTCAACCCGTGCGCCAAATTTAATGTAAATGTTCCAATCCCACCCCATAACGTTTCCGGGGGATATTCACGGGAAACAATACAAATTTTCAAAGGACTATCATCATGTCTTAAAATCATATTCAGGCTTTCATGTCCAGTTACAGTTACCCCCGAAAACTGGACAGTCTGCCAAGCTATAAGGTATAGAAGCAAGACGACCCAAAATGGAGGGAAATGATAATAAAATGCAATGCAAAAAGTATCCAGCCGATTTCAAAGCCAAGGTCGCTTTGGAAGCCATAAGAGAAACTCGAACAACGGCTGAACTATGTTCACAATACGGTGTTCACGTTACCATGCTTGGCCGGTGGAGGCAACAGGCCATCGAGCATATCAGAACCGGATTCTCAGAGAAAAGTGAAAAATCTGACTTGACTTTGGGGGTAACCTTAGTAGAGGGCACCGATAAAATAACAGAGAAAAAAATGAAATGTTGCGTAGAATTTCAAACCAGTATTTTCAGCAAACTGAGTTAAGCAATGCTGATAACAATAATAATAGTAGTACTCGATGATCAAGTTTTTTCAGTAACATGCTGATATTATTGAGTTCATTAAAAATTAAGAATATTTTATATATCATATTAAATCAGGTACTTATGTTTTTTCGAGGCAAAAAACTTGATAATCGAGTAGTATATATATACTATCATATATGTTATAAGGTCATGAGTTGTTCCAGTTCATAATCTTATAACCGTTCCTTTTCTGGCCTCGTCTTTTATCGACAAAACACTGGAGGCGGAGAATGGTTCAGGATGTTCACCTTGGGCAGGTGGATTGACGGCACAGGGTCTTTTTCAAAATTCGGCTGCTTTCTGGGGGTATGGAAAAATGCGGAAAAACAAAAGGAAGGATATCTGTGATTGCTGCAGAACGGTTTCATAACCTGCCGGAAGAAAAAAAA
>JBAXVB010000138.1:0-9574 GCA_037129415.1 Deltaproteobacteria bacterium
GCCTTTATCGCATCCTCTGTGGACCGGAAGACTTCTCTCTGATAACTCCCCAGCGAAGCCAGAAGGAGGGCTCGCTCTTTCCTGACTATCAATTCCCGGGCCGTCAAATCGACAAGGGAAACAATTTTCTCTGCAATCTCCTTAGGAATCCTGCTAATCAGGGCATGTGAGGTAAAGCAGCAGATAACGATATTAGAGACACCGGAAGCATTCAGTATCCTCAGGTTCCGAACAAGCGAATCCGCAAGGGCGTTCTCCGCGTTGCCCAGCAGTGAGCGGGTCCTGTCCGGGACTGATGAAAGGGAATGCAACACGATGTTGGGGTAATCCTGCTCAATTGATCCCAGCAGATTACATTCGTATATAGTTCTTAGAAACGCCAGTGATGCAAGCGGTCCCATGCCCCCAAGAATGCCTAATGTCTTTTGCTCCATAATGAAAAAATCCAGTGTTAATAAGTACAGCCGTTGACCGTTGACCGTTCACCGTTGGTCAGGCTTAATATTTAACTAAAATCCGGCATGTCGAACAGTTCGAGAAATATCTCGAAGGTGATGACGGTCATTAGCAAGTCGTTGTCGAAGGTCTGATTGACCGTAAACTTGTCGCTGCGATACATCTTCTTTAGTCGCTCAATCGTATCGGGATTGAAATATCCCTCTCTTTGTATCTTGTCGAAGGACAAAATGTCATTAAGCCACTGAACATCCTGCTTCAGAAGATAGGGGCTTCCGGGTGCAACGAAACCAAACTTCTGCCGATTGATCACGGTTCCGGGCAGATAGCGCTCTGCGGTCTTGCGCACGATATATTTCTCCGCCGAGTCTTTCATCAAAAGATCGACCGGCAACGTTCGCGCAAATTCTACCAAATCCTTATCAAGAAAAGGGTAGCGGGCTTCGACGGAATTGGCGAGTGATACCCGGTCGCCATGGTCGGAAAGCAGGTGGTCCGAAAGACGCAGTTTGAAATCCACATAGGACCGCTTGTGCAAGGGATGCCTTCCGATCATTTTTGACACATCGACCAGTTCCCTTTCTTCGCTGCAGAAATCATCCATGATTGCTCCGAGCGCATGCGAATAGATGGCTGCCTTCGTTTCCCTGAATTCGTAAAAATTCCGTTCGTAGAGGAAACGACTGTCACCCCAGAGACGCTGCCGTATCTCTTTTTCGATCTGGGTTTGCGCATCGTCAATCTCATCAATTTCGTCGCGATGAAACATATCGAACCGGTATCCCACATATCCACCAAACAGCTCATCAGAGCCTTCACCAGTCAGGATGACCTTCATACCATGGCTCCTCACCAGTTCCGAAAGAGCCAGTGAACAGGTGTTATACGATTCCTTCAGGGGAGATTCGGCATGATACACAGCGGTTTTGATCCTGTTGATGATATCCGGCCAGTCGAAAATTATTTCATGATGGATGGATTTTACCTGCGATGAGACAATCCGCTGATACTTTCTCTCGTCTATGTCGGCCTGATTAAAGCCGATTGAGAAGGAATGCCATTTCTCCTCCGGATAAAAATCATTGATGATAGAAGCGATCAGGGAAGAGTCGAGACCGCCGCTAAGATAGAATCCGACCGGTACATCAGCGTTAAGCCTGTACTGAACGGCTTGCCGCAGTAGTTCATCCAGCCTCCCGACATAGAAGGATTCCGGCTGCTGATCACCGCTTTCCCCCTCCTTTGGATAGACGAGATCCCAGTACTCCCTGATTTCCACCTTTCCGTTTTGGACAATGACGTAATGTCCGGGCTTCAGGCTCTGGATGCCTTTGAACATCGTCGTCGGGCTGACTATACCGGGGAAGGTGAAAACCTGATCGAGCCCGGTCAGATCAACTGCCCGCCGAACCGATGGGTGTTTTAAAATCGCCTTGATCTCGGAAGCAAAGATGAAACTGCCCTCGGCTTCGGTGAAAAAAAGCGGAGTGATCCCCATGCAATCGCGCGCCAAAAGAAGCGACTGCTCCTTCATATCGTAAATGGCGAGGGAAAACTGCCCGTTCAGGCTGCTAAGGGCAGAAGATATATTGGCGGGACCGCACTCTTCATACAGATGCACAAGTATCTCGACATCGCAGTTCGTGCGGAACCGATGCCCCTTGGCAATTAGAGTTTGCTTAAGTTCCATGTAGTTATATATCTCTCCATTGCAGACGGAAACTATCGTGCGGTCCTCATTGTAATGCGGCTGATTACCAGTAGCCAAATCAATGATCGAAAGCCTCCTGAAGGCGAATCCCCAAGTCTCTTCTATATGAAATCCCGAGTCATCGGGCCCACGGTGGATCAGGGTATCCGCCATCGCTTCGAGCAGCCTCCTATCAACACCGGGCCTTCCCTTCAAATCTATGATGCCAGCTATCCCGCACATAAGTTAAAAATCCTCGCTGATTTCCTGGGCGGATTTGATAAAGGAGTCCCTCTCATTTTGCTCCGTTTTGCTCATAAGCGATAGCCGGAGCTGCCCGATGCTAATGTCCGCGCCGCCAGCCATTGAACTGATGACCGCCTCGAATGCATCCTTAACCTGTTCCATCATATCCGCAGGGAAGACAGCCGCGTTATACCTGAACTCCACCTGCATCTTCCGGCCTGGTTCCACGACGATGATCAGGTCGTAGTTGGTCTGCTCCAATACCTTCACATCCTTGATGCAAAAACCCAGCGAATATTTTTGTTCCAGTCCGATCAATTCATCAGCCAGCGGATAGTTTTCAAAGACCATCACATGGTCCAGCAATTCCTGTTTCAGGGAAGTCGCGGCTTGAACATCAGCAAGGGAACCATAGTGATGCGCTTGGCTTTTCAAGGCATCAGCCTGAACGTCCCGAACGAGCCGGGCCACAGTCTTTTCAGGATTGATCCGTATCCTGACTGGAATGGTGTTGATGAACAGGCCAGCCATGTTTTCTATGTCCGCTACTTCCGCGGGTCTTCCAGATACGGTCGCCCCGAACACGACATCATCGGCGCCGCTGTATCTGCCAAGAACAAGTCCCCATGCCGTCTGGATGATTGTGTTCACTGTAACCTGATTGCCGGAGGCAAATCGCTTCAGGCTCTCGACCGTTTGCGGCCCGATCTCAAGAACAAACGATTCCGGCCTGAAACCGGAAGAGGGCAGAGTGCTACTATCCACTGCACCCTGTTTTTTTGGCAGAACAGCCGGATGGTCATACCCATCAAGATAGTCTCTCCAGTAATCTATCGTGGCCTGGTGGTCCAGATGTTCCACCCATCGTATATAGGCGCCATAAGGAGCTGCCAGGGTCATGGCTGGGGCGCCGCCCTGCCGAAGGGCGCCGTAGGTTTCAAAAAACTCGCTCATTAGAATGCCCGCACACCAACCGTCGATCAAGAGATGATGATAGCTCCAGATCACTTCAAAGGATCGCGCTGATTTTTTAAAGATGCTAACACGCATTGGCGCCTTCACCATCAGGTTAAACCCCTCTTTCCGGTCATTGTTTCTAAATTCCGCAAGATGCTCCCGTTGTTGATCATCGGAGAGGGCGATGATATCCTCGAACCTGAAATCAATGGTTCCCGTCCGTGCTACGACCTGAAGGGGCCGGTCTGCGCCTTTGTGGGTGAAAACGGTTCTGAGTATATCGTGCCGAGCTATCAGCATGTTCCAGCAGGCCTCAAAAAATACCAAATTAAGCTCCCCTTCAATCCCGAAGGATATCTGCATGAAATATGCAATGGGAGGCGGAGTAAGGTTTTTAACCTCCAAATCGCGCGATTGGGTTAGCCGTTTAACATTACTCCCATTGAGCAGCATGGCGTGAAACAGTATGCCCTCCTGAAGCGGTGAAAGCGGGTAGATATCCTTCAGGTTGGCGATTGAAATTTTGCATTCCGCCAGCACATTGTCCAGTTCCTGCACAGTGAGGTCATTGTAGGTCAGGTCATGGGGGGTTAGCTCCCCTGTCTCTCGGGAAACGCAGTGGCCGATAACAACGAGCAATTCATCCCGGTAAGCCCCAAGAAACATATCCACAGTTTCCTTGCAGTGGACCTTCGTGTTGTAGCTCAAGCCGAGCTTTAGTCTGTTACCGATGATCGCACCTTCGATCACGATTTCGCTTTCCCGCTCGAATCTTCCGCTAATGGTATTTCCTGCACCTTTGTCGTCTATGAAAAACCTGCTCTCTTCGCCAGCATCGAAGCTGCCGAGGTAGTTGAAGAGTATCCGCGCCCTGCTGTTGGACTGCATCTGGCTCCTTTCTGCAGCGGGGACGAGATATTTCAGGATACCGTAGCCAACGCCCTTGTTCGGTATGCGTCTTAAGCCCTCTTTTATCTGCTTGATCTGCGAGCCAGGCTCTTCGGATTCCGGAATATCAATCAGCGCCGGATACATGCTTGTGAACCAGCCTACGGTCCTGCCGATAGCAATATCATTGAAAAGCAATTCCCTGCCGTGCCCTTCTACGTCGATGAAGCCCCTCTTTGCTCCGTAGCATCTCTTCATCGCCCTTCCAAATGCCGCCAGCAGCAGGTCGTTTACCTCGGTGTGATAGGCGCTATTGGCTTTGGTGATCAAATCTGTGGTTTCGTCGTGGCTTAGCTTCACAAAAACGGTACCCATGTCTTCATAACGATTTAGCCGACACAAGAGCGTCATGGGGCTGCGAGTACCCTCAACGGTTATGGAGCTGGAAGCTCCCTCCACAATGGGGCTGGTAGCTCCCTCCACAATGGGGTTGGAGGTTCCTTCCACTGTTGCAGCCTCGTAGTCAGGTGGGATCGCCAGGGCACCGATCTCCTCGATTTGCCGCCAGAAGGGAATTTCTTCGAGCAACTTCCGGCTTGTGCTGTATTGGGCGATCTTCTCCGCCCATAACCGATAAGAATCGGTTTTTTGCGGCAGAGTCAGAGTCCTACCCACAATGGCCTGTCCGTAACAAACTTCGAGATCTTCAATCAGTATCCGCCACGATACCCCGTCAACCGCAAGATGATGAATGACGATAAGTATCCGGTCTCCATCGTCCAGTCTGAAAAGGACCGTTTTCATCATCGGCCCCATCGTCATCTGAAGCGATGCAGGGACTTCAGCGCATATCCTGTCCAATTCCCTCTCTGCATCTTCCCTTTCTTTCAGGTCAACGACCGTAAACCCCAATGGATATTCCAGGCTTGCAATCTCCTGTACAACGGATTCACCCTCGAATCTGAAGATCATTCTCAGGCTATCATGATGCTCCTGCAACTTCATCAGCGATAGTCCGAGCGCCCTATCGTCAACACGATTTTTAGAGTGGAGCAAAACCGCCTGTGTGTAATGATTCAGCAATTCCTTGTCATTGCCGTGTTCCATGAAGAACCATGTCTGGATAGCAGTGAGCGGAACCCTGCCGGTAATAATTCCCTGTTGCGGAATACGGCTTATCGTTTCAAGCTTTTTCGCCAGGGCCCTGATGGTAGGCGTCTCAAAAATATGCCTGACTTCGAGTTTGAGATGATGCTGATTAAGACGAGATAGTATCTGAATCGCCTTTATGGAATCCCCGCCAAGGGTGAAGTAATTGTCCAGAACTCCTATTTCCTCCCTGCCAAGAACAGCTTTCCACAGGCTGACAAGCAGCTCCTCATGTGCAGTTTGAGGGCCTGCGAATTCGGTGTCGTGCTTCAACTCCGCGCCTTCGACTAACAGCAAGGCTTTTGTGTCTATCTTCCCGTTTGAGGTAAGAGGCATATTCTCAATCCTGAAAAATTGCGACGGAATCATATATTCAGGCAGTTTATCGCCAAGGTAACGCCTTAACGCTTCTTCAGAGAATGATGATTCAAGACCGTTGACTAGCCGCCACGAGAGCGTTGGCAGTTGACCGTGAACGGTGAACGGTGAACGGTCAACGGTTGTCTTATTTTTTACCACCAGATAAGCGCACAGGAATCTATCTCCAACTGCGTCTTCCCGGTCAATGACAGCGGCCTGATCAATTTGCGGATGCATCATAAGAACATTTTCAATTTCACCGAGTTCGATCCTGTATCCGCGAATCTTCACCTGCTGGTCTATCCTGCCGAGATATTCGATCTCGCCATTAGGCAGCATTTTAGCGAGGTCTCCGGAGCGGTATAATCTCTCGCCATCTTTATAAGGATTAGCGATAAACTTTTCCCTTGTAAGCTCTGCCCTGTTCAAATATCCCCTTGCAACACCATCGCCTCCTACAAGCAGCTCGCCTGGCACACCGATGGGAAGGAGTTTCAGCCCCTTGTCCATGATGTATGCGGTCAGAGTCGGGATCGGTTTGCCTACATTGCTAACATTAGCCCTGATCTCTGACTCGGTGATTTCTTTGTAAGTGACATGGACAGTTGTCTCGGTAATGCCATACATATTGATCAGCTTCACTTCAGGATATTTTTCATTGAACCCCTTGAGCATAGCCGGCTTTAGAGCTTCACCCCCGAATATCACATAGCGCAGGGATAAACCTGATGATGGATGACAGTTTCCTGTTTCCGTCGTCTGTCCTCTATCTTCTGACACTTCCATCCCGGCAAGATTATAAAAGGACCTCGGTGTCTGATTGAGGACCGTTACATTCTCTGCCTTCAGGAGTGCAAGAAATTTTTCGGAATCCCGTGCAATCTCTTTCGGTACGATAACGAGCTTTCCCCCATACAAAAGCGCGCCGTACATCTCCCAGACCGAAAAGTCAAAACAGTAAGAATGGGACATCGTCCATATATCATTCTTTGTAAAGTCGAACTGGAACTTGTCGTTCGTCATCAAGCGCACTACGTTCCGATGTTCGATCAACACGCCCTTGGGCTTTCCGGTGGAGCCTGACGTGTAAATGATATACGCCAGATGTTCCGGGGAGTTGTAGTTAACGGGATTGTCTTCGCTCTCCCTGGAGATGGAATACATGTCCGCGTCCACAAGAACAAGTGATGCCGAGCATTGCGTTAGAGGGCTGGAAGCACTCTCCACGGGAAGCATTTCCTTTATGCGCTCATGGGTGACTACAAGAGGAGCCCCGGTATCTTCAAGCATAAACTGTAGCCGAGCCCTGGGATAAGAAGGATCAAGAGGCGTATATGCCCCGCCCGCCTTGAGTATGGCGAGCATGGCGATGATCATATCCATCGACCGTTCCATGCAGATGCATACCAACTGGTCGGGGACCACGCCTTTTTTTCTTAGATGATGGGCCAACTGATTCGCTTTTCTGTTGAGTTCCCTGTAAGTCATCTTCTCTTTACCTATCACAACGGCCGTGCTGTCAGGGGTGTTCTCGACCTGTTCTTCAAAGAGCTGATGGATCGTCATGTTTGCGGGATAGGCTGCCCTGGTATCGTTCCATTCAAAAATCTGCTGATGCTCTTCTTCCGCTGTCAATAATCGTAGCTCTGTAACAGGCAAAGAAGGATATTTCACAATGCTATCAAGTAACACCTGGTAATGTTTGTTCATCCTCTCGATAGTAGAATCGTCAAAAAGGTCCTTGTTGTAAACCATAATGCCAGACATACCTTCCGGGCCGTACTCCATACAAAGGTTGAGGTCATATTTCCCCCAACCAAGGTTTGTCTCCATTACCCTGGTTTGCAGGCCTTTCATTGCAGGCATTGGAACCAGAGAATCCCGAAGCTGAAACATTACGTCAAAGAGTGCTGTGCGGCTCATGTCCTTTTTGGGATCAAGGGCCAGCACAAGCCGGTCAAAGGGCGCATCCCTATATTCGAAGATATCGGTGACGTTTCGCTCCACCCGGCGAAGCAGGTCCCGAAATGTTGGCCTGTCTGAAAAATCGGAAGGAATGACAAGGAGATTCGCGAAAGGCCCGATCACATCCACTATCTCCTTCCTGTCTCTGCGAGCAACAGGTACTCCAGTCACTATATTCTCCTGGCCGGAATAACGATGGAGCAGTGTCTGAAAGGCTGCGAGCAGGAGCGAATAAGTCGTTACCCCTTCTTGTATCGCAAGGTTTTTTAGCTGCCCGGTAAGCTCCTGTGACAGTCCGAAAAAGCTCATGCCGTCATGGTATGTATGTATAGCAGGACGGGGCCGATCTGTGGGAAGTTCCAGCGCCTGAATCTTCCCGTTGAGTTTCAGTCGCAGATCCAGCAGTTTGTATGCCAGTAGATCGTAGGAGGTTTCCTTTTCCCACTCTGCAAAGTCGGCAAACTGGATGCCAATTTCGGGAAGGTGTGGCAAGACACCCGTGGTGATGCTGTTGTAAAGCTCCACCATCTCCCGCATTACAATTTGCATTGACCACGGATCTGCTATGATGTGGTGCATGGTAATGACCAGCAGATGCTCTTCTTTCCCAAAATTAAAGAGCGTTGAACGGATCAGTGGTTCCTTGTCCATAAGAAAAGGATGCCTGATATCTTTCAGGGTCAGTGTGTACAAAACGCTGCCGGAATCCTGATTCAAGACCGTTGACCAGCCGCCACAAGAGCGTTGACAGTTGACCGTGAACGGTGAACGGCCAACTGTCAACGGTTCTTTTCGCTCCGGCAATTCTTCAACCGACAATTTCAGGAGACTTTGGGGCGTCACGGTCTGGAACGCTTGTCCATCGGAAGTGATAATTTTTGTTCTAAGGATTTCGTGCCGCTCGATGATCCTGTTCACACTCTTTTCCAGTGCAGCCTCATCTATCGTTCCAGTAAGGTGGATTACCAGCGGCATGTTGTAGTACACAGGACTTGACTCGTAGAGATAGCCGGACTCGAACCTGTCCACGAACCACAATCTTTCCTGGTGATGGGAAAGCGGGAAAAGACCATCCCGGTTTTGTCGGTGCGGATAATAGAGGCAATTGGTGGCTGGAAGCCCCGTCATCATGCCGGAAGACCCTGATATTTTCTGGCTGGTCGCACCATCGCGTTGAGCGCTGAGATTTATATCACTCAGCAATGCGGAAGGATTTTCAGTGATCTGCTCAAGTATTGACATGTAGTAGCGAAGAAATCTTTCTACCGTCTCTTTTCTGAAGAGTCCGGCGCAATACTCCATATTCAGATACAGTTGTCCGGCCTCCTCAATCACCTCAAGGAGAAGGTCAAAGGCGCAAGCCTGTTTCTCGTACTCGTATGGTGTAAAGGTCAAATCCTTGATTTTGACAACCCTGTTGTCGGCTTCTTCATATACAAAAAAGACATCAAACAAAGGATTACGACTGACATCGCGCTGAAGATTCAGGTTCTTTATCAGAAGTTCAAACGGATAGTCCTGATTATCGAATGCCTGCAGGCAGCTTTTTTTTACCTTGTCAAGAAAAAGGATGAATGGTTCGTTTCCCTCCGTTTTATTGCGCATGACAAGGGTGTTGGTACACATGCCAAAAATGCCTTCGAACCCCAAGTGGTCTCTCCCGCTTGAACTTGTAGCGATAATAATATCCTTTTGGCCGCTCAGTCTGTGCAGCAGAATATTAAAAGCGGTGAACAGGACCATGTAAGGCGTTGATCCTGTCTTTTTTGCAAGGGCCTTCAGAGCTAATGTCTTGCTGCGCTCAAAAATCAGACGTATCACCCCGCCTTCAAAGCTCTGTCTTGGGGGCCTCTGATAATCAAG
>JBAXVB010000139.1:0-9523 GCA_037129415.1 Deltaproteobacteria bacterium
GCCAGGAGATCATCACCACGGTTTACGGTCTGGGGTATAAACTGAGCTATAATCCGGAAAAATTGTGTGGTGTAGATTGAATCTCTGAGTCCAAGCAATCTTTGCAGCACCAAATAACAAACTCAGGATCGGAGTCAGCGCATGCCTTCTCTATCGGGTTTTTTAGCGGCCCTGGATGGCAGAATCCGCCGAGTAAAAATGGGAGAAAACAGGTACATCAGCAGATACAACAAACAGATATAGCCCAGATACGGACTGAATACCGCCACCAATAACAAGATGATGCTGGTACGCCGAAACCAGGTACTCTGATCCATGAACCGCCCGAGATGAAGATACCGCACCGGATAAATATTCATCGCCGCTGCAGCCAGCACCATGGCGGCAGTGGAAATATAGCACCAGAAGTGGATGGTGTCCGGACTCTCCTGTATGGCCTGGCTGAACATGATCAGGGGAGCGGTCACCAGAAGCGCCGCTGCCGGTGTGGGCATTCCCTTGAAAAAGCCGGGAATGGGGGAAGTATCCAGAGTAAAATAAATCAATCTGGCGATTCCCATGCCCGCATAAATCAGGGCGACCCAGACAACTGTAACATCGGAAATGCCTGGAACATCTGAACGGGACAGAACCAGGTAATAAATCCAGGCTGGCACGATGCAAAAGCTGATACCATCGGAAATATCATCCAGAATCCCGCCCAATTGAAAGCGCGGGGGCTTAACACTTCCGGCCGGCGGTTCGGTAAGTCCGAGTTTGCGAGCCATGGCGCCGTCCAGTTTATCGAAAATCGTCGCACCGATCAAAAGCAGATATGCTTCCCGGACCCGGCCCTGATTGGCGAACCAGACTGACAGCAGCCCCATGATGGCGTTCATCACAGTCAGGCCATTCGGAAATGTGGACAGAATGCTGCGACGCAGTGTCTCGTTGCCCAGACAAAGTTCATCCAGGAAGGCAGTGCCGTACTTGCGGCAATACCTGGCAATTGAGCCAAAATTAATCACCAAAAAAATGATTTCTATGACAAAGAGTCCCTTCAGAGGCAAGTTGCCCAGCCAGGAAATCCAGAAATACAGACTTGAAGGCGGTCCTTCAGGTATATAAAAGGCGGTGGCGTAGAGCAGGGCAGCCACCGGAGCCGCCACGACCGTCCTAAGCCGGGTGAACTCGCTGTTTTCCGGTCCGGGGCCTTTTCCCTGAGTGAATCCGCGAATAAAATGGGCAAAGCTGTCACGGATCAACACGATGATGCACAAAATCAGAATGAAAATGGCATGCAGCAGATCGATTTTCTGATAATCGGGAGTGATGTAAACCAGACGCCACATCATTCCCACTGCCACCAGAGGGAAAATAATGGCATATACCACCTTGTCCATGATGCGATCGGCCAAGTGCGCCAGGGTGGGATTGGGCTGGAAGCGCGCTGCAAACCAGCCATCCACCAGGTCAAAGGCCATGGCTGTGAACAGAAAGACAACCCCCAGGGTATAGAGAACCGGATTTTGGGTCCACATGACGGCAATGGCGCAGCACAATCCCCCAAAAACCAGAGGCGGTCTTCCATATACCAGAATTGCGGTTACTTTTTTTGAAATTTGAAGTTTTTGCATGGATTATCTTTTAACGAAAACCGCCCATAAGTGTCAAGCAAGTATCAAAAAAATCCGCCATCACCAATCGCCCATCACCAATCACCAATCAATGGGCTGGTAGTCCTTAAGAAATTTACCGCACCAATGGGTGTTGGTAAGAATCCCGTGAAAAAACGGATCGCAAATCCTGGCAGCGCCATCCACGATGTCCAGGGGCGGCTGAAAATCATGCATTTCCTGTTTCAAGGCGGCTAGTTTCGCAGGATCTTCGTCCGTCACCCACCCGGTATCCACGGCATTCATGAAGATGCCGTCCCGGGCAAGATCGGCGGCGGATGCATGTGTCAGCATGTTAAGGGCGGCTTTGGCCATGTTGGTATGCGGATGACGGCCTGTTGTTTTGAATCGGAAAAATTTTCCTTCCATGGCGGTAACGTTCACAATATGCTTCTTGCCGGTGTAGTCGCGTCTCATCATCGACACCAGCCGATTGCACAGCACAAACGGCGCCACGGCGTTCACCAGTTGGATTTCAAGCATCTCGGATGTTTGGATTTCACCCAGACGCAGGCGCCAACTGTTGGTTTCCCTTAAATCCACCTGCTGAAGATCGGCATCCAGCTCGCCTTTTGGGAAAACAGCCTCTGCAACCAGGCTGTGGTCGTATGCGTAAGGAATCTGCGACAGTTGTGCGGAGGCTCTCAGTCCGATACCAGGTGCTTTTCCGTTCCAGGTTACCGGTAGCGCCGCCTCCAGTCCGATGTTCGGTGCGGAAAATAAACCGAGCCGATTGATGCAGAGATGATACTGGCCAAGAAGCAACCGGACATTCTCCGGCAGCGCATCAAGGGCTATTGTCTCGTTATCCATCAGATGCGTGTAAAAGCCAGGCGGCCTTCGTACCGTCTGCGCCGCATTATTGATTAAAATATCCAAACGATCATAATTCTGTTCGATGTAGCTTGAAAATATCTCTACACTTGGCGTATGCCGCAAGTCCAGGCCGTAAATATGCAGATGTCCGCCCCACTCGGAAAAATCCTTTTCACCTGAAAAACGCATTGCTGCATCAACAGGAAATCGGGTGGTGGCAATCACTCTGGCGCCTGCCCGGAGCATCATCAGCGTTGTCTGATAGCCGATTTTTACGCGAGCGCCGGTAATCAGCGCCACCTGCCCGTGAAGTGATGCGGTCTGAAATCGTTTTTGATAATTGAACTCAGCACAACCTGGACACATTGCGTCGTAGAAAAAATGCAGCTTTGTAAATTCCGATTTGCAGACATAGCAATTGCGAGGTGATTTTAAATCATTATTCTCCGCCAGGAGATATTTTGGCGAATCCGCTGCTCCAGTAGATATTTGGGCCGAAATCTGCACCGGAGCCAAAAATACGCTGGCCTGCCGGGCGCAACGGATGCCGGTAGCCGCCCGAACTCTGCGCTCGTGCTGAACAACCACCTGGCGCTGTACCCGGTTCATTTCCTTGTTTCGTTTTTTAAGCTCACGTCGATCGGGACGGGAGAGCTGCCCGGCTGCAGTCATGAGGGCGATTCTCTGCGCTTCAGAAAGATTGACGATCTGGCCGCTGTGTTCCGCCAGGTTTTCCAGAAAAGAAATGCAGTTTTGAATTTCTTCCGAAGAGTACGCTGTTTTGTTGCTTTTGTTCAATGTCTGATACCCTGAAGTTATGTTTCCATCGACCGAATTGAAAGAATGATTATACCGCACTTTGATTTCAAATTCTATCGGTTTATACGCAGCTCCGACCATACTGAGTTTTTATTCATTGAAAAGTGCAGTTTATGCCCGTGCACACTGTAGCTTTCGTTCCTGGCAGTAAGCCGCGGAATTTTCATATCAGCATTATATCGCATATCAATGTCCATGAATATTGACGCAACCGGACAACTCAAGTATGATAATTTACAGGAAGGCTTTCACATTCAGTCAAATTTTTTGTCGGGAATGCGACCGTCCTATTTTTATTATTGTCTGGCTTATTTTTCAGGACCTTATGCGCAAAGAGCTTATCGGCATAGTGCTTTTTTTTCTGGTGATTTTTACCTTGTTCAGCCTGTTTTCCTTTGATCCGAAAGATACTTTTTTTCATCATCCAGGCGTCAACACCCAGATTCACAATTTTTTCGGCTATGCTGGAGCCACTGTTTCAGGTTTTTTTATCAGCTTGTTCGGGCTGGGATCTTACTGGATACCGATTTTTTTTCTTATCTCCAGCATCCATTTCTTCAATGCCAGACCTGGAACCACCATTGCCGTCACCATCACCGGCGGCCTGATTTTGGCCATTACCACAGGCGGTCTGGTATCGTTCCGGGATCACTATATAATGATCTGGGGAAACTCGTTTTCTTCGGGCGGGCAGATCGGACTTTCCTTTCACCGTTTTCTGATCGCTTACACCAATATCTCCGGATCACTGGTGATCCTTTTTCTGCTATGGATCATCGGACTGATACTGACAACCGGTTTCTCTCTGGTCGGGTTTGCAAAACGTTTCTGGATGGCCGTCCTTTTTGTGTTCTCCAGAAAACATGTTCAAAGCAAACCGGAAAGCCCGCCCAAAGAATCTCCGAAAAAGAACCCGGTAAAAAAACGTTCACAGCCTGCCAATGAAAAACCCGACAATCAGATGCCTCCGACGATTTCTCCGCCACAACCAGTAGTTGAGCATGTTCAGGAAGATATTTCCCTGCAAGTCGAATCTTTGAAAAATACAAATGGATTTACACTACCATCCATTTCGTTTCTGGATGATCCTGAAATCAGCACCTCACAGTTTGACCGGGAATACCTTGAGTCCCAGGCCAGACTACTTGAAAAGACACTTGAAGATTTCAATGTCAGAGGGATGGTCACCGCCATCTCGCCAGGGCCGGTGATCACGACATTTGAATATGAACCGGCTCCTGGAGTAAAAATCAATAAAATCGTTAACCTATCCGACGACCTGTCCCTGGCGCTGAAAGCCCTTAGTATCAGAATTGTTGCGCCGATTCCGGGTAAAGCAGTGATCGGAATTGAAATTCCCAATATTGACCGTCAGATTGTCCGGTTCAAGGAGATTGTTGTCTCTCCCGCTTTTGAAAATTCCCGATCCTTCCTGACCCTGTGTATGGGAAAAGATATTGTGGGAAATCCCGTTGTGGCGGAACTGGATCGAATGCCCCATCTTCTGATTGCCGGAGCAACCGGAACCGGAAAAAGCGTGGGTCTGAATGCCATGATCTGTAGTCTGCTGTACAAGTCAACGCCGGATCAGGTCAAGCTGATCATGATCGATCCCAAACGCATCGAGCTTTCCCTGTATGATGGCATTTCCCATCTGATTACACCAGTAGTTACGGACGTTAAAAAGGCCACCAATGCCCTATTCTGGGCGGTTCGGGAAATGGAACGGCGCTACCAGCTTCTCTCTGAACACAAGGCCAGAAACATCACCCAGTTCAACCTGAAAATGGAAAAAGCAAAACCCGGCCCGAATGGCATAAAACCCGAAAAGCTTCCTCTTATTGTTATCATCATTGATGAGCTGGCGGATTTGATGATGGTGGCATCCCGTGATGTGGAAGTCGCCCTGACGCGGCTGGCGCAGATGGCCAGGGCTTCCGGAATCCATCTTATTTTGGCCACTCAGCGGCCTTCGGTGGATGTGCTTACTGGTATCATCAAGGCTAACTTCCCGACCCGCCTGTCGTTTCAGGTATCTTCGAGAGTCGATTCCCGGACCATCATTGATTCCAATGGCGCGGAAAGTCTTCTGGGAAACGGGGACATGCTGCTCCTTCCGCCTGGAACCGCCAAGCTTCAGCGCATTCACGGAGCTTATATTTCCGAAGAAGAGCTGACCCGGATTATCGAATTCCTAAAAGAACAGAAACCACCTGAATACAATACCACAATCACAGAGGCAACCAGCGAGGATGAAAACCGATCTTCCGCCGAAGACCATGATGAGCGTTACGCCGACGCCGTCGCACTGGTGACCAAAACCCGCCAGGCTTCCATTTCGATGGTTCAGCGCCACCTTCGCATCGGCTATAACCGTGCGGCCCGCATCATTGAGACCATGGAAAAGGAAGGAATCATAGGCCCATCCGATGGTGTCAAGGCCCGCGAAGTCCTTGCGCGCGGATATAATGATGACATATCGTGAGGAGTAAAATGCAACTGGATATACAAATGATCAATCGGATTGCGGGGCGGGTCAAAGGGTTTTTGGACCCCGATGAAGGAATGAGGCTTTTTGACACAGCGCTGAAAGCTTCACTGCTTGGCCCCAGTCTCGAAATAGGAAGTTACTGCGGAAAGTCGGCCATTTATCTGGGAACTGCCTGCAAAATCTTCAATACGATCTTGTTTTCCATAGATCATCACCGGGGGTCCGAAGAGCAGCAGCCCGGTGAAGAATACTTTGATCCGGAACTCTTTGATGGACGCTCCTATCAGATAGATACCTTTCATGAGTTTCGAAAGACACTTAACCTGGCAGGACTTGAGTCCACGGTTGTGCCTCTGGTCTGTCGATCTGAAATCGCGGCCAGGGCCTGGAAAACGCCACTGGGACTGGTCTTTATTGACGGCGGCCATGCATTCGAAACCGTCCTGAAGGATTATGGAAACTGGGCTGGGCATATTGTTCCACGAGGATATCTGCTGATTCATGATATTTTTCAGGACCCGAAGGACGGGGGACAGGCTCCCTATCAGGTTTACCGGATTGCAAAGGCATCCGGTCTGTTTCAGGAGCTTTCAATGACAAAAACCTTGGGCGTGCTTCAGCGCATCAAATAATCGGCCTCAAAAACCGTAACATCGCCACAATGCAGGGAACCTCCTTCATGTATAATCTCAAATCAGCGCTTCAGTTCCTGACCCTTTTGCCGCTTGGCAAATCAGAAATATTTGACACGCGAGGCATGACCCCATATTTCCCGCTTGCAGGAATGATCGTTGGGGTTTTGGTTTCCATTTTTGACAAAATAGCCCTGCTTTTCTGGCCGCTTCCTGCCGTGGCTGCAATGGATGTGGTGTTTCTGGCGATAATCACAGGAGCATTTCATCTGGATGGCCTGGGAGATGCGGCCGACGGAATGCTGGGGCATCGGTCTCGGGAAAAAGCGCTTGAAATCATGAAAGACAGCCGCATCGGCGCCATGGGACTCATGGCCGTTTTCTGCTGTCTGCTGATCAAGTGGGCTGGCATCCAGAGCCTGGACGCTCATCAGCGGGCCTTGATTCTTATACTGATACCAGCATATTCTCGCTCAGGAATGTTGTTTGGCATGAGATTTCTCCCTTATGGCAGATCCGACGGCACCGGCCAGGCCTTTTTCCAGAACGCCCTTGAACCATTGGACTTCAAATGGATGATACTGCCGGCCGTGTTTTCGATATTTCTCGGCTGGCGGGGAATCTGGCTGAACGCGGTGTTCGCCCTGACCCTTGCCGCAATTCTCGGATATTATCGAAGCCGCATGGGCTGTATTACCGGGGATATGCTGGGCGCAATGACGGAAGTTATGGAATCCACCCTGTTTCTCATGGTAGCGGTAGGATGGCTTTTTTGACAAATCCTTCTGCCGGCATTTACATTCATATCCCCTTCTGCGCCAAAAAATGTCTATACTGCGATTTTTATTCCATAACAGATCTGTCCCGGCAGGATGCTTTTCTCGAAGCGCTTTTCCGTGAGATAGCCGCCACAAAAAGCATTTTGACTTTTGATTCGCTGTATATCGGCGGCGGAACGCCGTCAATTCTGCCCGCTCATCAAATCGGCCAGATCATCGACCGGATATATGGGCGGTTTAACCTTGATACATTGGCTGAGATAACGCTTGAGGTAAATCCCGGAACAGTTACTCTCGAATCCTTGAAAGCTTACCGGAAAAGTGGCGTCACACGACTTAATATCGGGGTTCAGTCGTTTCAGGAAAGTCACCTTAGGTGGCTGGGACGTATTCATTCAGTTGATGATGCAAAAGATGCCATTTTATGGGCGAGAGCAGCAGGCTTTGATCAAATTGGCATGGATATGATATACGGCATTCCAGGACAGAGCCGACAGGCATGGCTTGCTGGTTTAAGCCAGGCGATCTCCTTTGATCCGGAACACATCTCCTGTTACATGTTGACCTGTGAGCCTGATACACAGCTGGACCACATGCGACTTAATCAGGTTTTCGAGGCCATGGCGGATGGGGATGTTTGTGATCTGTTTGAGACCACAGTCACGGAATTATCAGAACATGGCTATCCGCTATATGAAATCTCCAATTTCGCCCGAAAGGACAATTCCCCCGATGCCAACAGGTCCCGCCACAATCAGAAATACTGGACGGATGCCCCTTATCTGGGTTTTGGCCCGGCCGCCCATTCCTATCTTAACCCGGTTCGATATAGCAATCACAGGGATATCGCCGCTTATGTCGCTAATTTAAACAGCGGAATGCTTCCGGTGGTAGAAAAAGAAACTTTAAGCATTGAACAGCAGTTGATGGAGACCGTTTTTCTGGGACTTCGAACTATAGAAGGGATTTCGATCAGACGGTTTGAAGAAAAATCCGCCAAGCCTTTCAGTATCTTCTTTCAGGATATTTTGACAGACCCGGAGCTAAAGAAACTTATCACACAGACACCGGAGTACTGTTCGTTGACCTTTCAGGGAATGATGGTCCTGGATTCCATTGCAGGCATTTTCGTGGATAGAATTTAAGCGTGTTCGTTCCATCATACCGATTGGTGTGGCGAATGTCGATTGATATTCACTCCAAAACCTTCCAGTGTACAGGAATTATATGTGGCAATTGTGGTCCCTCCCCGATGTCTGGCAATAATTCCAGCGGCACATTAATATATTTTCGCTTATGGTATCCAATAGGCTGTTTTCTTTTTGTTAATTGGACGGCTGTCCAGCTCCGGAATGTTGTTTGGCGTGAGATTTCTCCCTTATGGCAGATCCGGTGGCACTGGCCAGGCCTTTTTCCAGAACGCCCCTGATTCTACCGGATTATGTGGTTAGGTGCTGATACAGCAACGAGAGTGTTATGGAGTCTGTTGAAAAATTGAATCGCGCAATAGAATTGCGCGATATTTGCAAGTATAAGGCACCTTTTATTGTAACAGTGCTGCAAAAATGCAATTTTCACCGGCTTGTAGTATGAAAACCACAAAATCCGGTAGAATCAGAATTGTTACCAGGACTTGCCCCCGTGTTTCCCTCTCTTTGAGGGGGCAGGCCACTATCGAAGGAGACGATCTTCGTAATCGTTTCCCCGGTGGTGATTCTGTCTTGTACGAATTTTCCATTGGTTCATCAAGTGTGATCGTCGCTAATCTGACGAAAAATTCGGATGAAACGATCAATATCCCGACGGTATTCACCATCGGACATTTACCTATCAACGATTTGAGGAGGATTCATTCCGTGAGGTATCCCAAGGAAGTCGTTCTGAAAGAAGGAAAGGAAGCTGTCATTCGTCCGCTGGAAAAGCAGGATGAGGGTCTGCTGGGTCAGTTCTATGCTGAACTGCCGGATTCGGACCGGTGGTTTATGCGATATGATGTTCTTGATTCGAAAATGGAGTTTGGGCCATTCGGATTTCAGGAATTGAAATGTCGTATTACCCACTGTAGATAGCGAGGAGCCGTATTTACAGATTCATCGTGGGATGATTATCTATGGTTTCAGGAAAATGATCGAAAACTGAATATCATTCAAATTGAGAGGTTAAAGGCTGATGATTATCCCGGAATCACCGGAAGGTAGATGTCCACGGTCGTGCCCTGATTGACTTCGGATTCGATAAATATGAATCCATCATGCTTATGAATGATGGAATACACAGTGGTCAGTCCCAGTCCCATGCCTTTTTTAGGCCCCAGCTCTTTGGTGGTGTAGT
>JBAXVB010000014.1:0-31824 GCA_037129415.1 Deltaproteobacteria bacterium
GGCGGGTGCGCAAGGCCGGCGGACTGGTGATCCCGCGCTCCCCGGCCGAGGAGCCAGACGATAACCCGGCCATGGTCCCGACCCACCCGTATCTTCTTCTGCGGGAGGCGGCCATGGCGCTTGCGACCATCGCAGGCGTACTGGTACTGTCGCTGCTTTACGATGCACCCTTGGGGCAACCGGCCAACCCGGGTCTCAGCCCCAACCCGACCAAGGCGCCATGGTACTTTGCAGGCATCCAGGAACTGCTCATGCATTTTCACCCTGGAGTTGCCCTGTTGATCGCCGCTGCCCTGACGATCGGCGCTTTTTGTCTGCCTTATCTGAATTACAACGAGACTCCCGCCGGCATCTGGTTTACTTCGGCCAACGGCCGGCGTACCGCACGCGCTGCTGCCATGTTCGCGGCCGTGATTACGCCGCTGATCATCATCCTTGATGAGTATGCGGTTCATTTTTTGACACTGCCGCCCGGACTGCCCCAGGCCTTCAGCCACTGGCTCATACCGACGGCCCTATTCGTTGCGGCCGTCGTCGGATTGTACGCCCTGTTGGCAAGGAAATTTCAGGCCTCACGCCTGGAGTCTGTCCAGGCTGTTTTTGTTTTTCTGGGCGTGGGATGGGTGATATTGACCGCTACCTGTGTGGTTTTCCGGGGAGAAGGGATGAAACTGCGATGGCCGTTTTGACAACCGTCTTGAGAAAAATCCAAATGAAACCATCCAAGATAAAAACACTCAAAGGCAAAAAGCCCGACGAGGCGCCCGCGGAAGTTTCCCGCCGCAGTTTTCTGAGCATCCTGTGGTCGGCCTTGGGCCTTGCGGCGCTGATGGAATTCCTATGGATGACTTTTTCATTTCTGCGGCCAGCCAAACCAGGCAGCGCTGAAAACCAGGCAAATACTGTGATCCACGCGGGGGCGGTGGCATCCTTTGTTCCTGGCACGGTCACCGCATTTCAAAGCGGGGAATTTTACATCGTTCGACTGGATGACGGGGGACTCCTGGCGCTTTCGTGCAAATGCACCCATTTGGGATGCACCGTCCCCTGGATTGAAAAAGAGAAGAAGTTTTTGTGCCCATGCCATGCATCGGCCTTTGATATCACCGGCAACGTGATCAACTCGCCGGCCACCCGCAGCCTGGATATTTTCCCGGTGATCATCGAGAACAATATCGTCAGGGTGGACACGGGGAAAAGAATCAAGCGCGGCAACTTTGATCCAAAGCAAGTGATATATCCACCAAAGGTTTAAAATATTATTATGTTTCGCTGGAAAATCATAGGATTCCTCTCCACAGCACTGATCGTCATCGCGATACCGCTTTCGATCGTGAAACAGCATTACCGTGCGGATCGCCTCCAGCCGGTCTCTGCCGCTGATTTCATCGGCACCGAGAAATGCCGGACCTGCCATCAACTGGAATATGAACTCTGGAAAGGCTCCAATCACTTTCATGCCATGGAGGTCGCCTCCGAAGCCAGCGTGCGTGGTGATTTCAACAATGTCACCTTTGAACACTTCGGCATCGTCTCACGGTTCTACCGGAAAGACAGCAGGTTCTTTGTCCATACCCAAGGGCCGGAAGGCGCTATGGGGGACTTCGAGATCACCCACACCTTCGGATGGAACCCTCTTCAGCAGTATCTGGTCCCGTTTCCCGGCGGTCGGATGCAGTGCCTGCCCATCGCCTGGGATGTGAAAGGCAAACGGTGGTATCATTTATACCCCGACCAGCCAATAGCCCAGAAAGACTGGCAGTATTGGACCAATGCGGCCCTGAACTGGAACGGCATGTGCGCCACATGCCATTCCACCAACATCAAGAAAAACTACAACGTCCGAACCGACACATACCAAACCACCTGGTCGGACATCAATGTCGGCTGCGAAGCCTGCCACGGTCCCGGATCAAGGCATGTTAAATGGGCGGAGCTCCCGGGCATGGCCCGGCCGATGGTGGAAAACTTCGACCTTTCTGTCCGTACCTCCGGGCTGAAGTCCCGCGAGCTGGTGGAACTGTGCGCGCCGTGCCATTCCCGCCGAGCGATCATGGGGGATTACACCCATATCGAAAAGAATCTTCTGGATACCATGCTGCCCAGCCTGCTCACCCAGGAATTGTACTTCCCCGATGGACAGATATTAGAAGAGGTCTATGCTTACGCTTCATTCACCCAGAGCAAGATGTACGCTCGGGATGTGCGCTGCAGCGACTGTCACAACGTCCACAGCATCAAGCTCACAAAGGAAGGTAACAGCCTGTGCCTTCAGTGCCACCGGGCAAGCGACTACGACACCCCTCAGCATCATTTCCATAAGAAAAAGGGTGAAAAGGGCGATCCCATCAAGTCCGCCGACGGTAAGGTGCTGTATGAAGTCGGAACCGGGGCCGAGTGCATCCAATGCCACATGCCCGGGCGCTATTACATGGGAGTCCATTACCGGCTGGATCACAGCATCCGGATTCCCCGGCCGGACCTCGGCGTCAAGATCGGCGTGCCGGACGCCTGCACCCGCTGCCACCTCGACAAAACCAGGCGCTGGTCCGACGAAGCCATCACCAAATGGTACGGACCTGGGCGCCGTGCCCATTACGGGGAAATTATCCAGGCTGGCCGCAACCGGCAGCCGGGAGCTGCGGAAGGCTTGATCCGCCTGGCCGGAGACCCGCTTTATCCGGTAATCGTTCGCGCAACTGCACTTGAGCTTCTGGCTGCCTACCCGGGGGAGGACAGCGCCACTGCGCTTGAGCGGGCGCTGATGGACGGCGAGGCTCTGATCCGCCGCACGGCAGTGAGCCATTTGCAGACATCCGACCCGAAACGCCGTGTCCAGATGATCGCACAGCTGCTCTATGACCCAGTCAAGGCCGTACGGACAGATGCGGCATCACGGTTGGCCGGACAGCCAAGCCGTTTGCTTGCGGACGATCAACGCCGCGTGTTTGAGCAGACCCTCAAGGAGTATGTCGCCGCCATGGAGTATTCCGGGGATTTCGCTTTCGGCCGCTACAACCTCGGCAACCTTTACGTCGCTCTTGGCGAACCGCAACAAGCCATAGAAAGCTTTCGCGCGGCCATCAAGATAGATGAACTGTCTTATCCAGCCAAAGTTAATCTGGCGATGCTATACACCCAATTGGACCGGAACGGCGAAGCTGAAACGCTGCTGGTGGAGGTCGTCAAGGCCTATCCGGAGCTGTATGACGTTCAGTATTCGCTGGGGCTTCTGCTGGTCGAGGAAAAAAAGTACGTCGAGGCCGAGGTTCACATGGCGCTGGCGGCCCGGGGTATCCCCGATGGATCGCGGGTACACTACAATCTCGGATTGCTCTATGATTACCTGGGGAAAGACCGGCAGGCCGAAACAGCCTTGCGCCGAGCCGTTGAACTCGAACCGGACAGAATGGACTATCTTCAGGTTCTGGCCCAGCAATATCTTAAACGTGGAAATTTTGCCGACGCAGGCAAGATAGCCGATCAGATGGTAGCCAGGCATCCCGGCGATCACAGGGGGTTGGAGCTGAAAGATTTTATTCAAAGGAGTCGTTACTAACTTGAAAACAAAACTGACCAAACTCTTTATTGAATTTTTCGAAAGCAAACGTGCTTCGGGAGTCATCCTGATTCTCTGCACGATTTTTTCAATCGCAATCGCCAATTCCGATGTAGGGAAAGTTTACCTGGATTTTTGGCATACCAAAATTGGAGTTGAGATAGGTGAGACGTTTTTTTTAAAGTACAGTCTGGAACACTGGATTAATGACGGGTTGATGGCGATTTTCTTTCTGTTGATTGGGCTTGAAATTGAAAGAGAGCTTTATATCGGTGAATTGTCTAATCTGAAAAATGCGTCATTACCTATTGTTGCCGCTATCGGCGGCATGGCGACACCTACTTTGCTTTACTTTCTTCTCAATCATGGAACTGAAACATTAGCGGGTATTGGTATTCCAATGGCGACAGACATTGCTTTTGCACTTGGCGTGCTTGCGCTCCTGGGCAGTCGAGTTCCCACATCACTGACGATTTTTCTTACCGCATTAGCCATCATAGACGACCTGGGTGCAATTGTCGTCATTGCGTTGTTTTATGTGAGCGATTTCTCACTTTTATATCTTGCCCTGGCTTTAGGGATATTTGCAGGGTTGGTGTTATTAAATCGCCTCGGTGTCCACCGGTTGCCTTATTATCTCGTTCCTGGTTTTATCATGTGGTATTTTATGCTCAAATCTGGTATCCATGCCTCAATTGCTGGTGTTCTTCTGGCTTTTACCATCCCCTTTGGGCTTGGCGATAAAAAATCGCCATCCCACAAGTTGCAACATTTCTTACACAAGCCAGTGGCATTTATCATCATGCCGCTTTTTGCGCTTGCAAATACAGGCATTGCGCTCACAGGAAACTGGACTGAAGGTTTAATTACATCAAATAGTTTGGGCATTTTCGCTGGGTTGCTCGTTGGCAAGCCTTTAGGCATAGCCTTGTTCAGTTTTTTAGCAGTCAAAATCGGCTTGTCTGAATTGCCGGAAGATGTGCTTTGGAAACATATCATTGCCGCCGGCTTTTTGGGCGGTATCGGGTTCACGATGTCAATTTTTATCACGGTTTTGGCTTTCGACAATGCTGCAATGGTCCAAAGTTCAAAGATCAGCATTTTGCTCAGTTCACTTGTGGCAGGTGTTGCCGGTTTTCTCATTTTCAACATACAAACAGCCGGTAAATCCAATCACTCCGCTTGAACAAAATGAAGGTGCCAAACCACCCGCGTCCTGCCTACTTTGATCAGCTACAGTTGGGTGTCCGGCAATCCCTTAAAAGGGCATTTTAGGGCGTGAAAATGAAGGGCTAAGGCTTGAAAACAGCCACTTTTGTTATGATAATCCATGTATATCAACCGAGTAGCCTGGTCCGACCCGGCAAACCCGGCAAACAGGCAGGAATACATTGGACACCTCGATGGTATAGGGGTTACAGCAATTATCGGCAAATAACAATAGTTCACGCGTTAGCTGCCCCCTTTTTAAAAAAAAATGGGCATCTGCCTGATAAATCCCACTTTTTGAGATATTGTGTGCAACGGAACAATGCCAGCGTATTTGACACCACTGTCAAAAAAAGACATCGATGTCAATCATAATCTATTGGTCGTTTCAGGCATGGAGATGGTGACGATTGGATATTGTCCGGCCCGAGCACCGGCAGTACCCCGATCTGGGAGATGGCAAGCATTAACATCAACGCAGTAAGCAAAAGGTGAGCCATGAATTTATGAGAGATACTGAACTGAGTCCGATCTAATGCTTTGAACATTATAAACCGCCTTGCACAGAGACACAAGGTATGATAATGATTGTCAGAAACTATCGAGCTGAAAGCATGCTGTTCTGACCATTTTGTTTTTTGTCATTGTTTTGGATTTCGATTTTTAAACAAGAAAGAGAGGCAATCTGTTCGCTCGAATCACTATTTCCCTGGTGCTCCTGGTCCTGCTGCCCTTATCGGGCCGGGATGCATCGGCTTCGTTGCCGCAGAAGCCTCATAAACGCATTTTTCTGCTCTACGGCCTGGACAAAATGCATCCAGCCCACGAACTGACGGAAAAGGGTATCCTCTCAGTCGTTACATCCGATCCACCTTTGACATTGACCTTTACTCCGAATATCTGGACCTCTCTCGTTTCCAGGGACCAGGATACAAGGAAACCCTGGCCCGATTCCTGGGCGACAAGTATTCGGCTTTAAAGCCGGACCTCGTAATTACCGTGTATCCGAGTGCGCTGTCTTTTGTTCTGAGCTACTGCGACAGCACCTTCCCCGGAGTGCCCGTTGTCGCCTGCGGGATATTTGAAAGCTCCGCCAAAGAACTGGAAGACACAGATAAAAGGGCCAGAACTACAGGAGTTTTTTTGAAAGGGGACATTGGCGATATCGTTTCGATTGCGCAAGCTCTCAGGCCGGAGACACGCAGGATCGCTCTGGTGGGGGGCTCGTCCGACCTGGACAAACTCAGTCTGACGATAATTCGCAATGCACTGAAGAAGTACGAGCCCAAGATAGCGGTGCTTGATAATACGGGGCTTGCCATGCCACAGATTATCGAACGTATCGGCAGTCTGCCTCCTGACTGCATCATCCTGTACTCCTCTATTTTAATTGATGGGCAGGGGCAGCACTTTGTACCCAGGCAGGCTCTTGCAATGATTTCGCGCGCGGCGAATGTCCCGGTGTTCAGCCCGTTTGACAGCTATCTTGGTTACGGCATCGTGGGAGGCCACTTGCTCAGTTTAGAGGCCCATGGCAGGAGGGCGGCGGAACTGGCGATTCGGATACTGGCAGGTGAATTGCCAGGGGATATCCCCTTCTCCGACTATGATACCACCGTTACCATGTTCGACGGACGGGAGTTGAAGCGCTGGGGGATCAGCGAAGCGAGTCTTCCTGAAGGCAGCATCGTCAAATACAGAGAGGTTTCGGTATGGGACGCGTATCGGGGACGGATAATCGGTGCGGTGTCGTTTATTTTCCTGGAGGCACTCCTCATTGTTGCGCTGGTATTGAACTTGCGGAAGTCTCGAAAAATGCAAAAAGAACTGCAGGTATCGGAGCTGCGTTATCGAACCGTTGCCGATTATACATATGACTGGGAGTACTGGTCTGCACCGGATGGAACTCTGAACTACATATCACCGGCATGTGAAACCATTACCGGCCATGCTCCCCGGCAATTTATCGGGAACCCTTCGCTTATGCGTGAGATTATCGTTCCCGAAGACCGCTGGGTCTGGGATGAACATGACCACGCTGCCTTCATCGATTTGAAAATGAAGGAGATTCAGTTCCGTGTTCGCGGAACCGACGGCAACATCCGCTGGATCGAGCATTGCTGCCGGCCCGTCAACGATCCTCAGGGCGAATTTTTGGGGATACGAGCCAGCAACCGGGACATCACTGTGCGCAAACAGGCAGAAGAGAAGATTATAGAACGGGAGAAGGATCTCCAAAAGCTAACGGGTCGCCTGATTTGGGGACAGGAGGAAGAGCGCCGGCGACTGGCTCGGGAGCTGCACGATGATCTGACACAGCGGCTGGCGGTACTGGCGATCCAGGCGGGAAGAATGGAACAGGCAGCCAGGGTTGGCCGCCAACCCATTCTGGAAGAGTTTCAAGAGCTTAGAGACCAGGCTGTCCAGATTTCAGCCGACATCCACAACATCTCCCGCAGGATCCACCCGTCGATCCTGGACGACCTGGGCCTGGAGAAAGCCGTCGAGTCGGAATGCGCACGATTCTCCAAACGGGAAGGAACTGCGGTGGTTTTTACAGCAGAGGGACTTCCCGGAACCCTTCCCAATGATGCCGCCCTTTCCTTCTACCGGATCATTCAGGAAGGACTCACCAACATCGCCAAATACGCCTGCGCCCGCCATATCACTGTATCTCTAAAAGGAACCGACCATGACATCGGTCTTTCCATACAAGATGACGGCATCGGGTTCGATGCCGCTGAGGTGAGAAAGAAATCGGGCCTGGGGCTTTCCAGCATGCGCGAAAGGGTGAGAATCATTCGGGGCGAGCTTCGCATTACCTCAGAACCTGAAAAAGGCACGACCATCAAGGTTAATATGCCGTTGAAAGTGGGAAATGGGGACTGAACGAAAAATTCGAATTTAGAATTTAGAATTTCAAAAGAGGAAATTGACCTTTATGAAGATAACACATCTCAACCTCGGATTGCTCCAAGATTACCTGGGGAAAGACCGGAAGGCCGAAGTGGCCCTGTGCCGGGCTGTTGAGCTCGAACCGGAAAACATGGACTACCTTCTGACTCTGACCCAGCAATACCTAAAACGGGGGAATTTCGCCGCCGCCGGCAAGATTGCTGACCAGATGGTAGCCCGGCATTCCGGCGACCGCCGGGGGTTGGAGCTGAAGGGAAGTGTCCCATGAAAAAACCCCGTATCCTGCTTGCCGATGATCACAGGATCGTACTTGAGGGACTGCGCGGCCTTCTTGAACCCGAGTTTGAAATCGTCGGAGCGGTTGAAGACGGCCGAACCCTGGTCGCTGAAGCCAAGCGTCTGCGACCGGATCTGGTGGTGGCGGATATCTCGATGCCGGCGCTCAACGGAATCGATGCCGCCCGACAGATCAAAAAACTCGATGCGCGCATCCGTGTTGTTTTTCTGACCATGCATGCCGATGCAGGCTACGCGGCAAGTGCTTTCGAGGCGGGTGCTTCAGGGTTCGTGCTGAAACACTCGGCGCCTCAGGAGCTGATCACGGCGATTCGGGATGCAATGCGGGGCCGAACATATATAACCCCCATCATCGCCGGAGACCTCATTGACTCCTATCAACAGGGAAGACGCGATCCGGAAGAATTAAAGGTCGTGTTAAGCCCCCGGCAAAGAGAGATTTTACAGCTCCATGCCAGTGGAAAATCAGCCAAGGAAATGGCAACGATATTGAATATTTCCACAAGAACCGTTGAGTTTCACAAATACCGGATGATGGAACAGCTTAATATCAAGACCAGCGCAGAATTGGTTCAATACGCCGTCAAGTGCGGCCTCACATTCAATTAAGCTTCTACTGGTATTATTCCATTCAAACATAGTCCTTTCCTGGTTTACGGTCACCTAACAACCTCCTGTAATCGTAAACAAATGAAGAACACCATAAAAATCTATTCCATGTTGTTTGCATTAATTCTTATGTTGGTGATAGTCGCCGGTTGACAGGTTAATTATCCAACCCTTCCCGCATGGCTGCTGTTTCAAGCTTATTATCAAAGCATGAAAATACGACAGGAGTGGAAACTTCCTGGTGCAGTGTCAGGGCTGAAGCCAAATGAATTGAATCAAAACCCCTCAAGGCATTTTTTTCCGCGAGGTTTCCCGCCAGTTTGACCATATCCTGCGTGATGTTCAAAATGAAGTAATTGCGCCAATCCTTATCAAAAAACGATTTTAAGCGGTCATGCTCGTCTGATGTAAACGACTTCTCTCTGAACCGGCGGGCAAAAGCCGCTCTTGCTTCAGCATAAGAAACGATTGAAGTCGCCGTAGCTTCTGAAGACCTTACCAGGGTTTCGATTTTCAGAGACCCCTCCTCTTCCATATATAATTTCACCAGGCTGCTGGTATCCAGATACAGGATCACCCCCGGTCCTCAACAACCGCGCTGGATACGCTCTTTCCTTTTGAAATGATCCGGCTCGGCATGCCCTCCGGCGTGCCGCCGGACCAAGAGGCCATGCCACGCTGGATGAATTGATAGAGTTTCTCTTCTCCGGATTTTATGCCGATGGGCATTATTATCGCGATGTCATTTTTTCGATCTGTTACAATGATTCTCTCCCCGGTCCTGACTTGTTTCATATAACGGCTCATGTTTTCTTTTAATTCTCTGATGCCGATTCTTTCCATAATGCTTCTCCTCAAACGGCTATGTCTTCATAATGTGACTACATTAAAATTGATGTTGCCTCATTTGTCAAGATAAACCCGAAGGATCGAACGGAATATAATTTCCATCGAATTCCAGCGAGCCTGCCAAGTTATTATGGCAGGAATCCATCGGCGCCCATGCGGAGGTCAGTTGGCTTGGTCCGACCCGGCGAAGGAAGGAAATTGCCAAGCGTCTACTGGTATTTTTTCATTCAAAACATAGTATTTCTCATAGTTTACAGTCACCTGCCTGCTGCCTATAATCAAACACAAACAAAAATCCTGTTTCCTTTTCATATTTATTCAAAATCCGAAACAAACCTGTAACTAATGATCAACGACAATGGTTTTGTAAAAAGTCAGAAATCGCCTCTTCCCGTCATTCCGGCGAAAGCCGGAATTCAGTTATGTCGTTTGGTTATTGGCTCCGGCTTTCGCCGGAGAGACGGTGGTTGTGCGTTTTAAAAGTTCATTGATGCTAATAACCCGGTAATTCCAGATAGATAATTTTGATATTCGGATTTTTTCTGAAAAATGGTGAGTATGCGATGCAACCTTGTAATCCTGGCTGACTGGCACGCGAACATGCTCGAAGGCATTCGCCTGATGCTTGTAAACAGTGGCGGAATCGGTCCTGATGGTGGCCGATGAGGTCTCGCTGATGCAAGCCGTGGAAAGAACGATTCCCGACCTGGTGGTTGCGGATATTTCCTTTCCGGTCTCCGGGGCCGGAAATGTCGTTCGGCTCATCAAGAAGCACCATCCGGACATCCGGGTCATCATCATGAGCGTGCATGATGAGCGGACGGTGGTGAACGAGGTGATGGATGCGGGCGCGGATGGTTTTGTTTTGAAACGTCGAGCTGCTATTGATTTACTTCCCGCGATAAATGAAGTCTGCTTGGGGCAGCGATTTGTATCGCCGGATGTAGAAATATAAGTCAAATAGATGCGTTACCGGGAGTACATCCAATAATCCAAGAAAGAAGGAGAAAACGCCCATGAACAAAAAAAGAATGCGTATTACTCGATTATCAAGTTTTTTATCAGATAAAAATAAGGGTGGCGGCCGAGTCAACAGATAAAACTCTGTGTCTCGTTCCTACGAGACACTTCACAGTAATACAAGCTGGCCGACCGCCAATACGAACTATAGACTTCAACGGACCGAATGTCACCATGAATTACAAAAAAATCTGAAATTTTTATGGTCATGGGTTTTAATCTCATGTAAATTACGTTCGAACCGTTTTGAACAGTTGCAAGACACATCGAACATATTTTTTTCGGAGAGCCCATGTTCATATCCGAGCCTTTGCCGTTTGTTGAGAGCTTCATCGAAGAGATCGATCGAGCCATAAAGAAATGCGACCAAAATCTGAAGCTGACGAGAATTCAGAAAACTTGGCTTTCCTTCTGCATTATAGCAATTTATTTAACGCGTACAGTATGCTGGGCCAAATATGAAAGAGCCTGTCTGGGCAAACGCTCGATGGCCGCTATTTCCTGGATGTTCAGGCGCTCGAATATTCCGTGGGAAAAATTGTTGGTCATCAGCACCACCGTCATAATCAACCGCTTCGGCATAACCGGCGGCTGTCTGGCCATCGACGAGACAGACAAGAAAAGGTCCAAATCGGCCAAGAAGATATACAAAATTCACAAAATCAAGGACAAGGCAAGCGGCGGCTATGTGATGGGACAAAAGCTCGTGTTTATTGTTTTGATAGCTAAAAACATCACCATACCGGTCGGTTTTCAGTTTTACATGCCGGATCCGAAATTGAAGGAATGGAAAAAACAGGATGAAAAACTGAGAAAACAAGGTGTGGCCAAAAAGAATCGGCCGGTCATGCCAGATAGAGATGATAACTACCCTCAGATTCCGGAGATCGCATTGAATCTGCTGAGGGCATTCAAAGTGAATCACCCTCAAATCAAGGTACAATGTATTGTCGCTGATGCTCTTTACGGAACGAAATCGTTCATGGACAAGGCCTCTAAAATATTCGGCGGAGTCCAGGTGATAAGCCAAATCAAAGAGAGTCAAAACATCCTGTTCGGCAACAAAAGAATACAAGTCAAAAAATACTTTGCATCCCATCCAGGTGTCGAGCAGAAAGTACGGTTACGTGGAGGCGAAGAAACGACGGTCACTGTCGGAAGTGCCCGGATGCATGTTTGCGCCCACGGTAAAAAACGTTTCGTAATCGCCTTGAAATACGAAGGTGAAGAGGATTACCGATATATTGTGGCCACCGATTTAAGTTGGCGAACCTTGGATATTGTGGAAGCATATTCCCTTAGATGGCTAATCGAGGTCGTATTTGAAGACTGGAAGGCCAATGAAGGTTGGAACAAGTCATCGATCCGCCCGGCGGATGGCCGGGCGTGATGAAAAAGAGAAATGACGAATGGCAATCTTCCTGGAAATGAATGAATATATGATTATCGCGGCGATGCTGATCATATTCCTTGCTGCAACGGAGATCGGCTTCCGATCAGGACGCAGGCGTCAATCAAGCGAAGACGAGCAAACGAGATTTCATATCACTGCACTGCAGGGGCCATTGTTCGGACTGCTCGCGCTGATGCTCGGCTTTACATTTTCGATGGCGCTTTCGCGTTATGAAATACGCAAGGAGCTCGTACTTGCCGAGTCGAATGCCATCGGGACGGCGTACCTGCGCGCACGCCTTCTGCCGGAACCGCACCGAAGCCAAATCGTGCGGCTGCTAATCGCCTATGTAGACACCCGGCTGGATTTCTACAACGCGGGCACCGACCCTGTTCGTATCGCCGCTGCGAACGCTAACGCCACACAAATGCAGCAGCAACTCTGGACGGTGGCAATTACCATGTCGGAACTCGATACGCGTTCCGTGCCGCTGGGCTTGTTCGTGCAATCGCTGAATGCGGCATTCGATCTGGATGCAGACCGTTCGCAAGCCCTGCAGAACCACGTTCCGCAGCCCGTGCTCGCTTTGGTATCTATTATTGCCACCGTGGCGCTATCCTTCATTGGGCATGGATGCGGCCTCCACGGGTGCCGGCATTTTGTTTCGACCGCGCTTGTATCGTTACTGCTGGCACTCGTTCTGGCTGTCATCCTTGATCTCGATCTGCCTCGCCAGGGACTGATCAAGATAAAACAGGACAGCATGATCAGCCTGCAGGAGATTTTGCGGCAGGCCGGACCGTAACATTCCAGCCGCTGCCAGGTATGAAAATGCCCCTGAACCGCCGGCATTATTACGGTGTCAAATGAGTCTGGTGGCGACACGCCGCTTGACAAACACATGATGAACAACCAAAACACGAAAGGACAGAAAAAATGGTGAAACATAAACTGGCAAACTGCATCTTGTCACTATTGACGGCCGTGGCGATTTCGTTCCTTTGCGGAATCACCGCAACCGCGCACGCGGCGGACAAACCCAACATTATCCTGATCCTGTCCGATGACTTCGGTTATGGCGATGCAGGTGCCTACGGCGGCGGTGTGGGACGTGGCATGCCCACCCCGAGCCTCGACAGAATGGCGGACGAAGGGATGACTTTCTTCTCGTTCTACGGCCAGCCGAGCTGCACGCCGGGCCGGGCAGCGGTTCAAACCGGCCGCATTCCCAACCGGAGCGGCATGACCACCGTGGCCTTCCAGGGCCAGGGGGGCGGTCTGCCGGCAGCGGAATGGACCCTGGCGTCGGTGTTGAAGACAGCCGGATACCAGACCTTCTTTACCGGCAAGTGGCATCTGGGGGAGGACGACTACGCCCTTCCCACGGCCCAGGGCTACGATGAAATGAAGTATGTCGGGCTTTATCATCTTAATGCCTACACCTATGCCGACCCTAAGTGGTTTCCCGCCATGCCAGCGGAGCTACGCGAAATGTTCCAGAAGGTGACCAAGGGAGCGTTGTCCGGCACGGCGGGCGGCAAAACCATCGAGGAATTCAAGCTTAACGGCCAGTATGTCAATACTCCCGAGAAGGGGGTGGTCGGAATTCCGTATATTGACGAATATATCGAGAAGGCATCGCTTGAGTATATCGACAAGGCAGCCAAATCCGGTAAGCCATTCTTCATGAGCATCAACTTCATGAAGGTACACCAGCCGAACATGCCGCACCCCGACTTCGAACACAAATCAATCTCCAAGAGCAAATACGCCGACTCCATCGTTGAGAACGACACCCGCATCGGCAGGGTCATGGACAAGGTCCGCAGCCTCGGCCTCGACAAGAATACCTACGTCTTCTGGACCACGGACAACGGCGCCTGGCAGGACGTCTATCCCGACGCCGGCTATACTCCGTTCCGCGGCACCAAGGGGACCGTGCGTGAGGGCGGCAACCGCGTTCCTGCCTATGCGTGGGGGCCGAAGATCAAAGCCGGATCGAAGAACCACGACATCGTCGGCGGCCTGGATTACATGGCCACCTTCGCATCGCTCGCCGGCGTGAAGCTGCCGGAGAAGGACCGCGAAGGGCAGCCCATCATCTTCGACAGCTACGACATTACGCCGGTCCTGTTCGGTACCGGCAAGAACCCGTGCGAACAATGGTTCTACTTCACCGAGAACGAGCTGTAGCCGGGGGCATTCCGCTGGCACCAATTCAAATTCGTGTTCAATCTGCGTGGTGACGACGGGCAGGCGACCGGCGGTCTGGCGGTGGACTCCAATCTGGGCTGGAAGGGCCCGGAGAAGTATGTTTCTACCGTGCCGCAGATCTTCGACCTCCTGGCAGACCCGCAGGAGCGCTACGATATCGTAATGAACAGCTTCATCGAGAACACCTGGATAGCCCCGGTCATGGGCCAAGAGGTCAAGAAGCTGATGATGACCTACGTCAAGTACCCGCCGCGCAAGGTGCAAAGCGATTCATACTCTGGACCGATCACGCTTACAAACTACCAGAAGTTCCAGTGGCTGCGGGATCAACTCCAGAAGGACGGATTCAACCTGGGCCTTCCCGGACAATAAACAATCGGCCTGGCGACACTGGGGCAGTCCCCAGTGCCGCCCTGTTTTTTGACATGCAATGTCCGCATCCAAAAACATTCGGCTGCCACGGAGAGTGTTTTCGTAGCTCTGGAGCGGCCGCCAACGAAGCGGGAAAAAGCGAATGACTTAAGCCCAATTTATTTATTGCTACAAAAATTATTTCAACGATTTTCGCTGCGCTATTCCCGGTAGTCAATCCAATCGGAACCGCCCTTATCCTTTACGGGATGACCAGAGGGGTCGACAATCAAACCTGGGAAACGATATCAAGAAAAATTGCGCTGTATTCTTTTTTTTATTATCGTTTTTCTTTTTTTTCGGCGGTTATATTCTAAAGCTATTTGGAATTTCCATCCCGGTTGTTCAGCTCTCGGGAGGAATTACATTGGCAATGATGGGGGGGCTTTTGAACCAGAAGGAGACCCCCAATCCTGCAACCGAAACGGGCAATCTGCGTTCCTCAATTGAACTGAAGACTTTTTATCCTTTTACCTTTCCCCTGACAGTAGGTACTGGAGGACTGGCGGTTGTTTTGACCTTTAGCGCCCATTTGGATCGTGAATCCAGGCTCATGGTAACACTGGAACAAGGTTCTGCAATAATTGGAATTTGCTTGATATGCGTAGCCGTCTCCATTGGCTACCGCAATCTTAATTTTATGACCAAGAAATTTTCAGCCGCTGCCGCTTTGGCAATTTCGAAAATTCTCGCTTTTTTTGTGCTTTGCATTGGTGTTGAGATACATGGGCAGGCTATAAGGCTCTTGTTCATTAAATAAACTTTCATATTTCGCCCACCTGATGCATTAATACTTCCATCGAAGCCATTAACCACGATGCCCGCACCTTGACTGTGAAGGAGGCGGAAAGAATTCACATTTCATCAATAAAGGAGAAATAAACGGATGCGCAAATACTTAAAACGAATCCTCCTCTCGATTATCGTTCTTCTCTACGGGCTGGCGCTGCCGGCCTTCGCCGCCGATCCACTTCCGTCTTGGAACGACACCTCTTCAAAAAAGGCCATCGTATCCTTCGTCAAACAAGTTACCACAAAAAGCTCGCCGGGCTTTGTACCGGTCGATGAGCGCATTGCCACCTTCGACAACGACGGCACGCTCTGGGCCGAGCAGCCGATGTATTTCCAGATGTTCTTTGCGCTGGATCGCCACCGCAAAGCATCCCATGACCAGGCGGCCTTATACCGAGATGGTCTATAAACCCATGCTGGAACTGCTCGCCTACTTGCGGTTGAACGGCTTCAAGACCTTCATCGTTTCCGGCGGCGGTATCGAGTTCATGCGGCCCTGGACCGAAAAAATCTACGGTATCCCGCCTGAGCAGGTCGTCGGCAGCAGCGTCAAGACCAAGTTCGAAATGCGTGACGGCAAGCCCGTACTCGAACGCCTGCCGGAAGTGAACTTCATTGACGACGGGGCCGGCAAACCGGTCGGCATCAATGAGCACATCGGCCGGAGCCCGATTGCCGCGTTCGGCAATTCCGACGGCGACCTGCAGATGCTTCAATACACCGCAGCCGGTAGCGGCCCGCGTTTTTGTCTTTATGTCCATCACACCGATGCCGAACGTGAATGGGCTTACGATCGCCAATCGCATATCGGCCGCCTGGACAAAGGACTCGACGAAGCCAAGGCCAAAGGCTGGACGGTCGTAGACATGAAGAACGACTGGAAAACGATTTATCCGAAATAACAGCCATGCCCGGAGCGGGCACAACGAAGGATGAAATCAGATTATTTTCATATAAAAAAAGGAGAATAAGGAATGAAGAAAATTTGGCAGGTATTGATGGCGGGCGTTTTTTTGGCAGGATTCTTTGCCTGCGCGACAATGCAGCAGGAAGCGGCAACCGTGGACAAACCGGGCGGAATTGTTACGGAAGTGGGTGTTGCGAAAGGCACGGTCGAAGCCATTGACTACGATGCCCGCACCGCGGTTATAAAGGATATGGAAGGCAATTCACATTTCATCAAGGCAGGGCCGGAAATCGTAAATTTCCCCCAGATAAGGGTTGGCGATGAAGTGATTGCAACCGCCTCCAAGTCTGTAGCCATCTTTGTCGACAAGCCTGAAAACAGGCCCGCGGTCCCGGCAAGTCAGGGCGGCTTGGTAATGCTTGCGCCCATCGGCGCCAAGCCCGGCATGGTTGCGGTGAAAACAATGGAGATTACGGCGACGGTGCTAAATATCAACTACGACACGCGCACCGTTACACTTAAAGTCACGGATGGCAAAACCATCACCACGAAGGTTGACCCAGGCGTGAAAAAGTTCGCAAATATTATTAAAGGCGATGTGGTATATATGCAGATAACCGAGGAAATGGCTATCGGCGTTGAGACACCCAAAAAATAATGGCGGATCAGCCATATAAAGGAGGTGACCCGAAACAGATAATCATTCAGATCTCTCTTTTTGGCGCTGTTGCCGGAAGAGAACCCAACTACGGATCTCCGTGAAAAATACCATTGTCAACAAGGAGGAGCACATGAAATCAAAAATCGCAGTCATATTCGCCGTAATCGCTGTCGGTTTGGCTTTCATCGCCTGCCCGACATATGCGGCGGACAAGAAACCCAACATTGTCGTCATTATGGCCGACGACATCGGCATCTGGAACATCGGCGCCTACCATCGCGGCATGATGGCTGCACGCACCCCGAACCTCGATAAGATCGCCAAGGAAGGCATGCTCTTCACCGACTACTACGCGGAAGCGAGTTGCACGGCGGGCGCGCGGCCTTCATCACCGGCATGTTGCCGATCCGCAGCGGCATGACCACGGTCGGCCAGGCCGGCTCGCCCATTGGCATGCCCGACAAGGCCCCGACCATCGCTACGGCGCTCAAGGCCATGGGCTACGCCACCGGCCAGTTTGGTAAAACCTCGGTGACCAAAACGCGCATCTCCCGACCGTTCATGGCTTCGACGAGTTTTTCGGCTACCTCTACCACCTCGATGCGATGGAAGACCCCGCGCATCCCGGTTACCCGCAAGAGCTGCTGAACACCCTCGGCCCGCGCAACATGGTTCACAGTTGGGCGACCGATACGGATGACCCCACAGTGATGCCGCGCTGGGGCAAGATCGGCAAGCAGAAGGTCGAGGACGCCGGCACGCTCTATCCCAAGCGTATGGAAACCGTGGACGACGAAATCCAGGCCCTCTCCTTCAAGTTCATCGACAAGGCCAAGGCTGACGGGAAGCCCTTCTTCCTCTGGCTGAACCCGACCCGCATGCACATCGTCACGCACCTATCTCCGAAATACGAGGCGATGCGCAACTCGACGAACGGTTGGACCGTTTCTGAGGCCGGTATGGCTCAGCTCGACGACATCGTTGGCGACGTGATGAGGAAGCTCAAAGACATGGGCGTGGACGACACACCATCGTCATGTTCACCACCGACAACGGCACCGAGAACTTCTCGTGGCCCGATGGCGGACAGACTCCGTTCTACGGCGGCAAGGGCACCACCTTCGAGGGTGGCTTCCGTGCGCCGGCGCTGCTCCGCTGGCCCGGCAAAGTCCCGGCTGGCTCGGTGGCGAATGGCATCTTCTCGTCCCAGGACTGGTTCCCGACCCTCGTCGCCGCCGCCGGCAACCCGAATATCATTGATGAGTTGAAGAAGGGGAAAGACCTCAACGGCACGACCTACAAGGTTCACATTGACGGCGTGGACCAGACCGACATGATCACCGAAAAGGGTCCGTCGAAGCACACCGAGATCTGGTATTTCGCGGAGAGCGCCCTCGGTGCCGTACGCATCGGCGACATCAAATATACCTTCAAAGAACAGCCGAACGAATGGATCGGCGAGACGATCACCGTCGGCGCGCCGACTATCGTCAACCTGCGCCTCGACCCCTTTGAACGCACGGCATGGAACAAAGGCAACGTTGGTTCTTACCAATACTTGAACTGGTATCAATACGAGTTCTGGCGCTTCATCCTCGTCCAGCAAAAGGTTGAGGAACTGGCCAAGTCCGCCCTCGAATTTCCGCCGCTGCAAGCCGGCGCGAGCTTCGGGCTGAGTGCGGTCAAGGCTCAGATCATGGAAGCCATCCAGAATCATGGCCCAGGATACGGACAAGACAGATCAATGGCAGTTCGTGATAGAACCGTATCTTTGGATGGCAGGCATTAAAGGTTCAACCACAAGCGGCACTGATTTCAGTGTCGATTTTAATGACCTTCTCAGTAATCTGAAATTTTCGTACATGGGGATTGCTGGCGTTAAAAAAGGCAAGTGGTCGTTCCTGGTAGATACAATTTATATGGATGTCAAGGGTACCAAGGACGGCAGTATCAGCGAGTTTAACAGAACACTCAACACGCATACCGAGGTGCAAGTGAAGTCGTGGGTCGTTACACCGGTCATCGGCTACAACGTTATTGATTGCGAAAGAGGCAATCTCGATATCGTCGCCGGCGCCCGCTATTTCTGGACTCAAGTAGATGTCGATGTGAGCACCAGTAGAGATCGTGCGCGCAACCCGCAAGTTTCTGTTTCCGGCGACGTTTGGGACGGCATCGTAGGCTTAAGAAGTGAGATCGCATTATATGGACAGTTGTATATGCCCCTTTATCTGGACATCGGCACGGGTGAGAGTGATTTCACCTGGCAGGCGGCCGGAGGCCTCGGTTATCGATTCGGTCTATGTGATGTGATCGCAGGCTACCGGTATCTGAGTTGGGATTTCAAGGACAGCAGTCCGCTGAATAATATGAACCTCAGCGGTCCCTACATCGGTTTAGGATTCATGTTCTAATCCCGGGGTTGTTCAGCGGCTGACATTCCTGTTTTCGAAGTAAACCGCATCAAAAGCTGTTTACAAAGCATTTACAGTTCTGTATTAGTGTTAATAAAACAGAGGTATGCATGGCACGTTGTTATCGAGCACTTTTCGTATTGAGTCTGATGGTGGTAATGGGGGTGCATTCGCTTCAGGCAGCAGACCGCCCGAATTTCTCGGGTTTCTGGACGCTTGATCTGAAAGCGCCGGAAGCCACTTCCATGGATGCTCTGCTTGCTGTTCAGGGGGTTCCCATGATCATGCGCAAGGTTATGGACACGATGTCCGTGACACAGGATATCACCCAAACCGACAAGACATTGACCATCAAGTTCAGCACCGTTTTGTTTGGCAACCAGACCCTGCCCCTGATCCTGGATGGCGGAACACATATCCTTGACATTGAAAAGCTGGGCAAAATCGAGTTCCGCAGTGTCTGGGACAAAAAAGGCACATCTATAGTAACCACCATGAAGTCCGTAACCCAGGTTGGCCGAAAACCAGTATGGACCTCCTGGCGTTATCTTCAGGATGAGGGCAGAACACTGATTGTCGATCATTTGCTTACCTTTGATGACGGCCGTAAACTTACCGGAAAGCGGGTATTTCGAAAGCCATGACCTAACAAGAGTAGAATAATATCAATATTACCAACAAAAAAAGGAGATTCTTATGCGTAACATGATTCGTTTATCACTTGTTGTATTGATGATGACCGTATTTACCGCAACTTGTTCTACCCTATCCGCCATGGCTGGTGACACGGCAAAGTTGGATCGCGCAGTTGATAAGGCGCTGAAAAAACTGTATGCCAGCAGCCCTGCTGCCAAGGAACTTTCCAAAGTAGCAAAAGGTGTTCTGGTTTTCCCGAGTATCTTGAAGGTGGGATTCCTTGTTGGTGGACAATATGGAGAAGGCGCATTGTTGATAGAGGGTAAAACCGTAGGTTACTACAATTCCGTCGCAGGTTCCTACGGTTTGCAGGCGGGTGCCCAGAAATTCGGTTATGCCTTGTTTTTAATGGATACCGCATCTCTTGAGTATCTCAACAAAAGTAACGGATGGGAGATTGGTGTGGGTCCCAGCATTGTCTTCGTGGACGAGGGGAAAGCGCGAACGTTGTCAACCTCGACTGCCCAAGAAGGTATTTATGCCTTCACCTTCGGCCAGAAAGGGTTAATGGCGGGGCTGGGAATTCAAGGATCAAAAATCACCAAAATCAACCCCTGATGAAATATTTAAATTTTTCGCGTCCTCATTTGAAATTGTTATTAAGTGATGGATAGCGGATAGCGGAAAGAGTCAAGGAGAGGCTTTGAATGCCAAGGTTTCTTACCGAAACATCAGGATGCTATCGGGCACATCATGGCACTATCGAGAACGGCCGGCGGCTGTTCATGTCGTATATGTACCAAATCAACGCACTGAAGGCGCGCTCATGTCAATGAACAAGCAACAGACGGCGCATCCGGGAAGGTCAGTAAATGAGAACACGATTTCATTTTGAAGCATTAATCGCCGTATTCGGGCTCGCCTTGACCGCCTTCCTTCTTGCCGCAGCGATACCGGCCAGAGCAGACGAAACAGCTCGGCAGGCGGACGGCGCCAGACAGCCGAAAATCTGTCTTGTGCTGTCCGGCGGAGGGGCGCGGGGCGCGGCACACGTCGGCGTGCTCAAGGTTCTGGAAGAGTATCGCGTGCCTATACATTGCATCGTCGGTAACAGCATGGGGGCGCTGGTCGGCGCCTCCTATGCAACGGGAACGAGCGTTGAGGAAATGGAGGAAATCATCGCGGGCATCTCAACCGAACTCCTGTTTAAAGAGCAGCCGCCGCGCCAGGAGCTGTCCATGCGCCGCAAACAGTATGACTACAAAATTTTCTTTGGCCCTGAACTTGGGTACAACGACGGCAAATTGGGTTTTCCCAAAGGCTTCGTGTCTGGTGTGCAGCTCGAGACAGTACTCCGCCGGCTCTCCAAGGCCAAAGGTTTCCACTATTTCGATGATCTGCCCATTCCTTACCGAGCCGTGGCGACGGATCTTGTGACCGGCAAAGTCGTGGTTTTCAGCGAGGGCGAACTGGCCAACGTCATGCGCGCCAGCATGTCGGTTCCTGTCGCAGTTGCACCGGTGGAGATCTCTGGCAAATTGCTGGTTGACGGCATGCTCACCCAAAATCTGCCGGTGGAAACAGGTCTATCAATGAGCCCTGACATCATTATCGCGGTGAATGTCGGCACGCCTCTGTTGAAGCGCGAAGAGTTGACCGGAATCCTCGGCGTATCCGGGCAGATGCTCAGCATTCTGACCGAGCAGAATGTTCAGACCTCGCTGGCGCTGCTGAAACCCACCGATATTCTGATCTCGCCGGAGCTGGGAGACTTTTCGACCGGCGATTTTGACAACCTGCCCCAGATCAGCCCTCTTGGCGAGGCAGCAGCCCGCAAGGTGGCGAAACGGCTCGCACAACTCTCCATCCCGGCCGAGGAATACGCCGCGCTCAGCCAGCAGCAACTGGTCGCCTCGGCGCCGGACCTGAGACCGGTCGACGAGATCCGGTTCGAGAATCCGGAGCGCGTCAACCCAATAGCGATGCAGGGGGTGATGGAGACTCAGACCGGTCAGCCGATCGATCAGCAGGTACTCGACCGCGACATGCGCCGCATCTACGGCACCGATAATTTTGAACACGTGAATTACCGTTTCCTGGAAGAACCCGGCAAGCGGGTGCTTGCGGTGGACGCGATCGAAAAATCCTGGGGGCCGGACTATCTGCGTTTCGGATTGGGGCTCAGCAGCGATTTTCAGGGCGGTGCGTATTTCAACCTTCTTGCCAGCTATCGCAGAACCTGGCTTAACTCGCTCGGTGCGGAGTGGCGAAACGATTTACAGATCGGCCGCACCAGCAGTTTCATGACCGAGTTCTACCAACCGCTCGATGACCGGGGCTTCTTCTTCGTAGCCCCGCACGCCTCGTACGAACAGCGCTGGACAGACCTCTATCAAGGCAGCCATCGCATCGCCACTTATGGAGTAAACACTTTTCTTGGCGGAATTGACCTCGGCAGCCAGTTCACACGGTACGGCGAGCTCAGGATCGGCATGGTGGGGGGCGTGCTATCCCCTGAACTCAGCACCGGGCCGGAAAGCCTGTCACCTGGGAATGACAACATCTCACAAGGGGCATTCAGGGCACGGCTGTTTCTCGATCAGATAGACAGTGCACAATTTCCGCGTTCGGGCTGGAGAGGGGGGCTGAATTTGTTCAACTCAAACAACGCGATCGGCGCCGACGATAACTACACCAAGTGGGACGTCGACGGAACCGTCGTTCGTTCATTCGGTCCGCATTCGTTCAACTTCAGTGTGAAAGCCGGCGGCAGAATCGGCTCCGATCAGTTGCCGCGTTATGACCTGTTCCAATGGGGTGGTTTCATGCAGCAGTCGGGCTACGCCACGGGCCAGTTGGTTGGAGAAGATCTGAAATTCGCCCGGCTCGTTTATTACCACAGGATTTTGCAAGGAAGCCTGCTTGAGGGGGTCTACGGGGGTCTTTCGTATGAGGTCGGCCAGGTTGGCGGTCCGCTTGTGCCGGGCAATCCGGACGGGGTGCTTCAATCCACGTGCGTCTTCGTTGCCGCCGACAGCCCGATCGGACCCTTGTATCTGGGCTACGGGCGTTCACTGACCGATATAAACAACAGTGTATATTTATACCTCGGAAGACCCTTTTAACGTGAACGTTGCTACAGGGGCGGCGTGCGTTTCCTGTTTCGCCGCCTCTCACAAGCCCACAATAATTTGCTTGAGCAGTATTTTAAAAGCAAGGGCGTCCTTGCCGAAGTGATTTTTGAGGATATTTCGGAAGCAGAAATTGAAACGGTTCATGATCCTTTTCGAGCTTGGAAGCGTCAATTGGCCCTCGAGGAGGCTCTTAAAAGCGAAGAGAATATCCGGGAAAGTAGATGATCTGAGAACATCGCTGTGGGCAGTTTGTCGTTTATCAAACAGGTCAAAATCAATCTTGGTGCAAGTGGCTTCGACAGGAAGATAACTTCGAGTGAAGCCGACCATGAACTGAGAGATACGTAGTCATCTTATCACTATCATTTTGGTTGCGTAAAGGCCACTCTAAGCCATAAAAACGCCCCTCATTGCCGCATTTATGATGAAATCCCAATATGATAGCCTGGTCCGACCCCGTTAATAAACGCGTTTACTTCCCAGTCTTGATACCCCGCAATTCGTCGAAACGCAGTTTGAAGAGTCCAGCCCACTGGTCGAAGGCTTGCTTTGCATAGCTCCAGGTGGTGAAGGAGTCCACATAGCCGTTCACCCATTGTTTGGCCGTACCCGAGGCGCTCTTGGACATGTCGAGGTCATACTTCTTGCCGAACCTATTGTCTGTGAACTCGGCAAGTACCTGTCCCGAACCGCCGTCCAGGAACTGGATCTCAATCCCGGTTTCACCCAGGTAAGGCGTTGATCCGGCTGGTCTTCCGCTGGCCGGACCTGAGGCGGCTTCGACAACAAACGCATAAGGGGTAAGGGTGCCTGCGATGCTGAGTGCGTATTTTGTCGGCACAAGATTGACAATGGCTATACGCAGTCCGATCACGTCCGGACCCGCCTTGTCCACGATCTGCGCCGTAGGCTCGATCTCTTTTACGAGTGCCTGGTAAAAGTAGTCCGTCAGCATCTTCAGATCGGTTGGGTCAATCCCCTTGTTTTCGCTGTCTGCTTTGATAAACACTTGCATTCGCTCAATGAGAACTTTGTCGTATTTTTTCCAATCTACGTCCTGGCGGCGCCACGATTGCGCGCCGTCATCGCCATCTATCGGCTTCAACAGCTCGTAATTGCTCAAAAACCCGATCCGCTCAGGAGTTTTTGCAGATTTCGAAGTGCCGGTAGATGCGCATCCGCAGAGCAAAGCAAGCACCAACATGAAAGCCATTTCTTGAGCAAAAGTTTTCTGAATTCGGTTCATCTTTTTCTCCTTTTACTTGTCTTTTGAACGGAATACGATATCTGTCCGCATCGCTTTCCTGTACCTGTGGGACGGGTTTGGCATTGGACATCCTGTGCAAAAGAACAGATGGATATACCGCCGCGCACCTTCAGAACATTCCAACGGGAACATACAGGAAAGGAAAACCCTTGTCGAGATAATTTTCTAACCCGCACATTTAATGGGAGTACGAATAGATCATGCCTGTGTCTATTTGGAAAGCACCATTTTATTTTTATGGTTATTTTTGATCAGAATCAGTTGTCAAAGACATCCACCCCGGATGTTTTTGCCATTGACTTGCCATGCGCCGTAGTTTTGGCATCCAACTTGCGCATGAATGCTATTGACAGCATACAGGACGGATGGTATCCACAAATATGGACGATGGTGCGAATCGCCGGAAACCTTTTTTTAACTCACCGAATCAACGTGCTGACTGCGTTGTGCATGAAAGGTGTTTCCTTGAAGTTATTTTCGTACATGGGACCATTCAGAAAATTCTGAAAAAAGCGATAAAGAGGAAATCAACATGATAACTGTCTCCAACGATGATGATGATCTGGTCGGCGCAGACGATGCGCTTGCGCGTTTGATGGAGGGAAACTCGCGCTTCCTGCGGGGTGAGCTGCGCTTTACGAGGACGCCCATGGAGGTGCTCGCCGATCTCGCAAAAGAAGGTCAGCGGCCTTTTGCGACCATCCTCGGCTGCAGCGATTCGAGGGTGCCGCCGGAGCTGATTTTCGATGCGAGATTCGGTGAACTGTTTATAATTCGCGTAGCGGGCCACGTCGTATCGCCCGAGGTCATGGGCAGTCTCCAATATGCGGGCATGCACCTCAGGACGCAACTGTTCATGGTGCTCGGACACGAAGGCTGCGGCGCCGTGCAAGCAGCGCTTGCGGCTAAATTCGAGGGAGCGCGGGAGCGCTCTCGCATCCAGTTGCTGCTCCAGAACATGCTACCCGGACTTGAAGGGATTGATCCGCAGCTTCCACCGCAGCAGCGGCTTGCGTGCGCTGTCGAGGCCAACGTCCGCTGGACCATGCACCAGTTCCTCGATACACCGGAAGGCCGTGCGCGTATGGCCGAGGGCCAGATGAAGCTGGTGGGGGCGGTGTGCGACATCGCGACCGGACGGGTACGCTTGCTCGCGTAGATTCTCATTGTTTCTGATTGCAAATAGAATGAAGATTAGGCCGAAACGCAGAAGCTGAAACGCTCCTGACTGAGGTCGTCAAGGCTTATCCTTATCTGTACGACGTTCAGTATTCGCTGGGGCTGCTGCTGGCAGAGGAAAAAAAGTACACCGAGGTCGAAGTCCACCTGGAGCTGGCGGCCCGGGGCCTCCACGATGGACCGCGGGTACACTACAACCTTGGATTGCTCTATGGTTACCTGGGGAAAGACCGGCAGGCAGAAACGGTCCTGCGCCGGGCTGTTGAGCTCGAACCGGAAAACATGGACTATCTTCTGGCACTGGCCCAGCAATACCTAAAACGTGGGAATTTTGCCGATGCCGGCAAGATTGCTGATCAAATGATAGCCAAGCGTCCCGGCGATAGCCGGGGATTGGGACTAAAGGATTTTGTACAACTGAATTCGAAAAAATGACCAAAAATGGAAATTCTCCTGATTATAACTGATTTGGGGTTTTGATTGCATTTTCAATAGGTTATAAGCATTGTCAATTTATTGTGCAATGTTTGCTCGACAAGAGTAACATGTTGTATTTATATTGAAAATAATAATACTTGAATATATTTCAAATTATATTTCAAAATAGCGTGTTAAAATCCTCCAAATCCGTTATGATCAAAAACTCTCCCATAAAAAACCGATAATCGTATGATTGAGTACCTGGAACGTAGGCATATTTCAACCGTTCTGGAGAAAACCGGCTGGCGCAGTTCCGGAAGCTTGGACTCAAACGGCCCGGATAATGATTTGATTCAGATATGTTTCTATAAACGAGATGGAGGAAGCAACCAAGGAGGTGGACAGATGACCATGGAAAGTTTACGTCTAAAAGAAGCACGCGAAGGCAAGACCGAGTGGAAGAAATGGGGCCCCTATCTGAGCGAACGGCAGTGGGGGACGGTGCGTGAGGATTACAGCGAAGGAGGGGATGCCTGGAACTACTTCACCCATGATCAGTCGCGCTCGCGGGCTTACCGCTGGGGTGAGGACGGCATTGCCGGCATTTCCGACGACAAACAGCGGCTCTGTTTTGCGCTCGCCCTCTGGAACGGGAAGGACCCCATCCTCAAAGAGCGGCTTTTCGGGCTCACCAACAGCGAGGGCAACCACGGCGAGGATGTGAAGGAATATTACTTCTATCTGGACAGCACTCCCACCCATTCCTATATGAAATACCTCTACAAGTACCCCCAGGCGGCGTTCCCCTATGACGACCTGGTGGAGACGAATAGCCGACGTACCCGGGAGGAGATGGAGTATGAGCTCCTCGACACGGGCGTGTTCGACGAAGACCGCTATTTCGATGTCTTCGTGGAGTATGTCAAAGACGGTGCTGAAGACATCTTGGTGAATATCACTGCCATCAACCGGGGGCCGGAAGCGGCCGAACTGCACATCCTGCCAACCCTGTGGTTCCGAAACGACTGGTCGTCGTGGATTGCCAAACCAGTCGAAAAACCGATGCTCAGACAGATCACGGGACCGGCAGGCGTAAGCACGGTTGCCGTGTCGCATCTGCTTCTTGGAGAATACATACTTTCCTGTGAAGGCGAGGTTCCGCTGCTCTTCACAGAGAACGAAACGAACTATGAGCGGATATTCCCCGGACAGTCGAACGAAGGTGCGTATGTCAAAGACGGCATTAACAACTGCATCGTGATGGGTCATCAGGAGGCGGTGAATCCTGATTTGCGCGGCACCAAGGTTGCGGCGCACTATCGTCAGCAGGTCGCTTCCGGCGGGTCTGCAGCCGTGCGACTGCGCCTCACCAACCTGTCTCCTGCCAGCAAAAACCGGAAAATCCAAATCGCCGCACCCCCCTTCGGCCCTGAATTTGACGAAATCCTGGCCGTCCGGTTGCGGGAGGCGGACGAATTCTACCAGTCCGTAACCCCGCCCTCGATCTCCCCGGATGCAGCCAACGTGATGCGTCAGGCTATTGCCGGCATGCTCTGGAGCAAGCAGTTTTACTTCTTCGACGGTGACCAGTGGCTGGAAGAGCACCGCGCCCACCCCCTCCAGGCCGGAAGCCGCGATTTCCGTAACCGGGAATGGTTCCACATGATGAACGAGGACATCATCTCGATGCCCGACAAATGGGAATATCCATGGTATGCGGCCTGGGACCTGGCCTTCCACACATTGCCGATCGCCATTGTTGACCCCGACTTCGCCAAACAGCAGATGACGCTGATGCTCCGCGGAGTTTACCTGCATCCCAGCGGGCAGATGCCTGCTTACGAATGGAACTTCAGCGATGTGAATCCACCGGTGCATGCTTTTGCCACGCTGTTTCTGCACCGTACCGAGCAGGCCCTGCGCGGCGAAACGGACCTGGAATTCCTTAAGTCGGCGTTCAACAAGCTGGTGCTGAATTTCACCTGGTGGGTGAACCGCAAGGACCGCTTCGGCAAGAACGTCTTCGAGGGGGGCTTTCTCGGGCTCGACAACATCGGCGTGTTCGACCGCAGTGCTCCGCTGCCCACCGGCGGCCACCTGGAACAGGCGGACGGCACGGCGTGGATGGCTCTCTTCACCCAGAACATGGCCGAGCTTGCAGTTGAGATCGCGGCCCAGGATCGCAGCTATGAGGACATGGTCGTTAAGTTCGCAGAGCATTTCTACTATATTGCCTCGGCCATGAACCGGCCCGGTCAGGACGGCATGTGGGACGAGGAGGACGGCTTTTATTATGACCTGCTACGGCTCCCCGACGGCAGCGCCACGCGGCTCAAGGTGCGCTCGATAGTTGGCCTGTTGCCCCTGTGCGCCACCACGGTGGTCGAAGCGTGGCAACGGGAGAGCATTCCGCGTGCCATGTCTCAGATGACAGAGCGGATGCGTCGGATACCCGAGCTTATAGAGACCATGCACCCTACCGGACCGGGGCATTTCGGCGTGGCCGAGCGGGGGATACTGGCACTGGTCAACCCGGAGCGGCTCCGCCGGATCCTCACGAAGATGCTCGACGAGAACGAGTTTCTAAGCCCCTACGGCATCCGATCACTCTCAAGGTTCCACGAGCAGCACCCGTATATCTTAAATGCGGGAGGGCAGGAGTACCGGGTGGAATACCTGCCGGCTGAATCGAACACCGGCATGTTTGGCGGTAACTCCAACTGGCGGGGACCGGTCTGGATGCCGGTGAATGCGCTTATCATCCGGGCGCTCCAGAACTTCTACCTCTACTACGGCGATAATTTCAAAATTGAATGTCCCACAGGGTCCGGCAAGATGATGAACCTCTTCGAAGTGAGCAAGGAAATCGCCGACCGGCTTTCCCGGATATTCACATGTGACGAGAATGGTCGGCGGCCTGTTTACGGCGGCACGGAGAAGTTTCAGTCCGATCCCCACTGGCGAGATCACCTTCTCTTTTATGAATACTTCCACGGTGACAACGGGGCCGGGCTTGGCGCAAGTCACCAGACCGGCTGGACCGGGCTTGTGGCCAAATCCATTCAGTTGTACGGCTTACTGGACCCCAAGCGGATGCTGGAGGCAGGCAAGGGGGCTATGTTCCGGCCCGGGGAGGCAAAGACATGAGAACATGGCCGATACATCCTGTTATTTATGAAATCAACACCTGGGTGTGGCTGGGGGAACTGAGCCGGAAAGCCAGCAGGCCCGTGAACCTTGCCACGGTTCCGGAGAAGGAGTGGGATGCCATCGCCTCACATGGTTTTGATGCCGTGTGGCTCATGGGTGTCTGGGAGCGGAGCCCGGCCGGAATTGAAATTTCCATGCAAAACAAAGGGCTCCAGGAGGATTTTCGCCGCGCGCTTGCCGACTTTTCGGCGGCGGACAATGTCGGTTCGCCTTATTGCGTGCGCCGCTACGTCGTGGACGAACATTTTGGGGGAACCGGGGGGCTTGCCGCGGCGCGAGAAAAGCTTGCCGGGCGCGGCATGCGGCTTATTCTCGATTTTGTGCCCAACCATGTGGCGCCCGACCACCCCTTGGTAACCATGCACCCTGAGTATTTCATCCAGGGAGATGACGGAGACCTGCGCCGGGATCCCGCCTCATTTGTTGAAGCCGGGGCAAAGGTGCTGGCCTGCGGCCGTGACCCGTTTTTTCCGGCTTGGCCGGACGTACTCCAGCTCAATGCCTTTAACCCGGGTCTTCGGAGCGAGGCTATCGAAACAGTGCGGCAGATCGCCGATCAGTGCGACGGCGTGCGCTGCGATATGGCAATGCTCATGATGAACGACGTTTTCGAGCGGACCTGGGGGCCGAGGGCCGGGGCGCGGCCGACCGAGGACTACTGGCCCACCCTCATCCCTGCTGTACGCTTGCGCCATCCGGAGTTCCGTTTCATGGCCGAGGCTTACTGGGACCTGGAGTGGTCGCTCCAGCAACAGGGTTTCAACTACTGTTACGATAAGAAGCTATACGACCGGATGGAACACGGTGATGCCGGGAATGTGCGGCTGCACCTCCTGGCAGACCATTCGTACCAGCACGGACTTGTCCGTTTTCTGGAAAACCACGACGAACCCAGGGCCGCGGCATCCTTTCCCCCGGAAAAGGCCAGGGCCGCGGCCGTTGCGGTCCTCACCCTTCCCGGGGCGAAGCTTCTCCATGAGGGGCAGATCGAGGGCCGGAAGGTGCGCCTTCCGGTCTTTCTCGGCCGCCGACCGGAGGAGCCGCATCAGCCCGATCTTGAGGCGTTCTACCGGGTGCTTCTTGGAGAGACCAACCGCGAGATCTTTCGAAAGGGTCAATGGAGGCTCTGCGAACGCACCGGCTGGCCGGACAATGCGAGCTATGTAAACATCCTGGCCTGGTGCTGGGAGATGGGTCCCGAGCGCCATCTGATCGTGCTCAACTTCTCGGGCACGCCCGCTCAGGCCCTGGTCCGGTTGCCCTGGATAGACATGCGGAACAGAACCTGGCAGTTCTCCGACCCCCTGTCGGGGGAGGTCTTTGAGCGCAGCGGCGGCGACATGGCCGATAACGGGCTCTTCGTATCCCTCGACCCCTGGCATCATCACTTTTTTCGTCTGGAGTCTTCCGACTGAAGCATCACCGTTCAAAAAAACATGCCGGGAGTAAAAGTGGCTGAATCTGGTTTGAAGGTTTCAAAAAGGAAACGACTTTTACCACTTACTTCCCGGTCTTGATGCCCCGTAGTTCGTCGAAACGCAGTTTGAAGAGACCAGCCCACTGGTCGAAGGCTTGCTTTGCATAGCTCCAGGTGGTAAAGGAGTCCACATAGCCGTTCACCCATTGTTTGGCCGTGCCCGAGGCGCTCTTGGACATGTCGAGGTCATACTTCTTGCCGAACCTATTGTCTGTGAACTCGGCAAGTACCTGTCCCGAACCGCCGTCCAGGAACTGGATCTCAATCCCGGTTTCACCCAGGTAAGGCGTTGATCCGGCTGGTCTTCCGCTGGCCGGACCTGAGGCGGCTTCGACAACAAACGCATAAGGGGTAAGGGTGCCTGCGATGCTGAGTGCGTATTTTGTCGGCACAAGATTGACAATGGCTATACGCAGTCCGATCACGTCCGGACCCGCCTTGTCCACGATCTGCGCCGTAGGCTCGATCTCTTTTACGAGTGCCTGGTAAAAGTAGTCCGTCAGCATCTTCAGATCGGTTGGGTCAATCCCCTTGTTTTCGCTGTCTGCTTTGATAAACACCTGTATTCGCTCAATGAGAACTTTGTTGTATTTTTTCCAATCTACGTCCTGGCGGCGCCACACCTGCGCGCCATCATCACCGTCTATCGGCTTCAACAGCTCGTAATTGCTCAAAAACCCGATCCGCTCCGGAGTTTTTGCAGATTTCGAGGTGCCGGTAGATGCACATCCGCAGAGCAAAGCAAGCACCAACATGAAAGCCATTCCTTGAGCAAAAGTTTTCTGGACTCGGTTCATCTATTTCTCCTTTTACTTGTCTTTTGAACGGAATACGATATCTGTCCGCATCGCTTTCCTGTACCTGTGGGACGGGTTTGGCATTGGACATCCTGTGCAAAAGAACAGATGGATATACCGCCGCGCACCTTCAGAACATTCCAACGGGAACATACAGGAAAGGAAAACCCTTGTCGAGATAATTTCCTAACCCACACATTTAATGGGAGTACGAATAGATCATGCCTGTGTCTATTTGGAAAACACCCTTTTATTTTTATGGTTATTTTTGATCAGAATCAGTTGTTAAAGACATCCCCCCGGATGTTTTTGCCATCGACTTGCTATGCGATATCGCGACCGGACGGGTACGCTTGCTCGCGTAGATTCTCATTGTTTCTGATTGCAAAGAAAATGAAGCTGTGTCAGAAGTAACGTACTTTATGAAACGGCATTTTATCAATATTTTTGTCT
>JBAXVB010000140.1:0-9512 GCA_037129415.1 Deltaproteobacteria bacterium
ATTTTCATCTTGTTCGGAGGCGTTTATTGAACCACAAAATCCGGTAGAACCAGCATTGTTGCTTTTTAAGTTAATCTGTGCGATATTGAGTAGTTGATCAGCAGCAATGTCATGGCCTGGACCATGTATCATCGCCAGAGAATCTGTTGCCAGACAGCGTATTGGCCAATGAGTCCGGGGCGATCGTATGCCTTCATTACCCCGGCGAAGTAATTAAAGGATTAAGATAATGACTGGAAAAGAGACATATTTTTACAAGGCGGACGTTTTGCGACGGCAGGCGGAGGAAAAGGCCGCCGAGATGGCTGAAAACCAGGAGACGATGTCACTTGAAGAAACGCGGCTGATGCTTTACGAACTGCGTGTACATCAGATCGAACTGGAGATGCAGAATGCGGAAATAGTCGATGTTTGCGCGCGTTACCACACCATATACGACCTTGCCCCGGTATGCTATTTTACCTTGAGCGAGCATGGGATGTTCCTGGAAGCCAACATCACCGCCTCCACCATGCTGGGCGTGGAAAAGGGTACGCTGATCGATCAGCAGATCACCCGGTTCATTCTCAAAGATGACCAGGACATCTACTACTTCCACCACAAACAGCTATTTGAAACCCATACGGCGCCCTGCCAGGACCTGGTACAGGCAAACCTGGAGCAAACCGTTGAACCGCAGATATGTGAACTGCGGATGATAAAAAATGACGGAACGTCATTTTGGGCTCATATATAGCGGCAACTACCGGGCAGGATGTCGACGCAGCGCCCGTAAGCTTCATCGTAATGAGCGACATCACCAATCGCAAGCTGGCGGAGGCAAAAATTCAGGATGCCCTCGAATATGCAGAAAACATTGTAGAAACCGTGCGTGAACCACTTTTGGTGCTTAATCCCGACCTGGAGATTCTCACAGCCAATCACAGTTTCTACGATACATTCAAGGTAACGCCAGAGGAAACAGTCGGGAATTTCATCTTTGATCTCGGTAACAGGCAATGGGACATTCCCGGACTACGAATACTTCTTGAGGAAATCCTCCCCCACGAAACCATTTTCAATGGCTATGAAGTAGAGCATGATTTTCTCAATATCGGCCGCAAGGTTATTATGCTCAACGCCAGGCAGATTTTCCGGAAAAATATAGGCTCACACATTATCCTTTTGGCCATGGAAGACATCACCGAACGCAAGTTGGCGGAAGCGGAAATCCAGGAGACCAACCGGCGACTCGAAGCGGCCACGGCGCAGGCGGAGATGGCCAACACCGCCAAGAGTACATTCCTGGCCAGTATGAGTCATGAGATTCGTACGCCCATGAGCGGGATGCTTGGCATGACGGGGCTGCTGCTGGAAACTTCCCTTACGGAGAGGCAGCGTGGCTATGCGGAGAAGATCAAGACGAGCGGCGAATCGCTTCTTGCCGTCCTCAACGATATCCTGGATTTTTCGAAGGTGGAGGCCGGAAAACTGGATCTCGAAATCGTTCCTTTCTCACTGAAAGAGGTGATCGGCAACGCTGTGGATATCTTCGAGTCCCAGGCTGCGGAGAAAAAACTCGAGATCAATACCACCATTGACCTTGAGCTTCCCGCTGTTCTCATGGGCGACCCTCAACGCTTGACCCAGGTGATCGGCAACCTGGTGGGCAATGCAGTCAAATTTACAGCAGCGGGCACTGTCCGGATTGAAGCCAAGGTCCGGCGGCGGACCGCAGCAGATGTGGAGTTGGAGATTTCGATACAGGATACCGGCATTGGCATGACGGAAGAGGATTTGTCGCGGTTGTTCACGGCGTTCAGCCAGGCCGACGCTTCCACAGCCCGTCGCTTCGGGGGAAGCGGCCTGGGGCTGGCGATCAGTCTGCGGTTTGTGGAACTTATGGGAGGAACGATCCGGGCGGAAAGCACGCCCGGCGTGGGGAGCCTTTTTACGATAGTTCTTTCCTTCCTGATTGATTCAGGCATCGGACGGACTAATTTGTCACGGCGTCCTGATGCGCGCCGGATACGTTGCACCAACGTCCGGGCGCTGGTGGTGGAGGATCACGAGATCAACCGGGATATTATCGTAGAGCTTTTGTGGCAGGCGGGTATCAAGGCGGATATCGCCATAAACGGTCTGAAGGCGGTGGAGATGGTCCGCGCAAGTGACTATGATATGCTGTTCATGGACATCCAGATGCCGGAGATGGACGGGTTTATGGCCACACGGGAGATTCGCAATCTGATCGGAAAGGGCATAGATCGTCTGCCTATTCTCGCTCTGTCCAGCCACGCCGTCGTGGGTGATCGGGAAAAAAGTCTTGAAGCTGGCATGAACGATCATCTTACAAAACCGATCAATCCCGACTCGTTGCGCGCGGCGCTGCTGCAATGGCTTCCCCGTGAAAAATGCGCGGTCGTCGCCGCCGATGAGCCGGACCTGTTTACGAGACCGAAACTCATTTCCATCTCGCCCCAGACCGACCTGGACCTGGAAGATGGACTGAACCGGCTGGGCGGCAACTGGAAATTATACCTGAAGCTCCTGCGCAATTTTGTCGCCGAGTACGGAGAAACGCCAACTCTGCTGCTGCATGAACTGAATGCTGACCAACGGGAAGATGCGATCGTCCGGATCCACGCCATCCGGGGGGTTGCCGGTAACCTTGGCGGGAAGAAGGTGGAAGCCGCAGCCGTGGGGTTGGAAAATGCCTGCCAGGCTACGGAGAATGCGGGAAATGGTATCCCTTTTGCGTTAAGGGCGCCCCTGCGCGTATTTATCGACCGCCATGAGGCGCTGATCGCCGCCATCGGCGTAGTCCTTGCCCGACACCCGGATGTCTTACCAAACAAGCCGGAAGGTCAGCAGGGATCTACGGCTGAACTGCGCCCTTTGCTGGAGCGATTGAAGTTGGCCCTGGCGAGTAAAGAACCTTTACCCTGCAAGGAAATTATGGAAGAGTCATCGCAAAGACGATGGTCTGAAGGCCATGAAACAGCCTTGGCGGAAGTGAACCGCCTGATTCAACAATACCGCCTTGCGGAAGCACTAACCCTCGTTAATAAAGAGTTTAATAATGTCATGGGAAAAGGAGAGAAAAGAGACGATGACTGAAACAAGACCGACCCTGCTGGTGGTGGATGATGTGGTGACCAATATCGACATACTTCTTGAGACCTTGGGCAAAGACTACGCACTACGCATCGCCACCAACGGCGCCGACGCCCTGGACAGCGTGAAAGAAGCCCGGCCGGAGTTTGATCCTCCTGGATGTGATGATGCCGTGTATGGACGGCTTTGAAGTCTGTCGCCGCCTTAAGGATGATCCGACCACACAGGACATCCCGATCATTTTTATTACCGCCTGAACGAGACAAAAAACAAGATCAAGGGGTTTTCCGTCGGCTGTGTGGATTACGTGACCAAGCCGTTTCAGCCCGATGAGATCCGCGCACGCGTGGATACGCACCTGGAACTCTGCTGCGCGAAACGCGAACTACAGCAATCCTACGACAAACTCCGTGAAACGGAAACGCAGCGCGACGGCCTGGTGCAAATGATAGTCCACGACATGCGCTCGCCGATGTTCGCCATCCTTGGCAACCTGGAAATGGCGGAAATGGAGCCTCTTCCGAAGGGTGCTACTACTTGCATTAATAGCGCCTTGAGCGCTATCGGCATGCTCATGGAGATGATATCCACTCTCCTTGATGTTGGCAAGATGGAGGCGGGAAAGATGACGCTGGATTTTTCAGCGGTTGACATAAGCGATCTGGCGGGGGAGACAATTCGGATGCTCGAACCTCTCCGGGGCCAACGCAGGCTTACCCTTACATCACCTGAGAAAATGGAGATATTCGCAGGCGACACAAATCTGATTAGGCGTGTCCTCCAGAACCTCATCAGCAATGCGCTAAAGTTCACCGACAAGGATAGGGGTATCATTACTGTCTTCATTGAGATTGCGACCAAGGACAAGATGCGCGTATCGGTTGTAGATAACGGAAATGGAATTCCCCTTGAATATCGTAAGAAGGTGTTTGACAAATTCTGCCAGGTGGCGGCGCACAAACAGAGTAAGGGGTATTCGACCGGTCTCGGCCTGACGTTCTGCAAGCTGGCCGTTGAAGCACATGGCGGCAAGATCGGATTGGAAAGCGAGATGGGCAAGGGAAGTACGTTCTGGTTCGAACTGCCGCGAAGATAGCGACTACCTCGGCGGAGTAATTAAAGGATCAAGATGATGGCTGGAAAAGAGACATTTTTATACAAGGCTGAAGTTTTGCGACGACGTGCGGAGGCAAAAACCGCCATGATTGCTGAAAACATGGAGCCGATATCACCCGAAGAAACTCGGCGGATGCTTTACGAACTGCGTTTGCACAAGATCGAACTGGAGATGCAGAACGAGGAAATGGTCGCAGCTCAGGCGCGTTATCTCACCCTCTACGACCAGGCCCCGGTGGGCTATTTCACATTGAGCGAGCAGGGACTGTTCCTGGAAGCCAACATCACCGCTTCCGCCTTGCTGGGCTTTAACCATGGGACGCTGATCAAGCAGCCGATTTCCCGGTTCATTCACAAAGAAGACCAGGACATCTACTATTTCCACCACAAACATCTTTTCGAGACCCCTTCGTCACTTTTGCATGGCTCAGCACAGGCAAACTCAGTGCAAACCGGCAAACCTCAGGCATGTGAACTTCGGATGGTGAAAAATGACGGAACGCCATTCTGGGCGCATCTGGTAGCTACCGCCATGCAGGATGCCGATGCAGCGCCTGTAAGCTTCAACGTAATGAGCGACATCACCGAACGCAAGCTGGCGGAAGCGAAAATCCAGGAGACCAACCGACAACTCGAAGCGGCCACGGCGCAGGCGGAAATGGCCAATGCCGCCAAGAGCGAGTTCCTGGCTAACATGAGTCATGAGATCAGAACCCCGATGAACGGAGTAATCGGCATGACCGGGCTGCTGCTGGATACCGAACTTGACGACGAGCAGCGACGCTACGCCGAGATGGTGCGCATCAGCGGCGAATCTCTACTTAGCTTGATAAACGACATCCTCGACTTCTCCAAGATCGAGGCGAACAAACTCGACCTGGAGACGCTGAATTTCGATCTGTCGAGCTTGCTGGACGACTTCGCCGCCATGATTGCCGTGCGGGCGCACGGGAAGGGGCTGGAGCTGCTATGCGCCGCTGATCTGAATGTGCCTACGCTGCTGATCGGCGATCCTGCCCGTTTGCGCCAGATACTTACCAACCTGACAGGCAACGCCGTCAAGTTCTGCCACACCGGCGAGGTGTCGATTCGCGTCTCCCTTGAAGACGATGGTGCAGAGTGCAGGAAGCAGGAGCCTGATACAGTTGAAAAAGAAACTGTACTACTTCGCTTTTCTGTACGCGACACTGGTATTGGCATTTCGGCGGACAAGATCGGCATTCTCTTCGGCAAGTTCAACCAGGTGGATGCCTCGACCACGCGGCAATACGGCGGCAGCGGGCTGGGCCTTGCCATCTCCAGACAACTGGCGGAGCTAATGGACGGTGAGGCCGGTGTTAGCAGCGAAAAAGATAAAGGCTCGGAGTTCTGGTTTACCGCGCGCTTTGGCAAACAGGCCGGAGGTGCTCATGCGGAAAGTATCCTGCCCTCTGTTCTGAGCGGTGTGCGTGTGCTGATAGTAGATGATAACGCCACAAACCGCGAAATTTTGACAACCCGCATGACATCGTGGGGCATGCGCCCTATGGAGGCGCAAGATGGCCAGGAGGCTCTCCACGCACTCAACCTGGCGATGGATGAGAACGATCCCTTCCGCATCGCCGTGATCGACATGCAGATGCCCGGCATGGACGGCGAGGCGCTGGGACGGCTCATCCAGTCGGACAATCGCCTGGCCGACACCAAGATGATGATGTTGACTTCCATTGGGATGCGCGGCGATGCCAAACGCTTCCAGGAGATTGGGTTTTCAGCATATTCGACCAAGCCGATACGACATCTGGAACTGAAGGCAGTGCTATCCCTAATGCTGACTGAACAGGACAGGACGGAGCCACAACCCATCGTCACGCGCCACTCGGCCCTCGGTATGCTGAACCTGTTCGCCGGCCGCAAGGCTCGCATCCTGCTGGCCGAAGACAACTTCACCAACCGGCTGGTGGCTCTTGGCATTCTGAAGAAATTGGGTCTGCAAGCAGATGCGGTGACCAACAGCATGGAAGCGCTCAATGCCCTGCAAACTATGCCCTACGATCTGGTGCTGATGGACGTACAAATGCCAGAGATGGATGGATTTGAAGCCACAAAGATAATCAGGAATTACGAATTACGAATCAGGAACGAGAAGAGCCCAATGAGGAAGGCGGAGATCACTCATCATTCACACTTCATACTTCATCATTCATACTTCCAATAATCGCCATGACCGCCCATACAATGAAGGGCGATCGGGAGCGGTGCCTGGAGGCAGGCATGAACGACTACATCAGCAAGCATCAGTGGTCCCGCTCGATGCTGAACAACCAGACCGGGACGGTCTGGCTACAACCCTCAACCTCGGGGTATTCTTTGTTGGAAATCACCTTATGTAAAGCATGATGATCAGAAATCGGTTTTTACGGGAGTCTCTTCATCCAGCACTTTTCTGACCATTTCAGCCAGGTCACCTATCGCCACCGGCTTCATGAGAAACCCTTTTACGCCCATGGCCTTTGCACGCTTTACATCGTTTTCATCGCTGAAACCCGTGCAAATAATGATCGGAATCCACGGTTTGATCAAAATCAATTCCCTGGCGAGTTGTTCACCGGTCATAAGCGGCATTCCCCTATCGCTAATCACCAGATCAAAATTACCAGAATTGGCTTTGAAAACCGCCAGAGCATCCGGACTGCTCGTTCGGAAAGTTATCTGATAACCCAGTCTTTCGAGCATCATCTGTTCCAGGAGTACGATCGGCTCTTCATCATCGACCAGCAGAATCCTTTCGCAGCCCCTCGGATACTGCCTGGTGATAGTGGCAGCCTTTCCATTTTTGGGATCATCCAAAAGGGGCAAAAACACATTGAATGTTGTTCCTTTCCCAACCTCGCTGTGAACCCGGATATCCCCGCCGTGTGCCTTTACGATGCCATGCACCACGGAAAGTCCCAGTCCCGTGCCTTTTCCCAGTTCTTTGGTGGTAAAATAGGGATCGAATATTTTATTGATCTGCGTTTGATCTATTCCGGTTCCGGTGTCTGATACACAGATGCATGCATATCCGTCAACTGTCTTTTTCAGCGAAATATGGATTGTTCCGCCATTTCCCTCAACAGCATGACAGGCGTTGGTGATCAGATTCATGGCGATCTGATGCACCTGCGTGGGATCGGCTAATATCATGCCGCAATTGGCTTCGATTTGGTTTGTGATTTCAATCTTTCTGGGTATTGTCGCCCGCGCCAGTTTCAATGCCTCTTTCAAAATAGGCTGTATCCGGATGGGCAGTTTCATGGGGTTGGATTGACGACTGAAAGTCAGTATCTGTTTAACCAATTCACCGCCCCGTTGCGCGGATTTATAAATCTGTTCAATGCTTTCACGCTCAGGGGTTTTCAGTGAACTATCATCAAGCAGCATCTCTGAAAGGCCGCTGATCGGAAACAAAATATTGTTCAGATCATGGGCAATACCGCCGGCAAGCGATCCAATGGACTCCATTTTCTGAGACTGCAGTAGCCGGGCTTCGAGTCTGACCTTCTCCTCCTCCGCCCGCTTGCGCCGCGTAATGTCCTGAATACTGACCAGAACCATCGGCTCTTCCCTGATGTATAGTCTTGAAGTTGAAAGAAGAAAAACCAGCTCCTTCTCCTCTCCTTCGATAGACAACGACATCCGCCCCTCCACCTGGTGATGGCTGAGACCGGTTTCGAGTGTGTCCAGGACGGTAAGGCGAACGGCGCATTCCTTGCAGTGCAGACCAAAACCACACCCCTGGACATTGAGTGCATGAAGGCAGCGCAGCGCTTCGCCGCTGTACAGGCCGATCATGGTGTCGGTTGGCCGGTCTGCAAACCTGACGGTAAAACCATTAACTTTTCGAACCCTGCGTTCCCCGTCCAGCAGCATCAGGATGAGCGGCGCACTATCATAGATTGCGCTCAGCTCTCTTTCGCTCTCCCTGAGCTGCCGGTCAAGCGTATGTTTGTAGAGCGCCATTTCAATGGCGGCCGCCATATCCCGCTGGGATGCGGGCTTGATCAGATAGCCGTAAGGCGCGGTGATCTTAGCCCGTTGCAGCAAAGTGTCCTGGGAGAAACCAGTTAGAAAAATGATGGGCACATCGGCCACCGAGAGGATACGCCCGGCGGCGGTGACACCGTCAATCTCCCCAGCCAGTTTGATGTCCATTAAGATCAAATCGGGCAAGATCAGATCGGGCGATACCATATCTGACCGCCCGGCAACCACGACAGCAATCGCATCCTCCCCCGTAGCCACAGGCTCCGGCACGTTGTAACCCAGCTCAATCAGCATATTCCGCAATTGGACAGCGAGAATCCCGTCGTCTTCAACAATCAGTATGGTTTTATTTTCCACGAAACCTCCTTGGGATGATGACTTTCTCACTCATCATTCAAATATGCGTGCAATTGGGGGCACAAACCGCAGCCGGAACGTAGTCCCGCCGGTGCAATCCACTTCAATCTGGCCCTGAAGCTGGTGCTGGCCGAGCATTTTGACCAACACCAGACCCAGGGTATTGGTTTTCGTCCAGTCCAGACCGGCGGGAAGTCCCACACCGTTGTCCACCACAGTCAGTGTGTAGGCGGCACAGTCCCATGTCGCCGAGACGGCGATTTCGCAGCCGACAGCCCCGGAGCAGGGTTGCCCTTCCGGGAAGGCGTATTTGAAGGCGTTGGTCACCAGCTCGGTTATAAGTAGCCCGCAGGGGACGGCGCTGTCAAGCCCCATCTTGACACCCGCCGCGGCCACGCTGACATGGATGTTTCTCGAACCCTGATATGACGAATGCAGATGAGCGGTCAATGAATCGAGGTAATACTGCAAATCGATCCGGGCGAAGTTATCGGACTGGTAGAGCTGCTCGTGGACCAGTGACATGGATCTGATCCTGTTGCTTAGCTCCACCAGGGAGGCTCGGGCCGGCTCGTCAACTATCTCCTGCCCTTGCAGGTCAATCAGCCCCATGATGGCGGCCAGATTGTTCTTGACCCTGTGATGGACTTCCTTTAGCAGCACATCTTTCTCCTCCAGCAAGGTCAGCAGAGATTCCGTCTGCTGCTCCAGTTCGTCGTGTGTCCGTTGCAACACCTCTTCCGTCAACTTGCGCTCGTTGATGTCGCTCATCACGATGCGGCTTACAGGAGCGCCGTCGGCATCCTGCGCTACGGTCAACTCTATGTGCGCCCAGAATGCTGTTCCGTCGTTTTTCATCATCCGTAGTTCGCATGTCTGCGGTTTACCGGTCTCAAAGAGCTGTTTACCGTGCAGGTAGTAGATGTCCTGGTCCTCTT
>JBAXVB010000141.1:0-9419 GCA_037129415.1 Deltaproteobacteria bacterium
AAAAATCCCAGAGACTCCCGCTCTCCTGTCATCAACTGTTCGATTCCCTGAAAACTTGGACCATAGTCGATCCCCTTTTCCATGAATCCGCGGTAGTGGTTTTCTACCGAAAGATACTTGCTGCACCTGGTCTTCAAATCCTCAAGCCTCTCTGTCCTACGCTCCTCTTCTCTTCCGCTGCGGATCATTCCAGTAGCATGGAGCCGCCATTCCACCTCTCCCAGCGGGGGATAGTTGGGGGGTGCAGAGTTAGAGATCGTCTCACTGAATATCTCGAAGGCGTATCCCCCAGTATCTTCAGGATGCAGGATCGTCTGCAACCGGACTGCTTCCCTGGTGGGTGAGATATTCATATCAGGATTGCGCACACCCACTATCTCACCCCGCGAGGACGAAATTAGCGGTTGGCGGATCGAGAAATTCTCTATCGTTAAATCATCCGATTTTAGCAGCTCCGCGCCCCCGGCAAGCGCCATCTCCACATACCCGGTCGCAGGAAACACGACCTCCCCATAAATCTGGTGATCCCCCAGAAATGAAGGCGAATCCTGCGTAATCAGCGATTCGAAGATGACATCCCGATGTGCTGTCGGCAGCCTTTGCCCCAGCAGTGGATGCACCGTCCGACCAGGAATGATCCGGGAATCAGCACGCCTTGTTCCCATGCCCTTGATCCAGTAGCGTTTCCTCTGAAACGGATAGGTCGGCAGAACGACTTTATTCCTTCCATAGTCCTGATCGAACCCTTTCCAGTCTGGTGTTATCCCCTTATCATACAATGCACCCAGACTCTCAAGCATCCGTCGCCAATCGTTTTGGCCAGCTTGCAGGCTCGGCAGCCATGTCCCGTATCCGTCAGGCAGAAACCTGCGCCCCATCTCCAATAGCACTGGATGAGCACCCATCTCAAGGAATATTCCGCACCCCTCACGCTTGAGCGTCTCCATCCCCGCCCGGAACTTCACAGGTTCCATCTGATGGCGCGCCCAGTAGTCCGGCTGAGCCATCCCATCGGTGATCAGCTCTCCGGTCAGGCTTGATACAATCCCGATATGAGGGGTTTTGAATGATGAATGACTTTCAAGAACCATTGACCCACAAGAGCGTTGACCGTTGACCGTGAACGGTGAACGCTCTTGTGGCGGCTGGTCAACGGTCAACGGTTCTCTTGTCATCACTTTCAGCCGGCAGGATGCCGGCTCTACATGATAGCTCCGCTCGGCAACAAGTTTTAGACCGTCCTCCAAAGAGAATACTCCGGCTGCGCAGGCCGCTGCGTACTCACCAACATCATGGCCCATCACCAGCAATGGCTCGATCCCCCAGCTCTTCCACAATTCAAAAAGCGCATAGGAAACTGCAAACAGTGCTGGTTGGCTGTAGGCAGGATCGTTGAGTTCCACACTTTGCTCTGTAGAATAGATCACATCAAGCAGGGGGCTTTTTAGCATTCCCTTCAGGATATCGGCGCATTGATCCATGACCGCCCGAAATATCGGCGCAGTTTCGTACAGAACCCTGCCCATCCCGGCGTACTGGCAGCCTTGGCCGGTAAAGAGAAAGGCGATCTTCCGGGGGGTTGGATAATTGTCACCTGAATCAATTCGATCAGAACAAAATATATTTCGGCTAATCACTTGAGTCCCATCCTGAGCATTCCTGATGCCTGCCCCATCATTGCAACCATCGTGATAAGCCTGGCATCCTGCTGCAATCTCCTCCCGCGTGGCGCCGATCACCGCCAGTCGATCCTCAAAGTGCGACCGCCCCGTATTGGCGGTGTAACATACGTCGGAGATCGCCTCTTCAAAAGAAGAAGGCAGAAGGCAGGGGGCAGGGAGCAGATTGCCTGTAGGGGCGAATCTTGTATTCGCCCTATCGAACGCATTCGCCCCATCGGAAGAATTCGTCCCATCGGAAGAATTCGTCCCATCGGAAGAATGCGTCCTACCGGAAGGGCGAATACAAGATTCGCCCCTACGATTTTCGGGATGATCCGATAGGTGCGCCGCGTATCGTCCAGCCAGCGCCTTTAACGCAGGCTCGCCCTTGGCGGAAAGCGCCAGGAGATGAAACGGACGCACGTTCTCACTGTTCCGTTTTTCGCAAACCGGTCCCTCCTCCAATACGATATGCGCGTTCGTCCCGGTAAAGCCAAAAGAACTGACCCCAGCGATTTTTTGTTTTCCTGCCGTCCAATTTCTTAGTTCCAATGGAATTTCAAATGGCAGCTTCTCCCATGCAATATGGGGATTAGGCTTCCGAAAATGCAGGTGCGGAGGAATCCGCCCATGCTGCATCGACAGCACAACCTTGATCAACCCGGCAATCCCGGCAGCAGCCTCCAGATGCCCGATGTTCGTCTTCACCGACCCGATCACAAGGGGGTCATTAGCAGATCTTCCGCCGAAAATCTTTCCCAGGGAACCAACCTCAATCGGGTCTCCAAGAGATGTCCCGGTTCCGTGGGCCTCGATATAACTCACATCCCCGGCTTTTACCCCAGCATTTGAAAGCGCCCGCCGGATCACATCTTCCTGAGCAGGTCCGCTCGGCACAGTCAAGCCGCCACTCGGTCCATCCTGGTTCACCGCACTCCCACGGATTAGCGCCAATATCCTGTCTCCGTCGGCTACCGCGTCTGACAACCGCTTCAGAACGATAACCCCGCAGCCCTCTCCCCGAACGTATCCGTCAGCAGAAGCATCAAATGTCTTGCATCTTCCGTCGGGAGCAAGCATCCTCGCCTTCGAAAAATTGATCGAAAGCTCCGGCAGCAAAATCACGTTCACACCCCCGGCCAGCGCCATGTCGCACTCTTTGGAGCGAAGGCTCTGACACGCCAGATGCACCGCCACCAACGACGACGAACATGCAGTATCCACGGCCATGCTCGGCCCCGTCAAACCCAGCATATATGAAAGCCGGCCGTTAGTGGCGCTTAGAGCTATCCCCGTTCCCAGGTAAGCGTTGATCTGATGAACATCGGCAGACAGGAGTTGTGCGGCGGCATAGTCGAAGCTACTGATGCCGGCAAAAACGCCGGTAGGCGTTTTAAACAAAGCATCAGCCGCTTGCCCTGCATGTTCCAGCGCCTCCCATGCCACTTCCAGCATCAGGCGCTGCTGGGGATCCATGCCCACCAGTTCCCGAGGAGTGATGCCGAAGAAGGTTGAGTCGAAAGAATCGATATTTTGCAAAAAACCGCCATATCGGCATGACATCTTGCCGGGAGTTTCCGGATCAGGATCATAGTAATCTTCAATGTCCCAGCGGTCACCTGGCACTTCGGATATTCCGTCGATGCCGGTGCTTAGAAGTTTCCAGTATGCATCCGGGCCATCTGCTCCTCCGGGATAACGGCAGCCGATGCCGATGATCGCTACCGGTTCGGTCTTGGCGCGCTCGTTTTCATCAAGCCTTGCCCTGAGTACCCTCAATTCGACGATGGCTTTTGACATCAACGCCTTATAATCGGTTTTTACCGTCTCTTCCATCAATTCTCTTTTCTGTGAAACAGATTCAATTAAGAAAAACGCGAAGAAAAACTCCTCTTTGCCTTACCAATTCTTTTCGTGTATTTTGTGGTTAAATTTTTAAAAATGAAAAAACACCTGATCGATCAGGGCCTTTCTGTACCGACCTCAAGTTCATTGGCAAGCATCAGGGCAATCTCGTCCTGCGAAGCATCTTCCAGGGCGATGTTCACCGGAGATGGCTTGGCGTATTCCGGTTTCATGCCAGTCATCTTCCCTGATGATGGCTCCGGATCGTTTAGAAAATGCAAGTTCTCCATAAAATGATCAACCAGCGCTTCCACCGTGGGGTAATCGAATACCAGGGTGGCTTCCAGCGGAATATTCAGCCCGGATTGGAGCCTATTTCTTAGCTCCACCGCTATGAGGGAATCAATCCCCAGATCAAAAAGCCTCTGCCTCGGTTTTATCCCATCCGACACTTTTTCTCCTAACACATCCGCTACCTGCATCTGCACATAATCAAGCAGAACCATGCGCCTTTGCCCTGCAATCGTCACCTCCAGTTTCCCGAGGATAGCGGACTTATCCATCGACACGCCCTTTCTCCCGGAACTCTCCGCCATCACTCTGCGATAATTGTGCCCAAGATCAAGTTGGGGCGACCGGCTGGTCGCCTCTCCCCAGTTCACCGGCAACACACAGGCTTCGGTCTCATCCTGAAGAAGCAATTGCTCCAGAATTTTGAATCCCTCCTCAGGATAGATCGCCCTGATCCCACTGGCTGCAATACGCTCTCTATCCCGATTTTTAAGCCTTGCCGCCATTCCGAGTTCCCACGGTCCCCAGTTGATGCTAAGTCCATGCAACCCCTGTCTTCGGCGTTCGTGAACAAATCCGTTCAGGAAGGCATTGGCCGCCGCATAGTTGGACTGCCCCGCCGATCCGATCACCGATGCAACCGAAGAATAGCAGACAAAAAAGTCGAGCTTCAGCCCCAGAGTCGCTTCGTGCAGGTTCCATGCACCATCGACCTTAGGTGATAGCACCTTCCGGAATCGCTCCATGTCCTGCTTAATCAGAATACCGTCGTCTATAACACCAGCGCAATGGATAATCCCCTTTAGCTGCGGCATTCCGGAGAGAAGCTCAAATAACCGTGCAACATCAGTCTGTTTTGCGATGTCCGTCTTTAGTACATTTACCCTCACACCCGGACGTTCGAGTGAGGGCGACCGGCGGGTCGCCCCTATGATCTGATCCTTTGCCTCAGCCGATCCTTGACTCCGCCCTGCAAGCACCAGGTTTGTGGCTCCATTCTCCACCAGCCACTTGGCAGTTTCGAGTCCCAGCGCCCCAAGCCCACCGGTAATCAGGTATGTCGCATCTGGTCGTATCCTCACTCCTTTGGTTTCCGCTGTCAATACCACCTTGCCGATATGCCTGGCCTGCGCCATGTACCGGAAGGCATTCGCACCATCATCAAGTCCGAACACAGTGCGTTTCAGAGGTTTCAACTCTCCCCGGTCAAAGCCCGCCATCAATCCGGTTAGCAGCTCTTTCAGCAACCCTGGATTATTTCGCGCCACATCTCCGAGATCAAAAGGATGGTATTGGACATCGGGCCTATTATGCCGGACTCTCTCCCCATCCCATATCCCGATCTTGCCTATCTCCAGGAACCGCCCACCTTCTGCAAGTATCTCCAGGTTTTTAGGGATGTACTCCCCGGTCAGGCTGTTCAGGATGACATCAACCCCCTTGCCGCCTGTAAGCGCCTTTATCTCTTGCGCATAAGTCAATGTCCGGGAATTCATCACCGCCTCGACCCCCAGTGACTTCAGGTACTCCCATTTGCCAGGGCTCGCCGTGGCATATATTCTGGCTCCGGCCCGCTGCGCGATCTGAATCGCTGCAAGCCCAACCCCGCCGGCCGCTGCATGGATCAGAACAAGCTCTCCTTTCTGTATCTTAGCAAGCCGCTCAAGACCGTAGCAGGCCGTCAAAAAAGCCAGTGGAATCGTCGCCGCATCTTCATGGCTCATCCACCCTGGCTTTTTGGCGACCCCGGAAACATCCACCGTGACATAACTCCCAAGACTTCCCTCCACGGTAAGCCCGGCGATTACCTCATCTCCGACTTTTAGCCCTTCAACTCCTTGACCGACTGCAGCAATTTTCCCGGAGCATTCAAAGCCAAACCTGACATCCGAGGCATCCTGCAACTGCACCTCATACTCCTTTAGCATCCCCAGAGCGCGGAGTACATCCCGGAAGTTCAATCCTGTCGCACTGACCTTGATCTCCACCTCTCCCTTACCCGGCTTGCGTCTTTCCATCGGCCCGAGGGTCAGGTTCCCGATGATCCCGTACTCCTGAATTCCCATCCGCCGGGGAGCCATCTCCTGGCGCATTGGCTCCCGCTGTACAGCCTTGATCAGCCTGGTTCCGTATCTTATTTCCCCACGGTAGGCGATCCTGTCCTCTTCGTCCTGCCTCTCCGAATCACCAAGTTCCGATAGCAGATGCCGTTCCTCATCGACGTCCTTCTGCGGATCAAGGTCGATGCAGACACTCCTAAACTCGGGATGCTCCAAGGCGATCACCCGCTGAAATCCCCAGAGCGGAGACTGGTGAACAGAAACTCTCTCCTTACCTACAGCCTGCGCCCCCCGTGTCGCAAGCCATAGCCGTGGCTGATGCTCCGCACGGCTTAATGCCTGCACAAGATGCAGTACGCTAACACAGCCAAAGACTTTACCCTGCTCAATCGACAATCGTTGCGTCTCTTCACCGCTGTCCAGACTCCAAAGGTGAAGTAAAGCCGTCAACGGATGTCCTAATGCATCTTTTAGCAATCGCCGAAAATCTTCCGGCTCAAGCGGATTTACACGATACCGCGCCTTGTCTTCTTGCGTGTAGGACTCGCCGCGATATACCAGCACGATCTCTGCACCCATAGCCTTCAACGCTCTGGCTATCTTTTCTCCCAGACCGCCCACATCCGCAAAGATCATCCAGCGGCCAGAAACATCACCCGCTTGATCCGGTAGCGGCGCGGTCTCCCAGTTCACTTTGTAAAGCCCCGTGTCCCCTTTACCTTTGGTCCCCGCAAGCAGAGTCTCCTTGGTAGCACTTTTCACCAGAAACCCTTCCACCTCGACAAAGGCGCGACCAGTTTCATCGTACAGGCAAAAATCAAGCTCCAGGCTTTTGTCTAAATCTCCAGCGCCGCGCAGACGTGCATGGCTCCAGAGAACCGAAGTTGGGCGAGATTTTATCCTCAATCGCTTGATGCCGACGGGAAGCTGAGTTTCTTGACTGGATCCGTCCATAATGATCGGCGAAGCCACCTGCAGGCTCGCGTCTAATAATCCGGGATGAAGTCTGTATTCTGACATCTCTGCTTCAACTGTCCCGTTAGCCCGCAAAAATCCCAGAGACTCCCGCTCTCCTGTTATCAACTGTTCGATTCCCTGAAAACCTGGACCATACTCGATCCCCTTTTCCATGAATCCATGGTAGTGATCTTCTACCGAAAGATGCTTGCCGCACCTGGCTTTCAGATCCTCAAGCCTCTCTGTCCGACTATCTTCGTCTCTTCCGCTGCGAATCATTCCAGTAGCATGGAGCCGCCATACCACCTCTCCCGGCTGAGGATAGTTGGGTGGTGCAGAGTTAGAGGGCGTTTCACTGAATATCTCGAAGGTGTATCCCCCGGCGTCTTCAGGATGCAGGATCGTCTGCAACCGGACTTCCTCCCTTGTGGGTGAGATATGCATATCAGGATTGCGCACACCCATTAGCTCACCCCGCAATGGCAAAATTAGCGGTTGGCGGATCGAGAAATTCTCAATCGTTAAATCATCCGATCTTAGCAGCTCTGCACCCCCGGCAAGCGCCATCTCCACATACCCGGTCGCCGGAAACACGACCTCCCCATAAATCCGGTGATCCCCCAGAAACGAAGGCGAATCCTGCGTGATCCTTGATTCGAAGATGACATCCCGATGTGCTGTCGGCAGCCTTTGCCCCAACAGTGGATGCACTGTCCGACCAGGTATGCTCCGGAAATCAGCGCGCCTTGTTCCCATGTCCTTGATCCAGTAGCGCTTTCTCTGAAACGGATAGGTCGGCAGAACGACTTTATCCTTTCCATAGTCCTGAGCGAACCCCTTCCAATCCGGGGTTATCCCCTTACCATACAATGTACCCAGACTCTCAAGCATCCGTCGCCAATCGTTTTGCCCAGCCTGCAGGCTCGGTAGCCATGTCCCGTATCCGTCAGGCAGAAACCTGCGCCCCATTTCCAGAAGCATCGGATTAGCACCTATCTCAAGGAATATTCCGCATCCTTCACGCTTGAGCGTTTCCATCCCCGCCCGGAACTTCACAGGTTCCTTGAGATGGCGCGCCCAGTAGTCCGGCTGAGCCATCCCATCGGTGATCAGTTCCCCGGTCAGGCTTGATACAATTCCGATACGAAGGGTTTTGAATGATGAATGATGTTCATGCTCGGTAACAAGTTTCAGACCATCCTCCAAAGAGAACACTCCGGCTGCACAGGCCGCAGCGTACTCACCAACGTCATGGCCCATCACCAGCGATGGCTTGATCCCCCAGCTCTTCCACAACTCAAAAAGCGCATAAGAAACTGCAAACAGTGCTGGCTGGCTGTAGGCAGTATCGTTCAGTTCCATGCGTTGTCCTGTGGAATAGATAACATCAAGCAGGGGGCTTTTCAGTATCCCCTTCAGGATATCGGCGCATTGATCCATTACTGCACGAAATATCGGCGCGGTTTCGTACAGAACCCTGCTCATTCCGGCGTACTGGCAGCCTTGGCCGGTAAAGAGAAAAGCGATTTTCCGTGGGGTTGGATAATTGTTATCTGAATCAATTCGATCAGAACAAAATATATTTCGGCTAACTCCTTGAGTACCATACTGAACATTCCTGATGCCTGCCCCATCATAGCAACCATCATGATAAGCCTGGCACTCCGCTGCAATCTCCTCCCGCGTGGCGCCGATCACCGCCAGTCGATCCTCAAAGTGCGACCGCCCTGTATTGGCGGTGTAACACACGTCGGAGATCGCCTCTTCAAAAGAAGGGGGCAGGAGACAGGAAACAGATTCGCCCCTACGATTTTCGGGATAATCCGCCAGGTGCGCCGCGTATCGTCCAGCCAGCGCCTTTAACGCCGGCTCGCCCTTGGCGGAAAGCGCCAGTATATGAAACGGACGCATATCTTCACTGTTTCGCTTCACGGAATCCGGTATCCCTTCCAATACGATATGCGAGTTCGTTCCGCTGGCGCCGAAGGCGCTAACCCCAGCCAGCCTCTTCTTCACATCTGGCCACTTTCTTAGTTCCGATGGAATTTCAAATAGCAGCTTCTCCCATGCGATATTTGGATTAGGCTTCCGGAAATGCAGGTGCGGAGGAATCAGCCCATGCTGCAATGACAACACCACCTTGATCAACCCGGCAATCCCTGCCGCAGCCTCCAGATGCCCGATGTTCGTCTTCACCGATCCAATCACTAGGGGGACATTCCCCGATCCAATCACAGGAGGGTTATTCCCTGATCTTTCGCCGAAGACATTCCCCAGGGAACCAACCTCAATCGGGTCTCCAAGAGATGTTCCGGTTCCATGGGCCTCGATATAACCAACATCCTCGGCTTTTACCCCGGCATTTGAAAGCGCCCGCCGAATCACATCCTCCTGAGAAGGTCCGCTCGGCACTGTCAAGCCGCCGCTCGGTCCATCCTGGTTCACCGCGCTTCCCCGGATCAGCGCCAGTATTCTATCCCCGTCGGCTACTGCGTCCGACAGCCGCTTCAGAACGACAACCCCGCAGCCCTCTCCCCGAACGTACCCGTTAGCAGAAGCATCAAATGTCTTGCATCTTCCGTCGGGAGCAAGCATCCTCGCCTTC
>JBAXVB010000142.1:0-9215 GCA_037129415.1 Deltaproteobacteria bacterium
TCACTATTCTACAAGTTATGGTCAGCCTGTCAAATCTTAAAGCAGTTTGCGTTTTTTATAATATGACGGACGGTTTCTGTCAAGAAAACTCGAATATCTCTTAATGATAAATCGTTTCAAATATTGAAAATACGGCTAACATCTTTATCCACGAAGCGACTGGAGGTGCAATTCAAATGCGATTGAATCTTCTGGGACAAGCGGCTGCCTTGTTGCTCCGAGCATTCGGGGCAGAGTCCCACAAATTCCAGTCGATGTCCAGTGATGGAATATCCGACCTCTGAATTCAGCGACGAATTGAAATCAAAGTGAATATTCTCCGGAACATCATCAATACGATGGCAGTTCAGACATCTAAGATGGTAATGATCCCGAATGTTCCCATCAAACCGCTTGATCTTGCCGCAGATTTCAATTTTTTTGATTTCTCCCAATTCCGAAAGTACCTCCAGATTCCTGTAAACCGTTCCCAGGCTGATATGGGGGAGAAGCCTCCGAACCATTTCATAGACTTCGTCAACGCTGGGATGAGACTTGACTTTTCGAAGTTCCTGAAGAATCACTTGGCGTTGACGTGTCATTCGGAGTTGCGAATTGTTTAACAAAATTCATTGTCCTTTGTAAACAAATTCAATCAGGAGCGGTTTTCGATGGGTGTAAAGAAACAGGTTTCAGGGCCACAGTAATCCCCGACATATTCTGATTCAGGACGGTAGAGAACTGGCTTGGCCGATGCGCCGGCATACTGTTCCTCAATAACATGCGCCACCCATCCAGCAACCCGGGAAACGGCAAAAACCGGTGTAAACAAATCCACAGGAATTCCCATGGCGTAATACAAGGATGCGCTGTAAAAGTCCACATTCACAACTATATCCATACCCTTCCGTTGGTTGAAGGCGGCCTTGGCCGTGGTTTCCAGAAGCCTGGAAATATCGTACCAGCGGGTATCGCCGATTTTTTCTCCCATGATTTTGGACATGGGGGCCAGAATAAAGGCGCGGGGATCGTCCACATTATAAACCGCATGACCCAGTCCCATGATTTTCCGGCCCGCTGCAAACTCGGTCTGGATATATGACTCCACAGCATCCGGCGTGCCGATTTTCAGCAGCATATCCATGACTCTGGCGTTGGCGCCGCCGTGAAGCTCTCCAGACAAAGATCCAATCGCCGCCGAAACTGCTGCATAGATATGGGCCCGTGTGGAAGCCACTTCGCGGGCGGCAAATGTCGAGGCGTTAAACGAATGCTCGGCGTGAAGCACCAGGCAGACATCCAGAAATCTGGCGATCTCCGGATCCAGAGTTTCCTTATTCAGCATATACAGAAAGTTGGCGGCATGATCCAGATCGGGATTGGGCATAACAGGTTCCAGGCCACGCCTGATTCGGTGCCAGGCTGCAACCAGGGTGGCTGTTTTGGCAATCAGGCGAATGGCCATGCGGACAGTGCTATCCCGTGTACACTGCGGCAATTCGGGGTCATGGTTGGCCAGCATGGAGACAGCGGCCTGAAGAACGTCCATCGCTAGTGCGTTGGCCGGACGGGTTTTGAGAGCGGCAATCAGGTCTGCAGGTAGTTCGCGTTCCCTGGAAAGCTGCCCTTTGAAATTTAGGAGTTCTGCCTGGGATGGCAGTTTTTCAAACAACAGCAGGTAGGCGACTTCCTCAAACGTTGCCCGGGATGCCAGCTCCTGAATCAGATAACCTCTGTAAATCAGCCTTCCGGCATCCCCATCCACATCGCTGATGCGGGTCTGTGCGATCTTGACGCCTCTAAGTCCGGTATTAAGAATGATCTTGCAGTCGTCCATAATTCACCTGGCGCCTTACGTTATTAATAGTCAATCCACATATCGGCTTCATTTCCGCAATGTGTGCAGGTAGCAGTACCCTTGATTTTATTGGATTCAGTTGCTGGCTTTAGCGGCGCAGCGGTTTTCGGAGAAGAAGCAACAGGTGCATCCGGAAGGGTGCAGGTGATTTCCATTTCAGCTTCGTTTCCGCAACTTTCACATTTGCAGACCTGTTTCTTGACAATGTTTGACATCTGTTTTCCTTTCCTGAGTGATGGATTTGAAAAAAAGTCATGGAATGGATCAAATTAATCTTCATCTTCAATGGTTCTTATTCATGATTCAGACGGATGTGTCAATAAAAAACCACGGTAATTCCAAATTCCTGAAGAATGTGAGGTGGAAAAGTCATCAAGTCATATATTTCGGGGTATTCTTTTCAGGCTGATTTTATGCGGGAATCGGCTCTCTGACGCAGGAAGGTTGGCTGTCATACTTTTGATTTGTAATTGTTAAAGAGGGCGAGTCCAATTATGCAAAGGCAGGCTAAGATTCAAATCAGGAAAGGACTGATGCGAAATCCCTTCTGAATCCTGTTAAGATTCAGAAGGAAAAACAATCTAATTTACCCGCTTTTCCCTGCCCTGCCATTCTTTTTCCCGAAGTTTGAACTTCTGGATCTTTCCGGTAGCGGTCTTGGGTAATTCCCCAAATTCCACGGTCTTGGGTGCTTTGAACTTGGCCATATTTTCTTTGCAGAAAGCAATGAGGTCTTCCGCCTTTGGATGGGTCCCTGCTCTTGGAACCACAAACGCCTTGGCGACTTCGCCCCATTTTTCGTCCGGGACTGCGATCACTGCAACTTCCAGAACATCCGGGTGACGGTAAAGCACATTTTCCACTTCAACGGTAGAGATGTTTTCACCGCCGCTGATGATAATGTCCTTCTTACGATCCATGATCTGGATGTAATTGTCCGGATGCATGACCGCCAAATCCCCGCTGTGAAACCATCCGCCTTCAAATGCAGTGGCAGTGGCCTGCGGGTCTTTGTAATAGCCCATCATCACATTGTTGCCGCGCATCACGATCTCTCCGATGGTTTTTCCATCGCGTGGGACTGGCTGCATGGTGGCGGGATCTACCACATCTGCATACATGGCAACCACATAGGCAACGCCCTGACGGGATTTGAGTTTGGCTCTTTCTTCAAGCGATAATGCGGCCCATTCTTGCTGCCAGGCACATACGGTGTGCGGCCCATATACTTCGGTCAATCCGTAAACATGCGTGATATTGGCGCCGATAGCTTCCATGTGCTGAATGATTGTTGGTGCTGGTGGGGCTCCTGCTGTGATAATCTGCAAAGCATTTTTGAGTTTGATGGCATTTGTCGTGGCATAAGTGGACATGCCGATCAGGATGGTTGGAGCCGCACAAAGATGAGTAATCTTTTCCTGATCGATCATCTTGTAAATTTCATCCGGCATCACCTTGCGCAGGCAGACATGGGTGCCGCTTACCGCAGTAACTCCCCAAGTAAAGCACCAGCCATTGCAATGAAACATGGGCAGCGTCCACAAATAAACTGAAGTGGAATCAAACCCGGTTTCCATCATTTCACCCAGGGCATTCAGATAAGCGCCCCGGTGATGGTACATGACACCTTTGGGAAGTCCAGTGGTGCCGCTTGTGTAATTGATGGTAATGTTCTGATATTCATCATCAACATCCGGAACGATCGGCGATGGTGAACCTGTAGCTAAAAATTCCTCGTATTCCATGCCAGATAGCGGCTTATCGTTGCTAATGTCGCAGATGTTCACAAAGGTTTTGACTTGCTTCAGTTCGCTGACAATCGGTTTGACAACTCCGGCGAATTCGTTGTCCACAAACACTGCTTTGGCATCCGAATGATTGAGGATGTAGCAAATTTCCTGAGATGCCAGGCGGATGTTGACACTGACCAGTACTGCGCCGATCATGGGAACAGCAAAATGTGCTTCCAGCATGGGTGGGATGTTGGGGCATATGAAGGCGACCTTGTCCCCTTTTTTAATGCCAATGTTTTTCAAGGCGCTGGCAAGCTGATTGACCCTTGAATAAAATTCTTTGTAAGTATAGCGAACATCATTATAGACAATGGCTGTTTTATTTGGGTAAATCATTGCAGACCGGCCGATGAAATGCACCGGTGTCAAAACATCAAAAAATACATTTTTGTTATCCATGCTGTCGTTGTCTCCTAAATTCCGTCCATGTGTTGTTCGCGATAGCCTTTTACCGTTTCCTCATCTACCAGTTCACGCAACTTCACGAGGCAGGACTCATCTGTACATGCATTCTGCCAGATCATAGGTACGACTTCTTTAATCAGACGTTTTTGATCTTCGCCGCCAAGTTTCAGGATTGCTGTTTTGATCTCTTCAAAGGTCATAACTCCTCCTTGCTTTACAAAAAGATGTTGATAATAAAGGAAATAAGTTTTTATGCGAATGAAATGTGGAAGAAACATCCATGACCGAACTGTCATCGCGTACATGAGACTGTGTAGAATGTCCAAAATAGTGAACGAGCGCTCAGTCAATAATTGTAATTGTTTTATCGCAATTCTCTGGATTTTGTCAATCAATTTTTTCAGACTTATACTGCGAACTGGCATAATCTGCGCTTTTCATAAACTCCCTCTCCCAGCGGGGGAGGGTTGGGGTGGGGGATCAAAAACGTAAAATTATGCCAGTTCGCGGTATAATGACCGGTGCTCCTGTCTCCTTTGGCAAAAAAACAACCTGCCTTTTCACTGTTGATATTTCGATAAGGGTTGAATAAAATAAATATCTCTGCTTCGATATGGTTTTTCGGATATTAGGCGAATCAAACATATATAATGTGTGTTTCGTGGTTTAAAAGTATTTTTACGGTAAAGGAAAGTGAAATGGTGACAATTTTGATAATGTATTGTCTCGTGGGGGCTGCTGCTGGCATTCTGGCCGGACTTCTTGGTATTGGCGGGGGACTGGTGATAGTTCCGATGCTGGTGTTTTGTTTTTCCCGCCAGGGGATATCCGACGAGTCGATCATGCATCTGGCCTTGGGTACTTCGATGGCCAGCATCATGTTCACGGCTGTTTCCAGTTTCTGGTTCCATCATCGACGGGGCGCCGTAAGATGGCTGGTGGTCAGACGCATTGTCATCGGTATATTCGTGGGGACATTTCTGGGCTCATGTGTGGCGGCAAGCCTTTCAACACGATTTTTGAAAGGCTTTTTTGTGATATTTCTCTATTATGTGGCAGTTCAGATGTTGACTGGCCGAAAGCCCAAACCCGGCAGGCAACTCCTGGGCGCCGCCGGCATGTTCGGAGTGGGAAATGTCATCGGCGGTGTTTCCAGCCTGGTGGGAATCGGTGGTGGTACGCTCTCGGTACCATTCATGCTGTGGTGCAATATCCCTTTGCATGAGGCCATCGGTACATCAGCGGCTATCGGTTTTCCGATTGCGGTGGCCGGTGCCCTTGGTTATGTGTTCAATGGCCTTTCCGCCGCCAATCTGCCCAGCTATTCTCTGGGCTACGTCTATCTGCCGGCCCTGCTCGGAATTATCAGCGCCAGCGTGCTGACTGCTCCGCTCGGGGTTCACCTGGCCCACAGTCTCCCTGTAGATAGGCTCAAGCGGCTGTTTGCCGGCCTGCTTCTGGTGGTGGCCACACGCATGCTGATCAGCCTTTTTTAATTTTTTATTCGTGTAATATACTGCGAACGGGCATAATTTTACGTCTTTGATCCCCCACCCCAACCCTCCCCCGCTGGGAGAGGGAGTTTATAAAAAGCGCAGATTATGACCGTTGGCAGTATAACAGGCCGGGAATACCAATATGAGAATGGAACTGTACAAACGCATTTTTCTGAATTTTGCATTGGTCATAAGCCTTTCCGGCATTCTGGGAGGCATTCTTGGGGCAGTGATGATCAACCGCACGACGGTGAACGAGGCTCAGCGCAGAATCAGCCTCGATTTGCGATCCGGCTGGAACGTGATTGAAAACGAACTCGACAAGTTGCGCCTGGTTTTAACGGTGCTTGGCGGTGATCCGCAGGTGCTGAGTGCTTTCAGTCCACCGGAGTCCAAGTCGATGACAGCCTCACTGGAATCCGTCAGAAGAAAATGCGGCTTCGATTTTCTTTCCCTTACTGACAATCAGGGACGGGTGTTAATCCGCACCATGCAGCCATATATCCGCGGGGATTATCTGCCGAATGATCCTTTTGTCGCCCAGGCGCTTAAGGGCCAGCTTACCGCGGGATTCGCCATACTGGATGCAGACAGGCTTAAAAACGAAGGTCACGACCTTGAGGAACGGGCCTTTATGGTTTTTGAACCCACTCCAAAGGCCAAAATCCGCGCCAAAAACAGTGAATCCGCAGGCATGGTCATTATGGCTTCTGCGCCAGTTGCGGATTTGAACGGAAAACCCCTTGGGGTCATTTATGCAGGCGTACTGCTCAATCGGAATCATAACCTGGTGGATAAGATCCGCTCCATTATTTTCGAGGATCAAACCTATAATGGCGTTCAGATCGGAAATGTAACCATTTTCCAGTGGGATGCCCGGATTGCAACAAACGTCATGCTGGCCAACGGCCAACGGGCCATTGGGACCAGGGTCAGCCAGACGGTTTACGATAATGTCCTTGAAAACGCCTTACCATGGTATGACAGAGCCTTTGTGGTGAATGACTGGTATGTCTCAGCTTATGATCCTATTTTCGACGTTGAAAATAGGGTGATCGGAATCCTTTATGTGGGTATTCTGGCCAAAACCTATGATGACATCAAGTACAGCCTCTGGAAAGCTAATGCCGCGCTTTCCATAGGTGTCGCCCTGGCTGTATTCGCCGTAAGCCTGATTTTCGCCCGCAGGCTAACCGGCTCGCTGACTCGTCTGGCCGAAACTGCCGGAAAGATCGCAGAAGGACACCTGAATCTAAAGGTTCCGGAGCCGCCGGGCAATGATGAGGTTCGGGACTTGACCCGTGCATTTAACCTTATGACGGTTAGTTTGAAGGATCGCGAAGATCGGCTTAATACTGCCAATACAGCGCTGGAACAGACCAATTGCTCTCTGCAGCGTCTTAACGCCAACTATCTTGATATGCTGGGTTTTGTGTCCCATGAACTCAAAAATACCTTGGGGGTGATATACACTTCCGCCAGAGCCCTTGAAATTCAGATTGGAGGTACGCTGAGCGTGCAGCAAGCAGATCTGGTACACAACATTTCCAGAAATGTTCATGCAGCCGTCAATATGGCTCGAAAGTACCTGGATCTGGCCCGAATTGAAAGCGCCGAGCTTCGTATCAACCGGCAGTCCATGGACCTGATTCAGGACGTGATCCGCCCGGTAATTCAGGAAATGACACCAATTCTTGCAAAAAAGGGAATGTTGCTGCACACCGATTTTCCACCGACTTTGCCGATTCTTGCCGATCCGTCGCTGCTGAAGACGGTTTTTGGGAATCTCTTTGACAATGCTGTCAAATACGGAGCTGAACCGGGGGAAGTACGAATTCAAATTTCATATAACGACGCGGAGGTCAGTGGAGAAGTCTGGAATCTTGGCGAGGGGCTGCCCATTGATCAGCTTGAGAAAATCTTTGAGAAATTCGTCCGATTCGATCCTCGTGGGGATGCTTCCAGAGGTTCGGGACTGGGGCTGTTTATCACCCGGGAAATCATCGCCAAGCACGGTGGCCGGATATGGGCTGAATCAGAACCGGGCGTTTGGATGCGCTTTTGTTTCAGGCTTCCGGGCAGCAATTAAAAAGGGCAAACCGGCGAATGACAAAGTCATAAAACCGATCTGCCCTTATTTGGGGAAGTTAAGTGGGGAAGTTAAATTAGGTTGAACAGCAGGAACCGGTAGTGCCGCAACTGGAACAGCCTGATGTAAAATCAATTCCGCAATCCACTTTGAAACCGCTTACCAGAAAATCCACTTTGATAGGGTCGGCTTTTATCATGAATTCTTTATCCACAACATACTTAAAGCCATCAATTTCAAAAACATCATCCGTTTCTTTTGACTCATCCAGAGCCATTGCCAAACTTGGCCCGCCTCATCCGCCTTCGTTTAAAAAAATCCGGATGGGAGAGACTTCCTTGCCTTTAAAATATTCAGCTATCTGTTCCGTAGCTGATGGGGTAACCTCAATCATGACACCCTCCTGTAGAGATAGTAAATGAAATCTGCTTATAACATTCAGATCAAACTGTTCAGACAGCACCACCAATGAACAAAATTAACCATAGCAAAGATATTTGTCAATGATTATCAGAGAGTCAGGGCTGAGTATCCAGGGTTGGGAAACAGTCGATTATTCTGCGGCTCCGGTCAGATGAAAGAACTCCGATCATTTCCTCTGCATGCCCATTCGTCAAGATATCCCTTGTCCCGACTTATTCCAGCTCCTCTGGAATAAATGCAACCACATCGTCAATTGAATTTGCATCAGTCAAAAGAAGAATGAGACGATCCATTCCAAGTGCATTTCCGGAGGCTGCCGGCATATCGTTCAAGGCGCTCAGAAAGCTTTCTGGCATGGGGTATTCAATTTTTCCGGCATGTCTGCGAAGCTGTCGTTCTTCTTCAAAGCGATTTCGCTGCTCAACCGGATCTGTCAGTTCGGTAAATGCATTGCACAGCTCAAGTCCGGCGATATAAAGCTCAAAACGTTCGGCAACTGAAGGATCGTCCGGTTTCAGCCTGGCAAGGGCGCTGCAGGAAGCCGGATAATCGTGGAGAAAAACCGGGTGATCATTTCCGAGGCGGGGTTCAATTTCAATTGCCATGATTTCATCAAAGCGATTTTGTCTCAGCGCATCTTTCATTGAAGTAAGTGAGTACCGATCAAATGCTTCGCATACAGTCATGCGTTCCCAGGGTGTTGACAGCGATATCCGCTGATTCCGATAACCAACGGAATCATGCTGACCAACGACTCCGGCAACAAACTGAATCAGTTTTTCGCACTGGGACATCATTTCCAGATAAGTATGGTTGGCAGTGTACCACTCCAGAAGGGTGAATTCCGGCAGGTGCATCCGGCCCCTTTCCAGTTTGCGGAAACACCGGCAGATTTGAAATATTCGAGGGTATCCGGCGCTAAGTAGCCTTTTCATGCAGAGTTCAGGGGAGGTGTGGAGAAACCATCCCCCGGCTTCCTGAGCATCAATATTGGTTTCAGGCGCCGGGGCCGGAATCCGAACCGGGGTTTCGACTTCAAGATAATCGTTTTGCATAAAAAAGATGCGAACGGCTTGAAGGATTCTGGCTCTCAGGATCAGATTTTTACGAATGAAATGTTGTCGGTAATGCTTCATGGCTCCATTAAAAAAATTCTTTCAGGGTTGATGGTT
>JBAXVB010000143.1:0-9158 GCA_037129415.1 Deltaproteobacteria bacterium
CAGCGGATTGAAAAAAAAGAAAATATCATAAAAAATCATCAATCTCTTTATGATTTTGCAGCCACTCACACCTATTTTGGGCTTCATCGCGACAAAAAAAATTGGGTGTTTCGGGAATGGGCTCCGTTTGCATCTCAAATATATTTTATAGGTGATGTAACCGGATGGAAAGAAAAAAAAGAATTTCAACTTGATCGAATCAACCCCCAAGGTATATGGGTGCTTCATATTCCTGAAGATGCCCTGCATCACCAGGATTTATACCGGCTTCGCATTCACTGGAAAGACGGACACGGAGATCGAATTCCAGCTCATGCCTGCAGGGTTGTTCAGGATCCGGTTACGCTGATTTTTAATGCTCAGGTGTGGGAACCGAAATCAGCCTATCAATGGAAATCCTCAAAGATTGAAAAAAACTCCCCCCTTCTGATTTATGAAGCCCATGTTGGAATGGCCCAAGATGCTGAAAAGGTCGGCTCATTCAGTGAATTCACCGATAAAATTATTCCAAGAATTACAAAAGCTGGTTACAATACCCTCCAGTTGATGGCCATTCAGGAACATCCTTATTATGGATCTTTCGGATACCAGGTTTCCAGTTTTTTTGCCGTATCTTCCAGATTCGGGACCCCGGATGAGTTTAAAGAACTGATTGATACAGCGCATGGCAGCGGACTTAAGGTCATTATGGACATTATCCATTCCCATGCAGTAATCAACGAAGTGGAGGGCCTCAGTCGTTTTGACGGCTCTACACACCAGTATTTCCACGATGGCTCCAAAGGCCTTCATTCTGCCTGGAATTCCCGATGTTTCGACTATCAAAAATCAGAGGTTTTGGCGTTTTTGCTGTCCAATTGCCGATTTTGGATGGAAGAATATCAACTGGACGGGTTTCGTTTTGATGGTGTTACCAGCATGATGTATGATCATCATGGTCTGGGTATGGCCTTTACAGGTTATCCATGTTATTTTGACGAATCGATTGATGAAGATGCGCTTAACTATCTTTCGTTAGCCAATGAGTTGATTCATGATATCAATCCTGATGCCATAACCATTGCCGAGGATGTCAGCGGAATGCCAGGGCTTGCGGTCCCAGTTTCTGCGGGTGGAATTGGATTTGACTACAGGTTTGCGATGGGCATACCCGATTACTGGATTCGACTTATAAAGGAATATCCGGATGAATCCTGGCCGATCGGCCATTTATGGTACGAGCTGACAAATCGCAGATCGGATGAAAAAACCATCAGCTATGCAGAATCTCATGATCAGGCGCTTGTGGGGGATCAAACGCTTATATTCAGGCTGGTGGGCTCAGACATGTATGATGCAATGTCTATAATTCACAAGGACAATCCTCGTGTGGACAGGGGGATGGCCATTCACAGGCTGATTCGTTTCATTACGGTGATTACTGCTGGCAGCGGGTATCTGAATTTCATGGGAAATGAATTTGGTCATCCGGAATGGATTGATTTTCCCCGTGAAGGAAATAATTGGTCATACAGGTTTGCCAGACGCCAGTGGCATTTAGTGGATAATCCGGACTTGCGATACCATTTTCTGGCTTTTTTTGACCAGGAAATGATCGCTCTGGTTAAGGCTTTCCATCTTCTTGAAAGTCCTCAAATAAACCTTCGTTATGAGCATGACCATGATAAGGTCATGGTTATTGAGCGAGCCGGCTTGTTCTTTGTTTTCAATTTTCATCCAGTATGCTCTTTCAGTGATTATCAAATTACTTTTGCGCCCGGAAAATATCGTATGATATTTCACAGCGATTTACTCGAATTTGGAGGACATGACCGGCTACAGTCAGGCCAGAGTCATTTCACTCAAATGCAATCCGAGAGTAGTGGGACATCCCATTTCATCAGCCTGTATTTACCTTCCAGAACCGCTCTGGTACTTCAATTAGTTGACACACGACAACAGACTGGACAGAAAAATACATTGTGAAAAATTGTTATAGAGAACGGGAGACAAAATGAAAATTGGCATTATCGGCTGTCCTGGATCAGGGAAAACCACAGTTTTTGAAGCCCTGACCCGAAGCCTTTCGAATATGGCAGGAAAAGCAGAACCCAGAATCGGCACCCTTCAGGTTCCGGATTCCCGTGTGGATGTATTAAGCCAGATGTATAATCCTCGCAAAACCATTTATGCTCAGATAGAATATCTTCTGCCAGGAAAATCGCTTGCTAAAAAAGATACCGGAAAAGAACAGACTGCGTGGTCCCAGGTTCGAGACTGTGATGCGATTATTCTTGTTGTCCGAAACGTTATGGGTATGGGAGGAGAGGCTCCGCAGCAGTTGTCTGATTTTCAAACTATCAATCAGGAATTGATTCTTTCAGATCTGATTGTGGTAGAAAAACGCCTGGAACGTCTGGAAACAGATAAAAAACGCGGCAAAAAAATTGACCTGGAAGAATTATCCCAGATAACGCGATGTTTGAAACAACTGGAAAATGAAATACCGCTGCGAAAGATGCCTGAACTTGCTTCTGCTCCAGTATTAAGGGGCTTTGCATTCATGTCTGCCAAACCCATAATGTTGTTGTTCAACAATGCAGACGATGATGATACAATGCCGGATATTCCTGCTGTAACTTCTGCAGAACATTGTATGGTCATCAAGGCAAAATTGGAGCAGGAACTGATTCGAATGACTGAAGAAGAAGCCAGGGAATTTCTGATTGAATTCAATATTACCGCATCGGCAACGGATCGCGTGATTCAGATGTCCTACAGTTTGCTGGGGTTGATGTCCTTTTTTACGGTCGGCGAAGATGAGGTAAGGGCTTGGACCATACACAGGGGAACATCGGCTCTGGATGCAGCCGAAGTCATTCATTCCGATATTAAAAAGGGCTTTATCCGCGCGGAAATCATCTCTTATAAGGATTTGATGGATGCAGGAAATCAGGCTGAAGCTCGAAAACGTGGAACGTTTCGGCTGGAGGGAAAAACCTATGAAGTTCAGGATGGGGATATCATTAACTTCCGGTTTAATGTATGAAAAAATTGAGTGATGTGCCAACTGTTTTCAAGAAGTTCAAAAATATAAACTCAATATAATTTTATGATAACAGATTGTTACTGTCTGGTTTGTTGAATATGGATATAAAAGTTTATTTTTTTAAACTTAATAAATATACATATTACACTATAAATCAGCAACTTAAAAAAAACATGAAAAAATGGGTTTATTCTTTTGAACTTTTATTAATGTACGAGTGGTGCAAGCAGCCATAATATTTACAAAGGTATTTTTATGTTGGTTATAACATATTGAAATATAAATAAATTAAAAAAACAAAAAAATATAAGTGTTTTATAATGTGTTTGGCAAAGTGTTTGCATTAACTCAAGTCAAACCTAATAATTTCTTCATCTTTTTCCTCCTTTAAAACGGCTGGTCGGGGTGTCCCCGACCAGCCGTTTTTTTGTTTTTACGGCTCTACTGCGAATGGGCTTTCGCAGTAGAGCCGGCATCCTGCCGGCTGCTGGCTCTACAAAATCCCTACTATTAAGCAACCTCCACTTTTTTTAATCTTCTTGCAGCTCTTTCAGGTTGGCATAAAAATCCAGGGCGTGAGGATTGCTTAGCGCATCCTTGTTCTTGACTGGTTGATTCTGAATGACTTTCTTGACAGCCAGCTCGACTTTTTTCATGTTCAGGGTGTAAGGAATGGCTGGTACTTCAATGATCTTGGCCGGAACATGTCTGGGCGATGCATTAGCCCGAATCACATGACGTATATTTTGCTTAATCGCTTCTGTAAGACTGTGGCCGGCAATCATTTTAACGAACAGGATGATGCGGACATCGTTTTTCCAGTCTTGGCCGATGACCAGACTATCCTCGATTTCATCCAATTGTTCCACCTGGCGATAGATTTCAGCGGTTCCGATTCGAACCCCGCCAGGGTTTAAAGTAGTGTCCGATCTTCCGTAAATCGTTACACCGCCTCTTTCGTTGATTTCAATAAAATCTCCATGACGCCAGATATTGGGATAAACATCAAAATATGCGGAGTGATATTTTTTTCCGTCCGGATCTTCCCAGAAATAAATGGGCATGGATGGAAAAGGCGCAGTGCAGACCAGCTCGCCCTGCTGCCCGATAACGGGCTTTCCATCACTGTCAAAGGCTTCCACTTTCATGGCAAGTCCACGGCACTGGAGTTCTCCAGCATATACTGGGTCCATTGGATTGCCCAGGGCGAAACAACCGTTCAGGTCAGAGCCTCCTGAAATAGAGGCAAGCTGCAAATCACTTTTTACTGCATCATAGATAAACTCAAAACCCTCAATGGCGAGAGGAGAACCGGTGGAAAGAACCGCTCGAATCGGCGTTAGATCATACAAATTTTTGGGAATGATGCCGGTGTTCTGAAGGGCTGAAATATATCCGGCACTGGTTCCAAACACAGTTATTTTTTCGTTTTGAGCCATTTCCCACAGTACTTCAGGTTGAGGATAAAATGGATTTCCGTCATAAAGGACCAGTGTCGCACCGCTGGCAAGACCGCTGACAAGCCAGTTCCACATCATCCAGCCGCAGGTTGTAAAATAAAACAGCACATCTTTTCGTTTTAAATCCACATGAAGGACATGTTCTTTGAGATGATGCAGCAAAATACCGCCGGCGCTCTGCACCATACATTTTGGAAGGCCGGTTGTACCGGACGAATACATTATATAGAGGGGATGATCGAACGGCAACTGGGCAAATGAGATTTCGGGAACAGGCCCTGATGTTTTAAAATCCTGGTAATGCACTGCATTGGGAATGTTTCGAATATCCGGTTCTGTTTCGGTATAAGGAACTACCACTACCTGTTCAATGGATGGCAACTCTTTGAGGATGCTGGAGATGCGTTCCAGGCAATCCATCGCCTTTCCCTTGAACCAGTAGCCGTTTGCTGTAAAAAGAATTTTAGGTTTGATCTGTCCAAAGCGGTCCAGAACCCCTTTGATGCCAAAATCCGGCGAACATGATGACCATACGGCTCCCATGCTGGTTGCCGCCAGCATGGCGACAATGGCCTGGGGCATATTGGGAATAAAGCCCACCACCCGTTCTCCGGGTTTAACCCCTGCGGCTTTCAGGGAGGCGGCGACCCTGGCTACTTCTTCATAGAGCTGAGCATAACTGGTTCTGGTAGAAGGCAGGCCTTCCCCTTTAAATATCAAAGCTGTTCGGTCATCGCGATATCGAAGCAGGTTCTCGGCAAAATTAAGACTTGCGCCAGCAAACCATTTGGCTCCTGGCATTCGCTTTGGATCATCCACCACCTCGGTGTAGGGTGTTGAGGCTTTGATTTGCACAAATTCCCAGAGTAAAGCCCAGAAATCAGAAATGTTATCAATTGACCACTGGTAGAGTTCCGAGTATTGCGTAAAATTTCGTCCATGCTGCTCATTGACAGTACTCATAAATCTGAACATGTTCGTTTGCTGAATAATTTCAGTTGAAGGCTTCCATAACACTTTGCCCATGCTATCTTCCTTTCTGTTTTTCTATGTTGATGTCTGTCTAAATTTTCTTTACCTGCTCCTTTTTCAGTCTTTGGTCATCTGTTTCAGGATCAGACAGGCATTGGTTCCACCAAATCCAAATGAATTGGACATGGCGTAGGCCACGTTTTGTTTTCGAGCCTGATTTGGAACATAATCAAGATCGCATTCCGGCGAAGGGTTGTCCAGATTCAGAGTTGGCGGAATTATTCCCTGTTGAATGGCCAAGGCGGTAAATACAGCCTCAATGCCGCCTCCTCCTCCCAGAAGATGACCGGTCATGGACTTGGTGGCGCTGATTGCCAACTGGTAGGCATGATCCTTGAACACTGACTTGATGGCCATCGTTTCATACATGTCGTTCATTTGTGTAGAGGTTCCGTGAGCATTGATGTAATTGATTTCCGAACCGGAAATGCCGGCATCCTTAAGGGCGGCCTGCATACAGCGGGCAGCTCCTTCGCCGTTTGGTGCAGGCGCAGTCATGTGATGTGCATCGCCGCTCATGCCATATCCAGCAACTTCTGCATATATTTTTGCGCCTCTTTCCAGCGCCAAATCAAGGGCCTCCAGTATCAGAATTCCGCTACCTTCACCAACGACAAAACCATCTCTGTCGCGATCAAAAGGTCTTGAGGCTTTTTCAGGTGAATCATTTCGTGTGGAAAGGGCCTTCATGGCGTTGAAACCGGCAATACAGGTTGGGGTGATGACCGATTCCATACCTCCGGTGATCATGGCGTCTGCGGCGCCTCTCTGGATGATTTTGAAAGCATCGCCTACGGCATGGGTTCCAGCAGCGCAGGCTGTGGCAACCGAGGCGTTTGGTCCCTTTGCGCCAAAGTATATTGCGATCATTCCCGGCGCCATGTTGCCGATCATCATGGGAATAAAAAACGGGCTTACCCGTCCTGGGCCTTTCTGATCAATAATACGTGCGGTCGTCTCGAGAACAGAAAGTCCCCCCAGACCGCAACCAGTGAGTACGCCAACACGGTCTGAATTTGCACTGTTAATTACCAGACCCGAATCTTCTGTCGCCATGCGGGTTGCAGCGAGGGAATAGGCAATGAATCGCTCGATTCGTCTTGCTTCTTTTTTGGGCAAAAAGTCTTCGGGGTGAAAATCTTTGACTTCACCGGCAATTCGGGTTTCAAAACGGGATGCATCAAAACGGGTAATTTCTCCAATTCCTGATTTGCCGGCGCATAATGCAGACCAGGTTTCATCCCGACCAATCCCTAAAGGTGTCACCAGACCCACACCTGTTATTACAACCCTTCTGTTCAATGAAACCTCCTTTACCGTGAAAATATTTTTAAACCACGAAACACACGAAAGACACGAAACAAGTAGGGGCGACCGGCCGGTCGCCCCTACCGTCTTCGCGTGAGAAACGATTTTCATTCATGGGGGTGGCATAGACCATGCCATGACCGGCTACTTATTTTCTCGAATACTGTTGCGGGACTTTCAGTCTGATTCATCCAGTAAATCAGTGTGAATCGATAAAGCTGATGGCATCTTTGACACGAACTATTTTTTCAGCAGCTTCATCTGAAATTTCAATATCAAATTCTTCTTCCATGGACATGATGAGTTCCACCAGGTCCAAAGAGTCCGCGCCCAGGTCATCCACAAAAGATGCCTCTGGCACAACTTCACTTAGATCAACTCCAAGTTTTTCAGCAATGATTTTTTTGACTTTATCTACAATGGACATACTTTCTCCTTAATAATCGTAAAAAGTGCGCAGAAAAAAAACGGCTGTTTTCCTGCTTGTTTATGATGATGGGTTAATTTTAATGAACTGGTAAAAAGTCTGAAAAAAGGGATAGGGCTCAGGTCACCCCACCCCCTAACCCCCTCCCGCAAGGGAAGGGGGGACTTTCACTCCTGCCCCCTGATACCTGCTCACTGCCTTTTCTGTCTTACATATACATTCCGCCGCTGATATGGATCACCTGGCCGGTGATATAGGAAGCGGCTTCAGATGCCAAAAAAACGACAACAGCCGTCACATCCTGCGGCCTTCCAAACCGGCCCAGAGGGATCTGCTGCAACATGGCATCTTTGTTTTTTTCAGAAAGCGCATCGGTCATATCCGTTTCGATATATCCGGGAGCAATCGCATTCACAGTGATATTGCGTGATGCTAACTCTTTGGCTACGGCTTTGGTAAATCCAATCATTCCGGCTTTGGAAGCTGAGTAGTTGGCCTGGCCGGAATTCCCCGTGACCCCAACCACAGATGAGATGTTTATAATCCGGCCGAAATGCTGCTTGATCATGGTTTTTGCAGCAATTTTGGTGCAGAGAAAAGCCCCTTTCAGATTGACATCCATTACGGTATCCCAGTCAAGCACCTTCATTCTCACCAGAAGTCCGTCGCGGGTCATGCCTGCGTTATTGACCAGCACATCAATTCGACCGGTTTCAGAAAGAATTTGCTGAAAAAAATCCGTCATTGCAGTTTCTGATGAAATATCTGCGCAAATTCCAATAGCCAGTCCTCCAGCATCCCTGATTCTCTCTTGGGTTTCGGCTGCAGCGCTGCTGTTGGAAGCATAGTTGAAATACAATGTTGTCTCCGGCCCAGCCAAAGCGGTGCAGATCGCTCTGCCTATTCCTCTTGAGCCTCCGGTTACTACGATGGTTTGTTTTTCAGAACGGGCTGTCACGGTTGTCTCCGTTTCCTCGTATTTATTCTCTATGTGACGTAGAGGCGGCCAAAATATCTGCTTGCAAACCCGTCTCTACACTTATTTCTCATTATGAAAAACCAGATCGCAAATCCTGTCCATATCTTGAACAGTATTGGCGTAGGCGAAGGGGAGCTGCTGGCAGGAAAAGGATTCCAGAAATTCTGAAATAGTTTCTGAAGAGAACAGACCATTTCCCATCAGAATTTTCAGCATATTCTGGTAAACTAATTGTGCAACTTCGGCGGCGAAAATTCTGGATGCCGCCTGAACCTTTTGAACATGAGGGTCGCTGCTGACACCTAAAGCAACGGCCTTTCGGGCAAGGCTTGCACCGACCTCAACATGGGTCATCATATCAGCAAGGCAGAACATTATATGCTGACTTCGGGTCAGGCGGTTTTCGTGGGCAAGAAGAATTGTTCGGTTCAGCGCTTCTGCTGCAATTCCGTAAAACAGGCAGCCGGCCAGATCGCTTTTCTGATGCAAAGCTTCCATTTCTTTTGCAATGGATCGGTAAAATTCGCCTTTGGTTTTCCAGGTTTTCTTCCAGCGGAAAATGCTGATGATATTCTGCAGAACTTCGCTGGTTCCTTCATAAATACAGGTGATTCTTACATCACGTTTGATTTTTTCAACCCCGAACTCTGTGATGTATCCATAGCCGCCAAGCGCCTGAATGGCATCGTCAGCCGCGCGGTTGGCGGCTTCCGAGGCAAACAGCTTGGCTATGGCACCTTCGACCTGAAGATCCGTTTCTCCGGTATCGATACGCAGGGCGATTTCATCCAGGAAACTGGAAGCGGCTTCAAAGCGGACGATATGGGGAACAATGAGTTTGTGGGTATATCCCTGTTTTTCGGACAGTGGAGAGCCAAACTGTATCCGGTCTTTGGCATAAGGGATGGCTATGGAAAGCGCAGC
>JBAXVB010000144.1:0-9140 GCA_037129415.1 Deltaproteobacteria bacterium
CTGATTCTGACAGACACCCCAACGAAGGATAATACAGCCTTGATGCTGGAAGAAATCATTTCGTATGCTCATAATCTTGAGCGCGTTCTGGATAATCTCAAGGAAGGGATCATCGCTCACGACACCAGACGCCGCATTTTCTATTTCAATCAAGAGGCTGAAAAAATAACCGGATTTTCCAAGGAAGATGTACTGGGTAAAGACTGTCACCTGGCTTTTGGAAAGCCTTTTTGTGGCGACAACTGTCATTTTTGCAATGATCCTCAGCCTGTGTCAAGCGACAGGGAAGAATGTATCACGCATATCCGAACCCGGCAGGGGGAATTCCGGCGCATTGAGATTCGTGTTACAGCAATGGCGGATAATCATGGAGTACTTCTGGGGGTTCTGGCAGCGTTTAGGGATGTTACCGGTCTTTTGAATCTCCAGTTGAAGGCTGAGAAATCCCAGGGGTTTGCCGATATCATCGGCCAGGACGGCAAGATGCTGGAAATTTTTCAGCAGATACGAAACATAGCGGGCTATGATTATCCGGTTCATATTTCCGGCGAGACGGGCACAGGAAAAGAACTGGTCGCCGCCGCCCTTCACAGTGAAAGCCAGCGAAGCCAGGGGCCTTTTGTGCCCATTAACTGCGGGGCCCTGCCTGAGGGCCTGATTGAGAGCGAGCTTTTCGGGCATGTGAAAGGCGCCTTTACCGGCGCAATACGAGATAAAAAAGGGAGATTTGAACTGGCGGACGGCGGAACAGTATTTTTGGATGAGGTGGCGGACCTGACCAAACCAGTTCAGGTTAAACTGCTGCGGTTTCTTCAAGAAGGCGAATTCGAGCGGGTAGGCGGGGAAAAAACGATTTCGGTGAACGTCAAGGTGACCAGCGCTACCAATAAGGATCTCAAAAATGAAGTCCGGTTGAACCGTTTCCGGGACGACCTGTATTACCGCCTCAATGTGATTCCCATTCACCTACCGCCGCTTCGGGAGCGAAAAAGCGACCTTCCACTTCTGATCGAACATTTTCTGAATGAAGCCGCCAGGCGCAATGGACAGAAACCACGAAGGATTTCTATTGAGGCGCTGTCTCTGATGACAGCCTATCGCTGGCCGGGAAATGTTCGGGAGCTCCAGAATGCCATTCAGTATGCGGTTGTGAAATCCCAGGGAAACATCATTCTGCCAAAGGATATTCCAGTTGAAATTCATTCAGGGACCCGGCCGGATAAACATCAGAATCATTCAAGAAAGCTAAATGATTATCTGGTTAAGTCTGCGCTCAGTAGGGCCGGTGACAACAAGGTTAAAGCCGCAAAACTCTTGGGTGTAGGGAGGGCGACGCTGTACCGGTATTTGAAAAATATGAAGAATGGAGGGCAGGAAAATGTAGGGGCGACCGGGTGGCCGCCCCTGACACCAAGGTAACACGGTGAATTATGCTGCAGACTCCATGGCTCTGCGGTCCGCCATATCCATCAGGACGCGCTCGCGGGATTTATCCAGGCCCAAGGCCTTTCTCTTTTTGTCGATATGGGCGATCATCATACGCGCCATTTCATAGGGATCTGGAGAAAATCCCCATTTGCCCATTCCCATGTCTTCCAGTTCCTCGAATAAATGCTTATGAAAACGAGTGCCCTCAACGGTCGGAAAGGTGACGCCAAAAACCGTATAAACACCAGAGGCCACAAAGTATTGGCCGATGGCGATTGCTTTTTCGCTCATCCATTCAGGAGCGGCCCCTGCAACCGGAAGACCGGCAATGGTGTCTCCCAGGCCACCCTCCTTGACCATCTGGGATGCAGCCACCAGAATGCGGCTGTTGTCCACGCAGGCTCCAAGACCCAGGACAGGCGGCATGCCAACGGTTTCACAGACCTCCCGCAGGCCCGGGCCTGCCATGACAGCAGCTTCCGGAACAGTGAGTCCGGCCTTGGCCAGGGCGATCTGGGAGCAGCCGGTCTGAAGCACCAGGACATCGTTTTTGATAAGTTCTTTGACCAGTTCCACATGGACCCAGTCCTGTTTTACTCTGGGGTTGGTACAGCCCACAACGCCTGCAACACCCCGGATTCGTCCGTTGATGATGTTGTCGTTCAAAGGCGTATAACTTGCTCTGAAGCTGCCGCCCAGCATGTAGCTGATGTACTCATGAGAAAATCCGTGAACGCCGGTGTTGACGATTTGTGGAATTTCAATTGTACATGTTCTGTTTTTAAAACGGGTAATGGCCTTTATCACAATTTCATCGGTGCAAGCTCTGGCATTGTGGTCATCAAAGGGAATATGCACCGCTCCCTCGATTTTACACCTGGAGTTGGTGGTAAACATTGGCGTGCCGTAGCATGCGGCGACTTTGGCCAGACCCTGTTTGATACACTGGACATCGACACCCAGGGCATCAACCGCTCCGGTAACCAGAACAGCCTCGGTGGACATGAAGTTTCCGGCATGAGGAATGCCGTGACGGACCAGCATTTCTGCGCCCGAGCAACACATTCCAACCAGGTTGATGCCGGCTGCGCCGGCTGCTTTGGCCGCCTTAATCAGGGATGGTTCATTCACAGATTCCAGGATTGACTCAAACAGGCTCGGTTCGTGTCCATGAATGATTATATTGACTTGATTCTCTTTCAGAACGCCCATATTGACTTCAACGCAGACAGGCGATGGAGTGCCGAACATGATATCTTCCAGTTCGGTTGCGATCATTGATCCGCCCCACCCATCGGAAAGCGCGGTCCGGCTGCACTGCTGGGTGATATTTTCATACTGCTGGTCAACGCCCATGTGGGTCCGGTGCATCAATTCCATGATTTCCCGCATGGCGCCACGGGGAACAATATTGTGTTTTCTCCAGTTTTCCAGGGTCTTGATGGGTACGCGTCTGGCAAAGGGAATTTCCCCTTCAATCTGAGTGTAGGTTTTTTCAAGTTCGGTATAGAGTTCTTTGGCGATTTCAGTGGTGCTTTTGCCTTCCACTTCGATGCCGATGGATTTGGCGACATTTTCCAGCTTGATGGTGTCTTTGATTTTGTAATCATGGATTTTACCATTGACCACGCCTCGGAACAAATCCAGAATGCCCATGCCGTGATCCGTATGCGCGGCAGATCCGGAGGCTACCATACGGGCAAAATTCCGTGCCTGAATCGTGTCGATGTCTGCGCCGCAGACCCCGACCTTTCCGTACGGATCTTTGGAGTTCAATCGGCATGGACCCATTGCACAGTGCTTGCAGCAGGCCGAATCCGCACCGATGGGGCAGGCTTTCATATTGGCGGCGCGATCAAAGGCCGTTTCAACACCGTCTCTCTGGGCTTTTCGAAGCATTTGGGCCGTAGCTTCACAGATGGTTACATCACTGGGGTTAATCTGCTTCAAGGTATCTGTTTTTTTGGCTTCCATTTTATTCTCCCTTCATGAGGTTATTGGGGTTGGGGGACAGTTGGTGTTGGATGGTTATTTTTTATATTTTAGTTTATTGAGAATAATTACCAAGAAGAATAATTCTTCATTTTTACTTTGTCAAGCAATTTTATCAACAAATTGAAGGTTAAATGAAACGATTCTGTCTTTTTATTGCTTGCCAAAACGCCTGTCCCATGATACTGAAGCGCAATTATAGAAGGCATAATGAAGTCTTCTGCAACGCGATCCCCTGTTTGCGACGGCAACATGCAAATCGCCTTTTGACAATAACAATTGTTCTATATATCTTGGCATCAGGGAATAAGGTGTATCTTCCGGTAATTGTACTGAATCCGCTGGGAACCACGGATGTTTTATCAGGTTCCAGAATCATTAATCATCAATTCAGAGGAGGACCGAATCAATGGCTTACAATGCAGTAGAAATGAAAGATTGGCAGATATCCGAAGCTGCCGAAGTCAACATGAAAACGCCGCAACAATGGTGTGACGAACTGGGTCTGCAAAAAGATGAAATACTTCCCATGGGAAGACTGGCCAAACTGGATTTTCTCAAAATCATAAATCGCCTTCAAAATAGACCGGACGGCAAATACATTGAAGTCACCGCCATCACCCCAACTCCCTTGGGCGAAGGCAAGAGTACTACTTCCGTGGGCTTGATGGAAGGTTTGGGAAAGCGTGGCAAAAATGTCGGCGGTGCACTGCGTCAGCCCTCGGGCGGCCCGACCATGAACGTTAAGGGAACGGCGGCAGGCGGCGGAAACGCTCTGATCATTCCCATGACCGAGTTTTCACTTGGCCTCACCGGCGATATCAACGACATCATGAACGCCCACAACTTGGCAATGGTCGCCTTGACAGCAAGAATGCAGCATGAACGAAATTATAATGATGAGCAGCTTGCACGGCTCACCAAAATGCGCAGGCTCGATCTTGACCCCACCCGTGTTGAAATGGGATGGATCATTGATTTCTGCGCCCAGTCCCTCAGAAACATCATTATCGGCCTTGGCGGCAGAACCGATGGTTTCACCATGCAGTCCAAGTTCGGTATTGCCGTGGGTTCCGAATGTATGGCCATTCTGTCCATCATCCGTGATCTGGCGGATCTGAAAACACGCCTCAACAATATTACCGTCGGTTTTGACAAGAGCGGAAAACCAGTCACCACCGGTGATCTGGAAGTCGGCAACGCCATGACCGCTTTCATGCGAAACACCATCAACCCCACCCTCATGAGTACCGCCGAACATCAGCCCTGCATGGTTCACGCCGGTCCTTTCGCAAATATCGCTGTTGGCCAGTCCTCAATCATCGCCGACCGGATCGGACTGAAAATGTTCGATTATCATGTCACCGAGAGCGGGTTTGCCGCAGATATCGGATTTGAAAAATTCTGGAACGTGAAATGCCGTAACAGCGGACTGAAACCCCATGTGTCCGTTCTGACTACCACCATTCGCGCCCTCAAGATGCACGGCGGCGGACCCAAAGTTGTTGCCGGTATCGCACTTCCCGATGCATACATTAAGGAGAATCTGGGGCTGGTGGAGAAAGGTGTCGAGAATATGGTTCACCATATCAATACCATTCGAAAATCTGGCATCAATCCTGTCGTCTGCATTAACTGCTTCCATACCGATACTGATGCTGAAGTCGCTATCGTTCGAAAAGCTGCTGAAGCCGCCGGCGCTCGCTGCGCCAAGTCAACCCATTGGGCTGATGGTGGAGACGGGGCACTGGAACTGGCGGATGCCGTCATTGAGGCCTGCAACGAAAAGAGCGATTTTAAATTCCTGTATCCGCTGGAAACCAAGCTTCGCGACCGCGTATCCCTGATTGCCAAGGAAGTTTACGGCGCAGACGGCGTGTCCTGGTCCCCAGAGGCCGAGGCCAAAGCCAAAATGCTGGAAAACGATCCCAAGTATGCAGATTATGCCACCATGATGGTTAAAACCCACCTGAGCCTGACCCATGACCCAACGGTAAAGGGCGTGCCCAAGGGATGGACCCTGCCGATTCGGGACGTTCTTATTTATTCAGGCGCCAAATTCCTCTGTCCCTGCGCAGGCACCATCAGCCTGATGCCAGGAACCAGCTCCAATCCGGCATTCAGAAGAATTGACGTTGATACCGATACTGGAAAAGTCAGCGGATTGTTTTAAATATTACGGGACATGGAGTAGTTGTCAGGGGGGGCGGTAAGACCACTGATTCCGAATCCATGGCTCCGCTGAATGGTTATAGAGTTGTTAAGGGCCCGAGGCATTGCTTGGGCCCTTTTTTTTGGAGCTGGGTCTGGGCTGATGAAAATTGCCATATATCCTATTATATGACGAGGAATAAAAAGATGATTTTTATCACCCCAAGCTGAGTCCTCAGATCGGCATTCTTTCCCTATCAAGACAATATACGAACAATTTGGTTGCCAGCTTGGCGGCTGTAAATTCTGAAACCGTAGTTCCCTCGATTTTGGACAGCTCGTTAATATCGGCAGCCACCACTTTTCGGGATTGACCCACTGCCTTAATCAGGCCGACAAGCTGACGGTAGAGAAGTCCGCCCGGTTCCGGTGTGCCGGTTCCGGGTATAACTGACGGATCAAGACCATCCAGATCTATGGTCATATACACATGCTCCGGCAACCGTTCGACTACCTGCTGAATCCACGACATGTCATTCTGTGCAATCTGATGGGCAAAAAAAGGAGATAAGCCGTGATTCCGAATGAAATCAACATCTTCAGACGAAAAGGAGCGAATGCCAACCTGAACCACGGGAAGCGCCATATCTTCAATCACCCGGCGCATTACACAGGCGTGATTGTACCGGCTCCCGTTCCAGGTGTCTCTGAGATCCAGATGGGCATCTACCTGAAGCACGCCTAAATTGGGAAAAATCTCCGCAGCCGCCATGATGGGACCAATGGCGATTGCATGGTCGCCCCCAAGGGATAATAGAAATTGACGCCTTTCAAGTACAGCGCGTGCAGCTTGCTTCATTTGGCTGACAGCCTGCTCAGGATTTTGGGAAGGATAGAGTGGCGGCAAGGTATGAATGCCTATTTCCCCCCAGTTGATGAATGTTTCTTCATCCATCATTTCTAATTGCACGGAGGCTTTCAGGATATGCAGCGGTCCGCTGCCGGCCCCGGTTCCATAGGAAACCGCATTTTCATAGCACAGGGGCAGCACAATCGCCCGTGCGCTTTCCGGATCATGCAACTGATATTCGGGCTCTCCAAAAGAAAGGGGGCTCATAGCGTGTTCGTTACTTGCATTCATACCTTATTTCACAAATATGGCCGCTGCCACGACGGTCGTCCACAGGTTGCCTTCAGCGCCCAGTGCGCCCTGGCTGGTATGCTGGGATTTAACGATTTTGCCGGACATTTTATAGACTTCCCTGCGTTCGTCATAGTCCTTGTCTGCATCGAATTCGATGCCAAGGGTGTTGGCCAGCATGGTTGCAGCCAGATCTTCGGCATAATCACCTGCCTCAATTTCAGTCTGACCAAATCCATGGTGTTCCGAAAGATAACCATAGCGGCCCCTTTCGGCAGGCAGGGCCAAGCCGATGCTGGCGACAATTCTGCGTCCAGGTTCATTGATCTGTTCTCTGGCCATTACACAGTGCGTTATTTCACCAGGTTCCAGGCGGTCAATTCCCTTTTCGATATCAATGATATTACAGTGTGGGGGGAAAATGGATGAGACCGTTACAAGATTGAGGTGAGCGATACGCGCCTCACGCAGGGCATTTTCAAAAGAAGACAATTTTTCTTTGGCGACGCCGACGCCTTTGGTGAAAACCATATATCGCGGTACATACATGGATTGACCCTCCCATACAGTTAGAATACGCTTGCCGTCGGAATACGCACCGAAACCGACGGCAACCAGTATAGTTATTGCAAAAAAACGGGTGAACAAAAACACTCTTCTTTAATCGCAACTGGTTACATTGTCAACTAAATACCCATTGCCTGCAACGGATAATGCATTTTAAATTGAAAACCGCCAGGCACAGTACCAGGTATCCGGATGATCATCTGGCGGACAGCCGATGCATTCGGTTTTGATCCTGGGGTCGATGGCGCGGGCAAAATAAGTGTATTCCACCAGTCCTCCGGATTTGCATGGGTAGTCCTGAAGGCCTTTTCGCTTCCTGGCGGATTGCACCCGGCATTCATTCATCTGGAAGATCAGGCTATTTTCGCTTTCTTCAACAAAAGACTGGGTGTTGATTCTGGCATAAAGTCGAAAATTGAGGGCAGCCTTCAAACCTGCAAGGCCGGGCTGGTCGGAAAGATTTAAGAATTGCTTGATGGATCTGGCTTCAAACGGTGAAAAATGGGCCCAGCAGGAATCGTTGCAGCGCTTGGCGTCATTCATGCCGCTTTCAAACTCGACGGCCTGAAACCAGACGCCGTCATTGGCCAGCCAGTTGACCGCCACACTATCCAGCAGTGTCATCAGTGATTTCTGGGACATGTTCAGAAGCGGTGCGGGAATATTGTCCTTCATCTCAAAACCCAGCACCTTGGACAGCCGTTTCATCTGAATGGGATAGCTGCGATCAAAGGCGGTTTTTAAAGTGTCGAGCGCTTTCTCCGTGCCCATCTGGTGTCGGACTTCGGTAAACCACAGGGCATGATGAATGACAATCCGGTGAAACAAGTCGATAACCAGTTTTGCAGTGGATTCTTGATCAAGGTCTTCAATTCGGGTAACAGGGAGCATGAGACAATATCCTTTAAGTAATGGGTTGAAAAGTTTGTGTGTCAAGCGGTTTAAGCGCGCCATTAACAGGGTGACCACAATGGGGTTTAATGTTTATGTTTTTCCAGCATCCATAATTCCTAAGATTTTTCGCCGACAAGACCTTCCTGAATCAGCATGGTTTCCAATGCGCCGTCAAAGATAAGCCCATGTGTCTGCACTTTTTCGATGAATGTCTTGAACCTGATAAGACATTTCAAAACTCCTTCATTAATTTGCAGTTTGTTTCTACATGATATTGTCAAATTCCAGAAGCATTCTTACTGCTTCCTTCAGAATCGGGATGTCATCTATAACTGTCAGCCATACTTCAGAAAGATTTATAGTGTCATACTGATGAATCAGAACATCTCGGAATCCTGCAAACTGCCTCCAAGGTATTCGCGAAACATTCTGCCGTGTGTTTTCAGAAAGATGTTTGACGGCTTCGCCAATAATTTCGAAGTTACGAATCACCGCATCCTGTGTTTTCGGATCATTTGAAAACAATGTTTCGCCATCTTTCGTGTATTGTTCTATTTTTTCAATACATTCTTTTATATGGATGAGATAGAGTCGTTGATCTTTCATAAGGGAACAGCTTCTTTCATAATCCTTTCACGAACATACCAATGAACACTTTTTTCTGTCACAACATCCACTTTTCTACCAAGCAAATCTTCCAGATCATGAATAAAAGCAATACGTCTCAGCAGGCTTCCCTCCATGTTCACCAGAAAATCAGCATCACTTTCGGAATTATTGTCTCTCCGCGCGAATGAGCCAAAAATCCGTATGTTTTTTGCTCCATATTTGTCTGCCAACAGCATGATTTTATCTCGCCTCTGCCTTATCACATCAGCCATGTCGATAATCTCCCTAACAGACGATAATTACAAAATATATGGCAATTTTCATCAGCCCACCCCCACCCCCCGACCCCCTCCCGCAA
>JBAXVB010000145.1:0-9134 GCA_037129415.1 Deltaproteobacteria bacterium
TGGATCAGCTCCCTCGAAAAATCCTTGTCCCCACAAATATCCCATCTGATCCCCTTCCCGCATATAGGCTACAATCTGCGGATCATCGGAAGCCCTGCGAATCTGTGTGTATCCTCCCTTTTTAACAAGCCAGAAAACTTCTTCTACACGTGTTGCGTTCAGGAAATCAGGGGAGTGTGTGGAGACGAACACTTGCCCGCCACGATTGGCGTAAGAACGAAACTCCTCGGCAAGCTCCCAGAGCAGTTTTGGATAAAGCTGATTTTCCGGTTCTTCCACGCAAAGAAGAGGATGTGGTGAAGGGTCATAAAGAAGCGTCAAATATGCCAGCATCTTTATTGTGCCGTCCGAAACATAACGGGCGAGAAACGGGTCCTCGAAAGCCCCATCCTGGAATTTCAACAACACTCTACCTTCTTCCGTGGTTTTCGATTCCAGATGATTGATGCCGGGAACGCGCATCTTCAACAGGTTGAGAATCTGCTCGAATTTATCACGATGGCGGCCGTGAAGATACTGGATTACCAGCGACAGATTCTCTCCTTCACGAGACAGATGCTCGGCATACCCCGCATCTTGTTCTGGTCTGGCTCTGCTGATATGGAAGTCAGAAATATGCCAGTTTTCAATAAGATCACCTAACGCAACGACGGCCGGAAAACGCTCGAATTGCGCCAGTCCTTTGATGGCAAGGATGTCCGCTGACTTTAAAATCTGTTCTTCACGGTTTAAATCTTTTACTTCGTTGACTTTCTCAAGTTCATTGGTAACCGCAGTGCCCTTGCCGCTTGAAAAATCCAGAAAATGCCAGGGTTGGCCACTGCTTCCACGCCGGTATTTAAGAACTTCCCGCTTTACATAAGCCCGTCCCTGTTTTTCATTGATTTGCAGGAAGTAGGTCGTCAAAGGCGTATCGGGTTGGTCTCTGAACTTAAGTTCAATTTCAATGGGGCCATCGGAATTCCGGCTTCTGACTTCTTTGAATCCACGATTTCCGCCTAATTTTGCCAAGGCGGTACTGACATTGCTTGTCATGGCATCACGCAAAAAGCCGAAAACGCTGAATATTGTACTTTTACCGGTCCCGTTAGCGCCGACAAACACACAAAAATTAGGAAGATTGCTTAATTCCACATCCTGGAATGCCTTGAAATTTTTAAGTCGAATGCTTTCTATCTTCATGTTGATTCTCCTTACGCGCTTTCCACATCCCACATACGTTTCATAAACTCTTCTTCAATCAGGCGGACTTTCCATGTGTCACCTTCCTGCAGAAGGTTAGGCAGATTGTTGCTGCCGTTGACATAGATGGTGTCGAACTCGAAATCGCGGGTGCTGATGCGGTTTTTCTGAAACCACTCGTCCAGCATCAGATTGTCCTTCTCAAGGTCGCCGGTGAGCTTGCGCCAAACGATAAGCACCTTCTCGCGCTGACCATTGTTGGGATTAGCAATATCTTTGGGAACCCAGCCTTCGATCTTGCGGAACCACCAAGGGCCTTCAGCGTCCTGCCTGATCTTGCCATCAACCAGCAGCTTGGTGCGTTGATCTTCCGGGAGTTCCGGGTCAAGAATGCGCTTGAAGGCGGCATTGAAAGTCTGGGACACAGCGATGTGTCCGACGCGCAAACCGATCAGATAGTGAAAGGTTTCGATGATATCCACGTTCCTGGTGAAATACTCATCCGAGCCAGGCTTTTTGACCTGAAGGGTATAGGCAGTAGGGTCGGCAAACGCATCAATATTCAGAAGTGACTGACTGCCCCTCGTCTCCACATCGAGAAGATAACGGAGCATGTAATCCTCTTTCAGAGAAGCATTTGCCGCCAGTACTTTATTGCGCGTTGGGCTTTCGTCGAACTGAAGGTTGTTTAATGTATCTTCGTAGGATTCAAGGCGCAGGTATTTGAAGCAGTGAGAGATGCCGGTATGGCGAGATGTGGGCTTGCCATCTTTCCAGTCGGAGGAATAGACCACCTTGACAATTCGGGGCTTGAGTACAGTGTCGAAATAGTCGCCCATTTCAACCAGAATATATTTACGCGTACCGGAGTCTTCACGATTGAGGTTGATGACGGCATGTCCGGTAGTGCCGGAACCAGCGAAATGATCCATCGCCATAAGTGCATCTGGTTCAGTTGGAGAAAGTGTTATAGCTCGCTGCACTAATGATGGAGGTTTCGGATTGTCAAATACAACCACTCCAAATAAAGCTTTTAGAGCTTTCCCCCCATCATCGGTAGTCCCAGTGTCTTTATGATGCCATACATCAATCGGGACCATCCCTTCACTAGCTTCTGATAGGAATGTTTTGAGACGAGGAAATTCGTTGCTACCATCGGAACCCCAATATAGGCGATTATCTGCAATGTGCTTGCGGTGGACTTCAGGTTCGTATTTCCATGCATGTGTTGGATGATTTACAGTTTTACCGGTAATAGGGTTGTGGATCGTGTATACAAGATTTGGCCTCTGTTCTTTCATTGCAGGGTTAACATAAGACGAACTGATCCAAAGTCCTCGATGATCATTATCAGGATTAGTGTAATTCCCTTTAGACTTTTCACTTCGATCTTCACGAATGAAGTCGATATCTGGTGATGCTCGATAACAAAGAACTGTGTCTTTGAGGCTGTAAAACCGTTTCGCATTATTGCTTCTGGTATAACGTTTTTCCCATGCAATGTCGGCTAAGAAATTTTCAGCCCCGAATATCTCATCACAAAGAATCCTTAGCCTGGACACTTCTACAAAATCGATGGTTAGAAAAATGAGTCCGTAACACGACATCGGTGATTTTAAACACACAAGGCGGTTTTCCATCATAGATAGCCAACTGGCATGTTGATAAGAGTCTTTATATGGAAACCCATCAACACCGGTGTTGTATGGCGGATCTGCGAAAACAATATCAACACTGTTTCCATAACGGGGAGAGATGGTGTTTATTGCTTGTAAATTCTCCGAATGAATAAGCAATCCGTCGCATTGCTCATCAAAATTTTCGATGGATGCAATCAGTCGGCCCTTAAACACCTCATCAAAAAAACGAGTATCCAGCATCAACTTGTTATTGGCCTTCAGAAATTCCACTGTTAGCGGCTTGGTATAACCGGGATCAGTGATATCCGCATCTATTTCATCAATGGCAAACAGCCTGACCCATTCGTCATGCTGGGCTTCGTTTGCGGCGATTTCCGGGTAGAGTTCTTCCGGCACACGGTCCAGGGTGATACAGTAGTTGGTCTCAACCACAAACTTTTTCTTGAGCCAAAGCTTTTTCTGAAAATCTTCGAGCTGAGCGAGAAAATCGATAAGTTTGCCTGATATCTTTCGCAGTACCTTGATCTTGGAAAGATATGTCTCAACGGCCGGGGCTTCTGCGTTCTCAATGTCATCGAGACGCATCACTTCGTTCTTGATATAAAAATCCAACTCACGGCGCAGGAAACCGCCCAAGTCCTTGTGGATGAAATAGTCCATGGTGTTGCGGGCGGTGTACTGGTTGATGTATTTAGCCAGCACAGGTCGTTTCTTGTCGCTTTCAGTGGGGGCTGGGCTTTTCAGCAGGCGCAAATATTCGGATAGCGCATTACCATGCTCACCATCTGCCCGAACCAGTTCTTCAATCTGACTTAGGATTTTTTCAACAGACTCGGCATTCCGCTTATCACGCCATGTGTTTTCCTGCCCTGATTTTTCCGGATCGGGTCGATATTCGAAATTGACCACCAGCTCGCCATCTTTCGTCACTTCAACCGGCTTCTCGGTATTGATGATAAAAAAGCGTTTATTGGCCTCAGAGGCTTTCACATTTCCGTGCTCACCCTCAGCAGCTTCTGTAATCTTGAAATGTACTTTACATGTCTTGTCTTTTTGTTCCACAATTGCGAGCAACCCGCTGTCGGCTGCTTTAACTTCTTTGGCCTGCAACAAATCGAAGGTGAAGTTTGAGAAATACTCTGTTGTTTTGATGTAATACTGATCCGCGTTGGCCCAGTGCAACTTTACTTCTTCGCCGTTGTAGGGAATGGCGAAAGGAGCAGCCTTGCCTACCGTTTCCCGTGTATAGTAGCGCCTGGAAATGAAATCGCCGTCATCGTAGTAGCGTTCAAAGAAACGATAAAGATGGTCGTATATTTCGCCCTCATGGCTTGCGGCATCCTTGATCGAATCAAGGGCGGCCCTGGCCTTCTTAACCGGTTCGGTCTCCTCAGGAACGGCAGCGCCGTAATCCCCGGCGGTCTGAATGGCTTTGTCGTAAGCGACTTGTAATTCACCCTTGCGGATGTCATCCACCTGACCGAAAGCATCCGCTACAATCTTCAACAGGTCTTTGTCGATGAAATCCTGCACATGCTGCGCCTTGGCGTGCATGATACGGTAAAAGCCGAAATCCAGATCCGGTTGGTCAAGTTGAAACAGCTCCTTGATTTTTTTCAAAAGGCGGCTGCGAAGTTGTTCGGCAGATGGCATGGTTATCTCCTGATTATTAAATCACTCTCCATCGTATCGTGAAAACCGGTGAAGCAGTTGTTTTCTGTTGCATACGCTTTTCCAGTGCCTCCACCAGACGGTCGCGCTTCTCTGCGATCTCGTCTTCGATGTCAAATATCCGCTCTCGCAAGGTGCGCTTCTTTCGTTCCAGCTTGGCGATATCTTCCTGGAAGCTGTGCTGTTCCTCCACTGTGGGAGATTGACGACTACGACGCTGTAGGTCGCGTATTTGACGTTTGGTGTCATCCAATTCCTTCTGGGCCGCCATCTCCATGTCTTCAGCCCATTTATCGAGCTGATCACGGACTTCGGAGAAATGGCGGTTGTTCTCTTCAAGATTGCGGGCTATTGTGGCCCGGATATGGCGCTCCCCATCGGCCCTGAGCCGGCGCTCAACATCCTCCGGCACGGTAACTGCCTCGCCAGAATTGCCAAAACAGTTGAACAACTTCTCGCAGGTTTCCTGATCAATGTTTTTGCCCTGGTTATCCATGGCGGAGAAGAGCAGGAAATCTTCGGATTCGAAGGAATCAATTCGCAATCGCTGCAAACTCATCCAACCGAATTTTCCTTTGAGCCGTTCCACCACGGCAATACGGGTGGAATGCCCAGTGATAACGAATGTAACTTCTGCGGGTGTACAGACGAGATCCCTGGTTTGACTGAGAACATGCTCTCCCAAGGGGTGGCTTAGCCGGTAAAGATATTCACCTGGGGTGTTCTCTTGTGTCTTGGAGATAAGATGATAACGGCCGATCGATACCCCAGATGTCGGGCTTTTTTCCAACCTGAAAGTGAAACCGTTGTCATCGAACTTGGCGTTCCCATCAAGTGCGTGTTTTGTCACACCCCAGAACATTCTGCCTATCCGGTCAAGTTTTTCCTGGGTTCCTGCAACATTGACCTTCAGGCGGTCATGAACATCTTCGTCAAAGTGCTCCATGAGCAATTTGCGGGTGTCGCGCATCTTTGTTTGAATCTGTTCATCCAAATCAGACTGAAGCTTTTCAAAGGCGGCCTGAATTTCTTCTTCGCTTCGGCACTCCTGATAGATTTCAAGAATCCGGTGTTCGAAGTCCACACCAGCTTCGATGGAACCCAGGACATCGTCGCTGGCTCCGAAAACGCCCGTAAACAGATTGAATTTCTGTTCGAGTAACTCTTGAACTCGACGGTCGGCCTCATTGCGCTCATTCAAGAAGTTGATAACCACTACGTCGTGCTTCTGGCCATAACGGTGGCAGCGTCCAATACGCTGCTCAATGCGCTGTGGATTCCATGGCAGGTCAAAATTCACGATTGCCGAACAGAACTGGAGGTTAAGACCCTCGGCCCCGGCCTCGGTAGCAATCAATACACTGGCATGTAACCGGAAGCGGTCAATAATAGCAGCACGGATATCGATCTGCCGCGAACCAGTGGTCCGGCCAGTGTCCTTGTTGGCGACCACCCATTCCTGATATATCTGACCTGTGGCATCATCCTTGTTGGTACCATTGAAAGTCAGTACCTGGCCGGCATATCCATTACCCTCAAGAAAATTCTTTAACCAAGCTTGAGTGCGCCGCGATTCGGTAAAGATAACAACCTTCCTGGCAGCCCCCATATCCTCCATTCTGTTGAAGCCAATTTCCAACGCTTTCAAGAGGGCTTTGGTCTTGGTGTCGATACCGATGCTTCTGGCCCAGCGGATGTAATCTTCCAGCTCGTTGATCTCGGCCTCAAGTTTCTTCAGATCAACAGGTTTGGGTGTGGTTTGCGGTCCGGGTTCGGTTGCCACCGTCTCTTCATTGATCAGATTGTCCTCTTCATTTTCAAGTAGCTCGTCCAAGAGATCGTCGTCAATTTCTTCATCAGAGATGAGCAATTCCAGCGCATTCGTATTCTTCTTGGCCTCAACCCTGATTTTTAGCAGTCGCTCCCGCATTATTTGCAAGGTACCGGCCACAGCATGAGGTGAAGAAGCGAGAACTTTTCGAACAAGAAGGATAAGCAGATGTTTCTGACCGGATGGCAGCGCATACGTTTCGTCGCGTTTCAGGTAGCCGGATACCGCCTCGTAAAGTTTGTGTTCTTGATCTGTAGGCTTGAAAGGACGGGTAATGAGTTTGCGCTCTGTATAACTTACAAATTCAACCACCTGACTACGCAATGAGCGCCAGCAGAAGTTGCTTAATCTCTCTCTGAGACTTGAGGTATCGCCACCGGAATTGATGTACTGGGTTCTGAACGATGCCAGGTCACCAAAAAGACGTTCATCGATAAGAGTTGACAGACCGTACAGTTCCAACAGAGAGTTTTGAAGTGGCGTAGCCGTGAGAAGAAGTTTTTTTCGATCCTCAGTCGCCCATCGGATATGCTGGCCTATTCTGTTGCTCTGGCGGTATGCATTGCGCAGTTTGTGCGCCTCATCAATAACCACAATATCCCAGGCGATTTCTTTAATTTCCTCGGCCTTGCTGGAGGCATAGTGCATGGAACAGATTATGATTTGATTGTTCCGGAAAGGATCGGGTTTCCCAATTTTTTGCTGATCCTTGAACGTTTTTGCATCAAGAATGATGGAAGGAAGATTGAATTTTTCATATAACTCTATCGCCCACTGCTTGCGAAGCGATGCAGGAACAATAACAAGAATGTGCCGCCGTCTCTCCGCCCAATACTGGCAAAGTACAAGACCGGCTTCGATGGTTTTTCCAAGTCCGACTTCATCGGCAAGGAGAACACCTTTGGAGATTGGAGAACGAAGAGCAAAAAGTGCAGCCTCAATCTGGTAAGGATTTAAATCCACGCAGGCATCGAACAGAGCACGGTCGAGGCGGTCAACACCACTGCCGCCAACCCGGCTCAATTCATGCGCATAATACTTGGCATGGTAGTCCGTTATCATTTCCCTGAATCCTTATTACTGTGTTCAGCCACGCTGTCAGCCTGCATTCGCTGGTCGATTTCGTCTTTATTGAATTTCAGAAGAAGTTACCTTTAGGTGATTTCCAACAAAGAATACTCCATTATCTGAATCAAATTTTTTCTATGCATTGATCATCGTTTCGGCCAGGCATTTATCCGTGTATCGCCACCGTCATGCAATAGTAGGGGCGAATCTTGTATTCGCCCTATCGGAAAGGGCGAATACAAGATTCGCCCCTACGAAATAAACCCAATTGGCCGAAACGACGATCAATGTGGTATATTCTTTATTGGAAATCACCTTATCAGTCATCCTCTTTTCTATCCTGTCAAGATAGTCGATGATTCCAAAAGCAGTAACGTTTCCCCTAATCGCTTTAATTTCACTAAACCTATTTATCATCATCTTTTGTTGTCCCGTGATTCATTCCTAATTGGCTAACGAGGCTTATGCTGAACGACAGTTTTAGGACTGGTCCCCGATGGTTATATCGTGCAGTTGACTACAACGGGAATAATGTCCTAACATATTGAAATTCGATTGCTGCGTTGTCCAAGCTTGGCATCATTGAAAGTCTGGTGATGCCAAAATCGTAAAGAAGTTTAAGCACTTCAATAGCCTGATTCAGCGGCAAGGTTACACGACCCAATCCACCTCTGAGTCTTGCGTCAGTCAAAACCAAATCTTCCAAAGATGGCCATGTACGGGTCTTTAAGAAATAGTCGTTTGCTGTGGGTGAGTATGTGAATAATCCTCTTTGAGATCGAAGAAAACTATTCCCATGTCGCGGAGCATTGACGATAGCTAAGTTAATATCCTCATTATTTAAAATACAGGCATTAAGAAATATAACGGATAACCTCTTGCTTTGGATTTTTGCTTCAGAAGCCAAATTTGAGGCACTGACTGCAGCAAAATATGCAGCTACTAAAGGAGATTCTGTCCAGTCAAGTAACCTTGTTGGAACTCCGTGATGTTGAGCGAGGGCAATACCGTTTAGAAGAATAGGGGCAGGAAAAACCGCAGAGTAATCGTCGTCTTGGTCATTGAGTGCTGCCTGTATAAGTGCTTGGTGCTGTCTCAGATTGGTAAAGTCGATTGGTGTAAGAATACCAACCCTGTCAGCATTTTCCAAAAATAGAAATACTGCCCTCAACTCTGAATGCAGGCAGTAACCCAGATGTGTTTTTGCTGATGTTTCGTCTTTAATGGGTCCGCAAGTTGATTGCGGAGAAAATTCCAAGAGCGGGTCGCCTATTCTGAAAAGCTTCGGCAGCAGAGGCCATTCGTGATCCGATTGGCCTCTGAAGATGAAACGATTAATGCCGGGAGCAACCGCATCAAAAATGCTATGCGTTGAAAAGCAAGGAGTTCTGATTAGGAAATCAATGAATTGACGAGCAGTGTCACATTGTTCATCAATATGGTAAGGCTGAGACATATGGATTGACTCTCTATCAATTTTAGTTACGTTTTTATTGATATAACAAGTAGTTAAATAGTTTCTGTACATCATCTGTTTTAAAAAGACATAAAGAATAATTACGAGTTTCTTTTACAGAATAATAGGTTTGATAGAAATTATCAAACCTGCATCTTCTCGTTTTTTTGAATTATTCTTACTTCATTACCCTCGAGACCGGCCATATTTAAGGATACGGATGGTATCCTGGATTCCCTGCCCCATTCATCCAGAAGTTACCCTATGATTAAACTGCCATGCCTGT
>JBAXVB010000146.1:0-9077 GCA_037129415.1 Deltaproteobacteria bacterium
TTACCACATGAAACCATAAGGGTCATTGCCGGCAAAACCATCATCAGAGTCAACATAATCCAAATTTTTTTAGTCATGATACACATCCTTTTTCATTTATTAAGTTTATTAATCTTTGCCTCGTCGCTATATTTCATTAACGTTCAAACTCATGGAAATCAACAAGATTTTATCTTGCTTCTTCCGTTAACCTTTAAAATTTCTGCGGTGATCCGGCCGTCTTGAATGTCGATAATGGCCCCTTCACAGGAGGAACCCATGGCGCAGTTGACAATAAGGGTTTTCCCCAGGCTGGCTATTCCCACATCCTCATGAATATGCCCACAGATCATCAGGGCTGGCTGACAGGCTGTGATGAATCTTTCAAGTGACTTGCACCCAGCATGATATTTTCCCGCAACGCGATCCTGATATCCCCATGGAGGCGGATGCGCAACTAAAATCGTTCGAGGGGTCATCAGGGGCATCAGCCTCTTCAAGATGAAAGTTTCGCTGAAAGCAATTCTGGACCGAAACGGTACCGGTATGGTTCCGCTGAGTCCCGCGAAATGAATTCCTTGTAAAGTCACATCACGATTGTTGAGGAAATAAATATTCTCCTTCAGGCCAAATTGGAATTCAACCCGTTTTAAATCGGTATTCCCGCGAACCGCCAGAACCGGAAGTGAGAGCTTGCCCAATTCAGAAATAAAGGGAAGCGTCCGGGTGAAATTTGTGATATCGCCTGCAGCAATCAGCACATTCGGACGATAAGTTTCCAGATTGTTTCTGATTGTGGCCATTCGATCGAATACTCCATGAATATCTGCTACAGCATAAAGACGCATATCCTCCCCCCTGTTGAGCGGTGACAATAACCGAACACTCGTTCGTTTATACTTGACAAGATGACACCCGAATGACATTAAAAACAAGATATCTTCTTCAAGAAGATATTTTAAGTTTCATGTGAACTTAAAACCTAAAACCTTTTACATTGCTAACATTCCGGAGGCAATACATCAATGGAATTTTTTTTTAACCCAAAAGGAATCGCTCTGATTGGCGCAACGACAAAATCCGCCAGAGGGGGCTTTTCCATCCTGACAAATCTTCTTAATGGCTTTGCTGGAAAAATATATCCCGTAAATCCCCGATATTCCTCAATTGAAGGTCTGACCTGTTATCAAAGTGTTCTGGATGTTCCGGACCCGGTCGATCTGGCCATTGTCTTTGTTCCGGCTCCCCTGGTTCCAAAAGTCATTCAGGAATGCGCCGTTCGCAAAATTCCTGGGGTCATGATTGAATCTGGTGGATTCTCCGAAACCGGCGACGATGGAAAAAAACTTCAGAACATGCTTCGCCAGATTTCTCATGAAACCGGCATTCGGCTTTGGGGGCCAAACTGCATGGGACTCGTGGATGCTGTCAAACGCCATGTATTTTCCTTTGTTTCCCCGACAATGTGGGATTTTGGACTCATTCCCGGAGACGTATCCCTGATTGTTCAAAGCGGTATGCTATCCGCCGGTTTTCTCATTGATACCATGACTCACGGAACAATGGGAATCAGCAAGGTCTGCTCCATCGGCAACAAGGTGGATGTTGAAGAATGCGAATTGCTCGAATATCTGATAAGGGATCCCCATACGAAAGCCATTGGACTTTATATGGAATCCATTCCGAACGGTCGCCGGTTTATTGAGATATGCAGCCGCTCTCCAAAACCTATTGTCGTATTAAAAGGCGGAAAAAGCCGGAAAGGGGCCCAAGCCGCCATCAGCCATACCGCAAGCCTTTCCGGAAACGGCGCGATTATCAGCGGGGCGATGTCTCAGGCCGGAATTACCGAGGCAACAGATTTTAAACAGATGATGGATATTTGCAGAACCCTGGCCGCCTTTCCCTCCCTTCCCCTCAACTCGGCTGGCCGGGTTGCGGTTCTGACATACAGCGGCGGCGCTGGCATTGTTTCTGCTGATTTTATTGAAAATATGGGACTGGAAGTGGCGGAGCTTTCTTCCCAGACCCTGGAAACATTGAAATCAGTGTTTCCGGAATGGATGCCGATTGCCAATCCTGTTGACCTGTGGCCTGCCGTTGAAAAAAATGGGGGCGAAAAAACATATCGAACTGCCGTTGAGGCTGTTTGCGCCGACCCCGGTGTCGATGCGATTTTTCTGCATTTGTTTGCAGGTGGTTTTTCCCTTGATTTTGACTTATCGCCATTGGCAGCCGGGGTAAAAGCATCCGGAAAGCCAATGATCGCATGGCTGATCGGCGAACGCGAACAGACGCGTGAAATGCAGAGCGCCATTCAAAAACTGGGAATTCCGGTCTTTCGGGAAATCCAGCGGTCGGTTGAATGTCTCCGCGCCCTGTTCAAAAGAAACAAAAGAGAGACGCCGTGGAATGCTTCCGTCGAATCCTTTCAATACGCTGCGGCGGCTTCAGGCAGGTGGAAGCAGGTTCTGGCAACGCCATCAAGCAGCCTGGATGAACATGTTTCCAAACAGATACTGGCTGATTTTGGCATTCCGACGGTTCCGGAAAAAATCGTCAGTTCCATATCCGAAGCCAAAGCAGCGGCATCAGACTTTGGTTTCCCCATTGTCATGAAAGGCATATCACCTGGAGTCGTTCACAAGACCGAACAAGGGCTGGTAAGAATCGGCATTCACTCGAAAGAAATGGTCGAAAACGCTTTTTCAGATATTCGCTCCGCCATGCCAAATGGCGGCAATATCCTGGTTCAACAGCAGATTAACGGCAGCATTGAACTGATTGTCGGTTTCCTTCGGGATCCGCAATTTGGTCCATGTGTGATGCTGGGCCTTGGCGGCATTCTTGCCGAAGCTCTTAAGGATACGGCTTTCGCCGTTGCACCGATAAGCCGCAAAGACGCTTTCCACCTGATGGATCAGATTCGGGCGCAAAATGTCTTGAACGGATTTCGCAATTCCGTTCCAGTAAATCGGGAGGTGTTGTCCGACATATTAATTCGTATAGGTGAACTTGGACTTGCGTGTCCGCAAATTCAGGAAATTGACATCAATCCCCTGATAGTTTGCAATGGCAGTCCCATCGCAGTTGATGCATCCATTATTTTGGCGACATGATTTTTATTGCAAAGACATTTTCGCACAAAAACACCTTGACTCATCGGCGCTGTATTATATACTTGTGCAGGCGGTAGGGGGGCGACCGGCCGGTTGCCCCCTACTTGTTTCGTGTGTTTCGTGGGTTAAAAGTATTTCACGGTAAAGGACAACGATCTTTTTTATGATTTTCAAATCCAACATATTGACCATTTTGGCCATTGGTTTTTGCACTGTGGAAGGATATGATGAATCCATTTGACACGATCATTATCATCATACTGGGTTATTGCCTGATCAGAGGCTTTTTCAGAGGGCTTATCAAGGAAATATCCTCCATCATCGGAGTCCTGGGCGGTTTCTATGCCGGATACACCTACTATCTGGATATCGCAAGGCCGCTGAGCGTGTGGATCAGTAATCCAGCATACACCAAGATTATTGGATTCATGATTCTGTTCTGCGGCGTATTTGCCTTTGTAAGCATCCTTGGGGTCATCATCAAATACCTGATGAACATCGCCTTTCTGGGATGGGTTGACCGTATCTGCGGCGTGTTTTTCGGCATTGCAAAAGGGGTCATGATCACCTCTGTTCTTCTGATGATCCTCACGACCTTTCTTCCAAAAGGCGCTTCAATGATCAAAGATTCGCTTTTGGCGCCTCATGTATCCAGAGTCTCTGAAATCATGGCTCAACTGGTTTCCAAGGAAATGAAGCTGGAATTTTTAACCAAAATTATGGAGCTGAAGAAAACTTGGAATCCCTCCCTGTAGAACCGGATATAAAAGAAATCTCTGCACTGATCCGCCTGATTGAACAATTGAGGGGAGAAAACGGATGTCCCTGGGACAGGAAGCAAACTCCCCGGACCTTGGCGGTTTACCTTATCGAAGAGGTTTACGAACTGGTGGATGCCATAGAGTCCAAAAACCCCGAAGATGTGTGCGAAGAACTCGGGGATGTTCTGTTTCAGATACTTTTTATTGCGCATCTGTATCAGAAAACCAGTCATTTTGATCTTCAGGATGTCGCCCGCCAGAATACTGCGAAAATGATCCGCCGACACCCCCATGTATTCGGTCATGAAACAGCCTCAACCAGCGAAGAGGTGCGTCAGCGCTGGCACACCATTAAAATGACAGAAAAAAGCCATGTCGAAAATGCCGGTCTTCTGGACTCTGTTCCCAGTGGTCTTCCAGCCCTGATGCGTGCATACCGGATTTCTGAACGCGCCGCCAGGGCCGGATTTGACTGGAAGACAATCTCGGGGGTCATGGAAAAGGTTGAGGAAGAATGGGCGGAATTCAAATCTGAAGTGGACAAGATTCCGCAGACCGGCTTTCAGCCGGATTCCGCAGACCAGGAAAAGCTGTCCATGGAATTTGGCGATGTGCTGTTTACACTGGTTAATGTCGCCCGATTCGCAAAACTTCATCCGGAAACCTCTCTTGCGGATTCCACCCGCAAGTTTGAAAAGCGTTTTAAACACATGGAACAAACCTTAACCCAAAACGGTCAACAAATTGATGCGGTTTCATACGCTGATCTGAATAATTTGTGGGAAAAAGCCAAACAGGCCAAAGGGTAAAAGGATTATTCAACATTTAGCCTGTTTCATCAAAGGTAAATATGATTGCAATTATTGACTATGATGCCGGAAATCTTGCAAGCGTGGCTCGCGCCGTATCCCACCTGGGCCATGTGAACGTGATCACCCGGAATGTCGATGAAATCAGGTCTGCCGACCGCATTATTTTTCCGGGAGTTGGTGCAGCCGGCTCTGCCATGACCAGCCTAAAACGCCTTGGCATTGATGCGGTGCTTCATGAGGCATTCAACCAGGGAAAGCCGATACTCGGAATCTGTCTGGGAACCCAGATAATCATGGGATACAGTGAAGAAAATCAAACCCGGTGTCTGGATATTATTCCCGGAATTGTCAAATCGTTTTCCCCGGATCTTCGCGATTCATACGGGAAGTGTCTTAAAATTCCCCAGATGGGATGGAACAGCGTTCAGCCTGTCAAGGACCACCCGGTTCTGGCAGGGTTGAAGGAAACGGATGAGTTTTATTTTGTACACGGATTTTATCCGGAACCTGCCCATAGGGATCATATAGTGGGAACAACCCATTATGGAATTAAATTTGCTTCTGTCGTAGGATATCGCAATATTCTTGCAACCCAGTTTCACCTGGAAAAAAGCGGCAAGCCCGGTCTGGCGCTGCTGAATAATTTTTGCCGGTGGATGCCATAGTAGGGTCATGAAAAATGGATCAGGGATCAGGGAATAAGGAATAAGGACAATTCGCATGCTTAGCAAACGCATCATCCCCTGCCTGGATGTTCGTGAAGGCAGAACAACCAAAGGCATCAAATTCAAAGATAATGTTGATATAGGTGACCCCGTTGAAATGGCGCGCTTTTATTACGAAAACGGGGCTGATGAGATCGTGTTTTATGATATCACCGCATCAAGTGACAAGCGCGATATCATGATTGATGTGGTAAGACGGGTTGCAGAGACCATTTTTATCCCATTTTCGGTTGGCGGTGGCATTCGAACTGTCGAGGATATGCGAAAAGTGCTTTTGGCTGGCGCCGAAAAGGTCAGCATCAATTCAGCAGCCATTCTGAACCCCAACCTGATATCTCAGGGAGCAAAGGCATTTGGCAATCAGTGTGTGGTTCTGGGCATGGATGTCAAATTTACGCGAAAAAGCCACAGCATTCCTTCCGGCTATGAAATGGTCATTAACGGCGGCAGAAAGCAGATGGGGATTGATGCCCTGGAGTGGGCGCAAAGAGCCGAATCTTTGGGCGCAGGCGAAATCTGTTTGAACTCCATTGACGCTGACGGCACTCAGAATGGATACGAAATTGTGCTGACAGAACTTATTTCTTCCCAGGTTTCCATTCCGGTCATTGCGTCGGGCGGGGCCGGAAAGCCGGAACACCTTCTGGATGTTCTTACCAGAGGATGTGCGGATGCAGCCCTGATTGCTTCGATGGTTCACTATGGCGCTTATTCAATCCCCGAAATAAAATCCTTTCTTCATGCAGGCGGCGTCAAGGTCCGCAGTACCTGGTAGGGCAATGCACTGAGACTATATCTTGACAAAAATGACACCAGATTATAAAAACATGCCATGATAGATAAAAATTCCATTGTCATGTATCTGGCAACTGGCTGCAAGTCCGGTTATTCTCCGATTATACCCGGAACCGCAGGTTCTCTGGCTGCGCTTGTTCCATGCTGGTTGCTTTCTTTGTTACCGCTTCCGGTTTCCTCCATGTTTCTGATTGCATTTATCGTTCTATCGATCTGGGTTTCTGAACTGGCTGAAAATATCGTGGGGCGAAAAGATCCTGGCTGCATCGTGATTGACGAATTTGCCGGAATGATGATTACCCTGCTGGGCATTCATTTTACCTGGCAATCGGCTCTTGCGGGATTTTTTATTTTTCGGGTATTGGATATTTTAAAACCTTTTCCCATACGTTATCTTGAACGAACGATTCCCGGCGGGGCCGGTATCGTGTTGGATGATGTGGCCGCAGGTGTTGTCGCCCATATTTTGTTAAGGCTTCTTTTCCTGACACCCTGGATGCCATCGCCATAAAACCCGTCTTTCTCAGGGTACGGAGTCATTTTCTCAACAACCCTCTCAATCTTCACATTTTATATAAAAGGCAGTCATTACAAATTGAAATCTACGAGCATTGCTTCCAAAGATATCCAGACCAAAAGCCGCCTGCGCGAAAATATCGAGGCGATCGGGGTTGCCATCATTCTGGCCCTGTTTATCCGAACGTTTATTGTTCAGGCGTTCAAAATTCCTTCCGGCTCGATGAAGGAAACCCTTCAAATCGGCGACCACATCCTGGTTAACAAATTCATCTATGGCGTAAAACTGCCGTATCTTCAATCCACCCTGATCCCCATAAAGAATCCTTCGACCGGCGACATTGTGGTGTTTGAATTTCCTGAAGACAAGGATAAGGATTTCATCAAGCGGGTGGTTGGTGTCGCCGGCGACGTGGTCGAAGTTCGCAATAAACAGGTATGGGTCAATGGCGCGCTTCAGCAGGGATCCTTTATTGTCAACAGTGATCCGCACATTTTTCCAGGAAACATGCAGCCAAGAGACAATTTTGGGCCCAAAACTGTTCCGGAGCATTCGCTGTTTGTGATGGGAGATAACCGTGATCACAGCTATGACAGCCGCTATTGGGGATTTGTCAATCTAAAAGCAGTAAAAGGCAAGGCATTTATCATCTACTGGTCCTGGGACAAGGATAATTTTGTTTTTGAATGGGAAAAACTGGGGAAAATTTTAAAATGCATCCGATGGGAAAGACTGGGCAATATTTTAAAATAACGGTTAGTTATGGTTAATTTTTCTAAAAAAAACATTCTGGAAATCACATCCCTGTCTGTCGATGACATTTCCCTGATCCTGGATACTTCCGAAAGGATGAAGGAAATTTCCGAAAGGCCGGTAAAAAAAGTTCCCACACTCCGGGGAAAAACGGTGGTGCTGTTTTTTTATGAACCCAGCACCCGAACCCGCACCTCATTTGATATTGCCGCCAAGCGGCTGAGTGCGGACAGCATTTCTCTTTCCGGAAGCACCAGCAGCATGGTCAAAGGGGAAACCCTTCTGGATACCGCCCGCAATCTTGAAGCCATGAAACCGGACGTCATCGTGCTGAGGCATCCTTCCGCCGGCGCTCCGCATATTCTGGCAAAGGCTGTCAGCGCATCCATTATCAATGCCGGCGACGGCATGCATGCGCATCCCACTCAGGCCCTTCTGGACATGCTGACGGTGCGTCAGCACAAGGGGCATCTTGCCGGACTTCGCATTGCCATCATTGGCGATATTGCGCACAGCCGTGTTGCCCGATCCGATTGCGAGGGGTTTGTCAAGATGGGTGCCAGCGTCATCTTATGTGCGCCACCGACCCTTATTCCCAAAGGAATTGAATCCTACGGGGTATCAGTTACCTTTGATATGAAAGAGGCCATTGATGATGCTGATGTGATCATGATGCTGCGAATTCAAAAAGAACGCCAGTCCGGCTTTTTTTTTCCATCTGAACGGGAATATTCAAGACGCTATGGACTGAATCAGGAAAAGCTAAAATCCGCCAAGTCGGATGTTTTGATCATGCATCCCGGACCCATTAACCGGGGACTTGAAATTTCTCCGGATGTGGCGGACGGCCCGCATTCGATTATTCTGGATCAGGTCACCAACGGTGTCGCCGTGCGAATGGCGCTTTTATATCTGGTTACGGGAGGAACGCGAAATGCGGACTCTGATTAGGGGGGCGCGGGTGATTGATCCGGGATGCCCAAATGGTCCTATGGGCGGCCCGATGGGTGGTCTGTTGGATGTCCTGATTCAGGATTGCCGGATTGCCGATATTCAGCCTGAAGGGATTCTGAATATCCCATCCGGAAATGATGTCAGGATTTATGAAGCAAATGGCCACATCCTGACCCCCGGTCTCATTGACATGCATGTTCATCTCCGGGAACCGGGTCAGGAATACAAGGAAACCATCGCCACCGGTTGTCGGGCTGCAGCGGCCGGCGGTTTTACTGCTGTCTGCACCATGCCCAATACCTGCCCGGTGAACGACAACGGCCAGATCACCCGATTCATTTTATCCCGAGCAGCAGAAGCCTGCGGCGTTCGGGTTTATCCTGTCGGCGCCATCAGCAAATCCCTTGAAGGCAAGTCCTTGAGTGAATTCGGCGAGCTGAAAGACGCAGGGGCGGTAGCCGTAACAGACGACGGCAAACCCGTAATGAACAGCCTTATGATGCGACGGGCGATGGAATATGCCAACGGCCTGGGTCTTACGGTCATATCCCATTGCGAGGATATGGAACTGGCGCATGGTGGAGCCATGAACGAAGGGACCATTGCTACCCGAATGGGCCTTCCTGGAATTCCCAATGCCGCTGAAACCATCATGGTTCTTA
>JBAXVB010000147.1:0-8997 GCA_037129415.1 Deltaproteobacteria bacterium
TTTTTGAAACTGAAGAAGAAAATGTCGCTCCGATTTTCCAAAGATTGTTGCGCCCCCCACTTTGCGTTTCACTTTTGAAACTCAAGGCTAAATTTGAATTGTGAACATACACGGTGACTTTGTAACATCCAGATGCACTGTGCGGAGATATGATAGGCTGGTCGGTTGAATGATCCTTCCAATTTAATTTCCTGTTTCGAACTTGATAATTTTTCTTAACGTCATCATAGCTGCCCGGTTCTATCGAAATATCCGGTTCCGGTGGTTGAAACAGAAATACAGGTGAGCCCAGTGACCAAAGTTCCGTACTCTCATCGGAATGAAAAAGATAACTATTGTTGAACATAAACATCAGCGGCTTGTCCGCAGGATATACATGTTGGGTTTTTATCTTTTAAATGTATCTTTTCGGAGCCGAAATTGCTGGTTTAAGATCATTTTAAATATCGATTTTCACTATTTCTCGTTACATTTATGTTGGTTGTGGCGGTCCGACCCCATTCGCTGACTCCAGCACCTCTCTGACCTTAACTGCCAGGTACACCATCGAGAAAGGTTTCTGGATGAAGTTGACACCTGGGTCAAGCACCCCGTGGTGAGCTATGACATCAGCAGTGTAACCGGAAATAAATAGGCATTTTAGCCCCGGTCTGATGTCACAGATCAATTTAGCCAAATCCCGACCGTTCATCTCCGGCATGACCACATCTGTAATCAGCATCTGTATCTCACCAGCGTGGGATTTGGCTATGCTAAGCGCCTCGCGCGGCGTACTGGCGACCAGCACCGCATAGCCAAGCTGCTCCAGCATCTCCCGGCTCACGTCCAGAATCACCAGTTCGTCCTCCACCAACAGCACCGTCTCCCCATGACCTTTGGACATTTCCACTGTTCTTTCGACTGCTGGCTCGATGGCTTCCCCCACGAACCGGGGCAGGTATATCTTGAAGGTCGTTCCTTGGTCAGGTTCGCTGTAAACGTTTATGAATCCATTGTTTTGCTTGACGATGCCATAGACGGTGGACAGTCCCAGTCCCGTGCCCTTTCCCACATCCTTGGTTGTGAAGAACGGTTCGAAGATGTGATCAAGAACTTCTTTGCTCATGCCGCAGCCATCATCGCTCACGGCGAGCATCACATAATCACCGCAAACAAAACCCAGGTGAAAAGCGCAATAGGCTTCATCTATTGCGATGTTTGCCGTTTCAATGTCAACCTTACCCACCCCGGTGATGGCATCTCGGGCATTGACGCAAAGATTGGCCAGAATCTGGTCAATCTGGGTGGGGTCAATCTTTACTTGCCACAGATCAGTTTTCGGCTTCCAGGCGACATTAATGTCTTCGCCGATCAGACGAAGCAGCATCTTAAGCAAGCCAGCCACGGCTTCGTTAACGTCTATGATCTTGGGCGCTACGGTCTGCTTGCGGGCGAAGGCCAGCAGTTGCTTGGTGAGATCAGCGGAGCGGTAAGCGGAATCCACGATAGCCTTGAGGTTTGAACGAATCGGCTCCGATGGGGACGACTTCATCATCGCCAGCTCTGCATGACCTATGATCGCTGAAAGCATATTGCTGAAATCGTGAGCTACGCCGCCTGCCAACCGCCCCACCGACTCCATTTTCTGCGCCTGCAGCAGTTGTCCCTGAAGTGCATCCTTTTCCTCCTCCGCTCGTATCCGCTCGGATATGTCAATTCCCACACCAAGCAAGTATTGCTTGCCATCCAATAGAGTGAGTTGACCGGTGAACAAGTAAGGTATTTGAAGACCTTCTTTTGTCAGCAAAGGGGCTTCCGCCAAAGCCTCTCCGTCAGCAAATACGGACTGCACGCGTAAAGTGATATAGTGTTTGTATGCTTCTGAAAATAAATCAACAACATGCAAGCCATTCAATTCTTCAGTCGAATAACCGGTCACTTCAGCGAATTTTCTGTTCCAGCGTATAAGCTGCCCCTGATCATCAAATTTGTAAAAAATACCTGGCAAAGAATTGATGATATTGTCGGAAAGGGTTCTTTCTCTGGCGATAGTCTGCTCCGCCAGATTGCGTTCTGTGATGTCGCGCGCAGTAGAGATCGCGCCGGTTACTTTCCCGGCCGAATCCTTGAGTACTCGGCATAGCCAGGCGAGCAAACGCTTCTGGCCGTCTTTTCTTCGTTGCCAGCTTCTGACATAAATCACGTTTTCTTCCCCACGGAAGAGCGGATCTATCACATCATAAGTATCCTGCTCTCCTTCGAAGTAATACGCAACTTCCTTGCCGGTAACATCCTCGCCAAAGAAATCCAGGCCGACCTGGTTAGCCCAAGTATAGACCTTGTTGCTATCCACTTCCATGATAATATCTGGAATGGCCGAAAGCAGGGCTTCCTGGCGGGATGAAAGATATTGCAAGACTTTCTCAGCCAACATGCGATCGGTGATGTCCTTGATCACCCCGTCGTAAGATGCGAGTGTTCCCCTGGAATCAAACTGCGGGATGAGCTTATTGCTCACCCATCGAATCTGTCCATCCTTGTGCAGGATACAGTGTTCAATAGGAGGAGATTTCTCACCCGCCAGAGTCTGCCGAATGTACTCGGTGACCCGGCCCTGATCCTCTGGCATGACCATCCGCATCCAGAGACAGGGATCGGCCGCATACTCTTCCTGCGTATATCCCGTCACGGTCTCGCATGCCAGACCGTGCGTCATCTCCATGGCCCTCCCGTCCTGGATGCGCACCGTGTAGAGATAGTCGGTCAACCCAACTGTGATCCGTCGGTAGCGCTCCTCGCTTTCTCTCAAGGCAGTTTCAACCCGCCAGTGTTCTTCGATTTCCAGGCTAAGGCTCTTGTTTGCCAGGTGTAGTTCGGCTGTGCGCTCCTGCACCCGTAACTCCAATTCGTCGTGGGCCTTTTGCAGGGCATCCTTGTGCTCCTTGAGTTGGTGGTCGCGCGTGTGCCGGTAAAGGGCCATCTCAATGGTGGCAGTCAGTTCCCGCAAAGACACGGGCTTGACTATGTAGCCGTAAGGCGCGGCGGTCCTGGCTCGTTGAAGCAAAGGGTCCTGGGAGAAACCGGTCAGAAAAACGATGGGCACATCAGCCACCGCGCTGATGCGCCCGGCGGCGGTAACGCCGTCCATCATTCCGGTCAGTTTGATGTCCATCAAGACCATATCTGGCCACTCTGCTGTCACGGCAGCAATCGCCGCCATCCCTGTAGCCACCGGCTCCGGCACGTTGTAGCCCAGCTCTATCAGCATATTTTGCATTTGAACGGCGAGAATCCCTTCGTCTTCAACAATCAGTATGGTTTTTTTTTCCACGAAACCTCACTTGGGATGATGAATTCCTCACTCTCAATATTCATATACAGTTGGGGGCGCAAACCGCAGCCTGAACGTGGTCCCGTCGGTACAATCTACTTCAATCTTGCCCTGGAGTTGGTGCTGACCGAGCATTTTGACCAGCACCAGGCCCAGGGTCTTGGTTTTCATCCAGTCCAGGTCGGCGGGCAGCCCCACGCCATTGTCGGCCACGGCCAGTGTGTAGGTTGCGCCGTCCCACTCTGCGGAAACGGCGATTTCACAACGCAGGGCCACAGTGCGGAGTTGCCCTGCCGGGAAGGCGTATTTGAAGGCGTTGGTCACCAGCTCGGTTATCAGCAGCCCGCAAGGGATGGCGCTTTCAAGATCCATCTTGACGCCATCTGCAGCCACGCTGACATGGATGTTTCCAGAGCGATGATATGACGAATGCAGATGAGCGGTCAATGAATTGAGGTAATCCTGAAAATCAATCCTGGCGAAGTTCTCGGACTGATAGAGCATCTCGTGGACCAGCGACATGGACCTGATCCTGTTGCTCAACTCCGTCATAGCGGCTCTGGCCGGCTCGTCAACCATCTTCCGCCCTTGCAGGTCAATCAGCCCCATGATGGCGGCCAGGTTGTTCTTAACCCGGTGATGGACTTCCTTTAGCAGCACTTTTTTCTCCTCCAGCGAGGCCCGCAGGGCATCTTCATTCTTTTTTCGGTCGGTGATGTCTTCGGTGGAACCAAGAATCTGTTGCGCCACACCCTGCGCATTGCGGGCGAATAAGACATCGCGGCTGTGCAGCCAGCGCCATTCACCGGAGGCGTGTTTCATCCGGTACTCAAGTTGCAGGATATCGCCATCTATTGCAGTGGCGAAGCGGGTATGGTGTTCCTGAACTCGCGGCGCATCATCGGCATGGAGGATATTCGGGAAGAGAGAGGCGCCAAAGGCCAGAATTTTCTCAGGCGAGTAACCTAAAAAATGAGACACTTCCAGGTTGGCATATAGATTGCGTTTCTCAATCAGGTCATAGATATAGATGAGATTCGGTGTGGTATTGAGAATTTGGTCGATAAAATGCTGATTTTCCCGCAGCGCCTCTTCGGCCCGTTTGCGCATCAGCGCCGCTCCGATGTGCGATGTGATTCCTTCCATGAGTTCAACCGTATCGCGGGTGAAGCATCCTTTGCGCCGGTCGTTGAGCTGGATCAGACCGACAATCCGATCCTGGTTCCGAATGGGCACCAGGGCAAAGGAGGCATAGCCTTGATGGATGCATTGGTTGCGGGGATGAAGCCGGGGATCATCACCGGACGGGATGTCCAGAAGTGGGAATGAATCGTTCGTCCAGAAGCTTCCACCCGGTGTGAAGAGCGGATTGACCGGATCGGTTTTGCCGGAAATGACCAGACCGCAGGTACATTCCAGCTTGACGTTGCCGTCTTTGTTCCGGCATACCTCACCATCCGCAGAATGCTCGATCAGGGTGTTTTCCGTCAACAGAAAATCCTCGGAAAAGCCGTCTTGGGCTAAATACGGGAAATCCTCCCCATCTTGCAGACGAATGCCCACAGCATCAAACCCGGTCCGTGACTTCAATACGGCGATGACTCGCTGGATGGAATCCTTCAGATTTCCCGGCTCGTTTAGTATCTGCAGGACTTCCAGGCCCATTTCCCGATATGCTCTCGCCCCCTTGCGCTCGGTGATGTCGCGGGTGACGCCGCGCAATTCCACCCGCCCGTTCTCCGGGTTGATGTCGTAACTGGTGATCACTTCTGTCCAGACGGTGGAGCCATCCTTGCAGGGCTGCTCGACTTCATTGATGTAAAATTTGTCGGAAGGTTCCTTGCCCGAGAGAAAGTCTTCTACCCGACTGTGAATGAGATTGGTCAGGTACTCCCCGGCTTCGGGAGTGAGTACATTGATCATCGGTTCGGTGAGAATCTCTTCTGGTGTGTAGCCGCGAAGCCTCTTTAGCGACGGACTGACATAGCGGAAATACATCGTTTCGGTATCCAGTATCCATACCACATCCTTGATATTCTCGGTCAGAAGGCGATATAGTCTTTCGCTGCGTTTTAATTCATCTTCCCGTTGCGCCAGGGTTTTCAGCAGGCGATTTAAGCCGCCGATCAGCTCGCCAATTTCGTCCTGACTGGTGATGGGCAATGGTTGCGGAGGCTGGTCCGTATCCGAAAGGGTGGCCAGCGTTCTTGCAGCGGCAAGCATCGGGGAGAGCAGGTGTCTCAACATCCACCAGGCCAGTCCTCCCACCAGCAGGGTCACGAAGATCGTTGCAAGCAGCATGCGCTGCTGCATTGCACGAATCGGAGCAAAGGCTTCTTCGGTGGGCAGCGTGACCTCCATGAGCCAGCCAGACACAGACAACTGCCTGGCGGAGCCCAGTACTTCCACGCCAAGCGGGTTGGTGTAAACGGCGGAACCCTCGTAGCCCTGAATAAAGCGATCGAGCGTCGGGTTGATGCCGGGAGCAGGGAGTTTTTCCATGATGCGGCTCTTGTCGGTTGCCGTAACAATCAGCCGGTACTGCGGTATCAGAAGCACATAGCCGCCGCTCTTGCCGTAGTGGTTTTCAGTAATCTCGTCCAAAAAATTGGGTTTGCTAAGGTCGATCACTCCCGCCAAGGCGCCGATCACTTTGCCCTGGGTATCGCGAATGGGCGCTGCCATGCCAAAAACAGGAGCGTGCAGCATCTTGCCGATAACCGGCTGACTGATCCTGAATTTTCCCTCCTTGAGCGCGGCGGCAATGTGATCTCTTTCCATGTAATTGACACCGATCCGTCCTGCCGAGAGCGGAATAGATGCAATCGTCGTACCATCAATTCCGGTGATATAGGTGCCGCCGTTGAACAGGCTCTGAAAAATCGGATGATACTCCAGATGTGTCTGCAGAGCCGACGTATTGTCCGAAATAACCGAACTAAAGGATCCGGCGATTGTTTCCAGCGCTCTCAACCGCTCGTCCAGCTCCTGGTTGACCTGACCGGCCAGCAAAGAAACTGTTGAAAACTGATGCTCGCCCAACAGTCGTTGCATATCCTCGCGCAACATCCGGCTGACGTAGAATACCAGCGACCAGATGCTGATCAGGAAAATGGTCAGCGTGAACAGGGTCATTTTTGTCTTGAGCGACCGCCACTGAAAGATATTAAAATTCACAAGTTTTTCTCCTAAACAGGTAGTGATGAAATCGCGTACATCCTCATTTTTTCCCTTCCACCATTAGTCTGAACCCCTTCAGCCATGCCAGTCCGAACCATAAACTGCGCGGCGGATCGTGTCGCCAAGGCTCTTAAGCTGATAAGGCTTACCTATGAACGCATTGGGACTTTCAGTATGCTCACCTTCCATAACCCGAGCCTCGTCGTAGCCGCTGGACAGGATCACCGGAATATCAGGCGAAAGCTGGCGCAGAGCAGCCAGCGTCTCCCATCCGTTCATACGCGGCATGGTCAAATCGGAGAGAACGCAGCGAATTTCATCCTGATGCTGCTTGAATATCTCCAGACCCTCATCGCCATCTTTTGCTTCAATTACCGTATATCCGAGGCGAGTGAGCATGATTCTGGTCATGTTGCGCACCGGCTCCTCATCTTCGATCAGCAGCACCGCGCCACCACCTTCATTCTTGGAGATTTTTTCTGTTTTACCAGTCTGTACCGGCATGGCAGGTAGGTCAGGCTGGCAAGAGAGTTCTTCAGTCGATATCGGCAAAAAGACCCGAAAGATACTGCCCTGGCTCGGTTCGCTCTCCACCGTAACTCCCCCGCCGTGCGCCTGGACAATCCCTATCACCACGGACAACCCCAGGCCCCGGCCGGTAAACTTGGTGGTGAAAAACGGATCGAAGAGCTTATCGATATCCGTGTTCGTGATCCCGCTACCCGTGTCCGCTACTTTTAGGCAGGCATAGACGCTTTCCTTCAGTTGCCAGTCGATGGGGAAGCGCTTTAAGGCGGGAATATCCTTTAGAGAAACCGTCTTGACGGTCAGACGGATGGTTCCATTATTCTCACTGACAGCCTCCCAGGCATTGGTGACCAGGTTGGTCAGAACCTGCTGTATTTGGCCTGCGTTTGCACGGATGGTTGGCCCAGGAGAGGGTATCTCTGGCACCAGTGTCACTTTGTGCGGAATAACAGCCTGAAGCAGGGACAGGCTTTGGCGGCAAACTTTAGACAGGTCTATGGGTTCATGTTTGCGAGGCGTTTGCCCCAGATAGGTCAGCATCAGGCCACTGACCTCCGCCGCCTTGCGGGCCGCCTTCAGGGCGTCTGTCAGGGTTTCAAGGATGACCGAGTCCCGTGGCGCGTCATCCATAGTCACTTCGAGGTTCCCCATCACGACATGGAGCTGGTTGTTGAAATGGTGGGCGATAGCGCCAGCCATGAGGCCAAGGCTTTCGACCTTCTGAAGCTGCCGGTTCCGAACCTCGAATTCCATCTTTTCCGCTTCCATCTGCCTGTGCTCTGCTTCCAACTGTTTCTCACGGGTAACGTCACGCCCGCACCCCACCGTCCCGATCATATTACCATGCTCGTCCCGAAACGGTGCTTTGTTCACATCAAGGAACAGAAACCGGCCCTTGACATTGCCCGATTCATCGAATCGCCTGGCAATTTCAGTGGACATGGTTACGGCATCGGAGTCGGCGCAGATTTCGCCCAGGGTGTGCCAGTCAGGCTGATCAGAGTGGGCGGCCCTTTCTCTATCCGCAAAGTACATAAGCGTTTTGCCGATTGGCTCGTCGGTATCACGCGCATTGAGCAGTCGCGTATATGCCTGGTTGACAAAGATGAAGCGGTTCTCCATATCTTTGGCCCAGATCATATCAGGGACGTTGTCGCATAATAGGCGAATAAGATGATAAAGGGATTTATACCGTTCCTCGCTCTCTTTGAGCTGCCGGTCAAGCGTATGTTTGTAAAGGGCCATCTCAATGGTGGCAGTCAGTTCCTGCAATGACACGGGCTTGACTATGTAGCCGTAAGGCGCGGCGATCTTGGCTCGTTGAAGCAAAGGGTCCTGGGAGAAACCGGTCAGAAAAACGATGGGCACATCAGCCACCGCGCTGATGCGCCCGGCGGCGGTAACGCCGTCCATCATTCCGGTCAGTTTGATGTCCATCAAGACCATATCTGGCCACTCTGCTGTCACGGCAGCAATCGCCGCCATCCCTGTAGCCACCGGCTCCGGCACGTTGTAGCCCAGCTCTATCAGCATATTTTGCATTTGAACGGCCAGAATCCCTTCGTCTTCAACAATCAGTATGGTTTTTTTTTCCACGAAACCTCCCTTGGGATGATGAATTCCTCACTCTCAACATTCATATACAGTTGGGGGCGCAAACAAAAATATATAAATAGTGTGGCCAACAAAGAATACCCCATTGTCTGATTCAGATTTATTCTGTGCATTGATATCGTTTCGGCCAGGCTTATCCGTATCTCGCCACCATCGGGCAATATAGACATTCAGAAAAATAATTTCGCTGCGTTATCGGTCGGAGATATACTACAGTATTATCTCCGACCTGCTGCCTTGCGAAATGAATTTTCTGAATGTCTATAGTATGGGCGAATACAAGATTCGCCCATACGAAATAAACCCAACCGGCCGAAACGATGACCAAGGCCATATATTCTTTGTTGGAAATCGTATTAATGGGC
>JBAXVB010000148.1:0-8985 GCA_037129415.1 Deltaproteobacteria bacterium
AGGCTTTGTTCGGGAAGTTCGGTATATGGGGCGCATGAAAAAACATACCCCTTCAAATTGTCAGAGTGGCTTTTCAGCAGCAGGTGCATGCTTTTCAGCTTTCCAGCGGCGCCGCTCTTTACTTCCACGGGGTGAATTTCTCCTCCGGCAACAAGGAGAAAATCCACCTCCGCGTTGCTGCTCTTTGCTTCCCGGGACCAATAATAGAGTTCATTCTGTCCTGCGACCACCAATTCCTGTCCGACGAACTGCTCCGCCATTGCTCCCTGATGGATGGCTAAAATATCTGTTCGTGCATATTCCACATCCACAGGCATTCCTGAAAGATGCTGCATTAAACCGATATCCACCATCAGCGCTTTGAACTTTCGTTCGGAGGCCGATGCACCAAGCGGCAGGACTATAGGAGAGCATGCCGATATTTTACGAATCACATGAGCCAGACAGAGAAGATCGAATGCCTTCTTGATGGTTGGATTCGTGTAGTCTTCCGCCATACGGGAATATTTCACCTGCCGCCCAACGATTCTTGCCACAGATGCGAAAACAGCATTCAGACACCGCTTGTCGGCATAAAGAGCGTATTTTGAGAAATCCTGACGAAATGCGTGCGCCAGCTCTGATTGGACTTCAAAAGCATCCCGCATTCTTTTGTTTTGGGTATATGCGAGGACACATTCAGGCATTCCCCCTATGAACATGTACCGGCGGACTTCGTCAAGCAACATCGCATGAATACTGTCCGGCAACTTTGCCGGCGTTGACAGGGCGGACTCAGCAGCGATGTCTTTTCCCGTAGCCAACAGAAATTCGGCAAATGACATGGGAACCATGTTCAGAAACTGGATACGGCCAACCGGAAAGGAAATGTTCTGCATGGCGAATTCCAGCAGAGACCCTGCAGCAATGACATGCAGTTCGGGATATTCTTCATAAAAATAACGAAGCGCCATGATGGCGCGCGGGCAACTTTGAATTTCATCGAAGAACAACAAGTCCTTTTCAGGAATAATGCGGGCATTGATGAGGATTTCAAGCTCCGATAGAATCCTTGCAATTGTCAGATTCGCTTCGAACACGCGATGCCAGTCAGGATGCTTTTCCAGATCAATTACATGTACGGAACCTTCAAAATGGGTCCTGCCAAAGTCAACAACGGACCAGGTTTTCCCCACCTGCCTGGCGCCGCGAACGACAAGGGGCTTTCGCCGTTCTTGATTCTTCCATGCCAGAAGATTTTGTGTGATGAAGCGTTTCATGAACTGCACCTCCAGATAACAATTGGTTCTTTAAAAATACAAGGTTATTATAGCTTTGTGGCTTTAAAAATACAATAACCAATTGTGTCTGATTGTCCTTCAGTAACGAGGTGTTCGGATTCGCCATTGGGGATACAGAGTCGAACTTACTTGGCAAATTATGATGGACTTGTTTGGCAGCGGTTATTTTTCTCTGGACATTGCGTTGTTCTTTCGTTATAGAATAATTACGATTAGAATAATTACGAAAGGACCATGCCATGACAGCAATAATAGAGCAGCAAAGATTTTGCGATCGGGAGTTCACTGTCCAGGAGATATTGATAATACAGGAAGTGGTACAGACCTGCAAGGGCCTCAGTCGATTTGAGCTGGCTCACACAGTTTGCGAACTTCTGGACTGGAATCGCCCCAATGGCAGACTTAAGGCTCGGGAATGCCATGATTTGCTCGAGCGTCTGGAAGGCCAGGGGGTACTGAAGCTTCCGAAGAAAAAATCAACCGGATCGAAGACATCCAAAAAGCGCGAGTATCCCAAGTTAGCCGGGCAATCCTGCAACTCACTCACTGGCAGTGTGGAAGCTTTTTTGCCCTTGCGGGTGGAGTTGGTTCAAAGCCTGGAACAGCGGCAGTTGTACCGGGAACTTGTGGGCCGGTATCATTACCTGGGATACAAGATGCCTTATGGGGCGCGTCTGCAGTATCTGGTCTATGTTGATCGACCTCGGTGCGATGTGGTGGGATGTGTGCAGTTCTCCTCCCCGGCTTGGTGGATCAAAGTGCGGGACCAATGGATTGGCTGGGACGATGCAGCGCGTAAGCTGCGACTGCAGCATGTGGTCAACAACAGCCGTTTTCTTGTTTTGGCGAAGATTGACAACCTGGCCAGCAAGATGCTATCCGATGTTATGCGACATCTGCGCGGTGACTGGCTGAAACAATACTGTGTGGAGCCATGGCTGGTGGAAACAATGGTTGATTGTCAACGGTTTCAAGGGGGCTGCTACCGGGCGGCAAACTTTCATGAAATCGGGCAAACCAGCGGCCGGGGACGCATGGACCGGACTCACGAACGTGACGGGGCTGAGATAAAAACTGTTCTGCTCTACCCGTTGGTCAAACATGCAAAGCGCAAACTCGTTGAAGGGAGGTAAGTAAAATAATATTTGCCAAAGGCTTTGTCTTCTTGTATTTAAACTGGTTGAAACAGAGGCCAAGTAAAAATCATACTATGGAGGAAACCCATGAAAGCAATAACCATCCAGGAAACCTTTTCATTTGACGATGTCCTGCTGGTACCCAGCTATTCGGACGTGCTCCCGGCGGGCGTTACAACCACCACATGGCTGACGCGAAACCTGGCGCTTAACATTCCCATCGTCAGTGCAGCCATGGATACGGTTACCGAATCGCGAACCGCCATCAGCATGGCCAGAGATGGCGGGCTGGGGTTCATTCATCGCAACATGCCCATTGAGAATCAGGTTCTGGAAGTGGGAAAGGTCAAGAAGTCGGAAAGCGGCATGATTATTGATCCAGTAACCATAAGGCCGGACCAGAGTGTTCAGGAAGTCCTTCATCTCATGGAAGAATACAGGATTTCTGGAGTGCCGGTAACTGATGGCGACCAGTTGGTCGGAATTGTTACCAACAGGGATCTTCGGTTTGAGACCGATCTTACCAGACCCGTGTCCGCAGTGATGACCCATGAGAATTTGGTCACGGTCACCGAAGGCATTAATCTTGAGGAGTCGAAAAAACTGCTTCATGAACACCGGATTGAAAAACTTCTGGTTGTGGATAAAAACGGCCGGCTTACCGGCATGATCACGATTAAAGACATTGAGAAAATAAAAAAATATCCCAGCGCCTGCAAGGATGGCAAAGGAAGACTTCGGGTAGGGGCTGCCATCGGCGTTGGGCCGGATATGCTGGAACGTACCGAAATGCTGCTGAAGGCCGGCGCAGATGTGATCTTGATTGATACTTCTCACGGTCATTCCAAAAATGTCATGGATGCTGTGATTACGTTAAAGCAGACTTTCAGTCATATCGAGCTCATTGCCGGGAATGTGGCGACTGAAAAAGGCGCCGAAGATCTGATTCTTGCAGGTGTTGACGGGGTGAAGGTCGGTATCGGCCCCGGTTCCATCTGCACCACCCGAATTGTGGCGGGCGCTGGTGTTCCCCAGATGACAGCAATCATGAACTGCAAGGACATCTGCAACCGGACTGGTGTTCCCCTGATAGCGGACGGCGGCATCAAATTTTCCGGCGATGTTACCAAAGCTATCGGTGCAGGCGCCCATGTGGTGATGATCGGCGGTATTTTTGCCGGAACCGAGGAGAGCCCGGGGGAGTCCATCTTTTTCCAGGGCAGAAGCTATAAGGTGTATCGGGGCATGGGATCACTGGAAGCCATGAAAAAAGGCAGCAAGGATCGGTATTACCAGACGGAACGGGAAGAAGACGACAAGCTGGTCCCCGAAGGCATTGTGGGGCGGGTGCCGTACTCTGGAACACTTTCCGCCAATATTTTTCAACTGATCGGCGGACTCAAGGCGGGCATGGGGTATGCCGGATGCAAGTCCATTGCAGAGCTGAGGGAAAAGGCGACATTTATCCGGATCAGCGCCGCAGGACTCAGGGAAAGCCATGTCCATGACGTGATCATTACCAAGGAAGCGCCGAATTATCGGTTGGATTAATTAACGGCAATGGGCTATAGGCTATAGGCCGACCATCGGCTATCAGCTTTCGACCCAGGGTCCATAGCCCATTGCCTGCTTTTTAAGGATACAATGACTGATTTTGTGCATCTCCACGTTCATACCCAGTACAGCCTTCTGGACGGAGCCATTCGAATAGAGCCGCTCTTGCAGCGGGTTAAAACTTATGGCATGGACAGTGTGGCCATTACCGATCATGGAACCATGTTCGGAACTGTCGATTTTTATGAAAAAGCCCTTAAAGCCGACATAAAACCGATTATCGGGTGTGAATGCTACATCGCACCTCGCACCATTGCCGAAAAAACCGTTCAGGACAATAAAGGGCTTTCTCATATCATTTTGCTGACCGAAAATGAAGAAGGCTACCGGAATCTCTGCAAACTGGCCACCATTGCACAAATTGATGGGTTTTACTACAAACCCAGGATTGACAAGGAAATCCTGAAATGTCACACGAAGGGGCTAATTGCCCTTTCAGCATGTCTTCATGGCGAAATTCCCCGGCTCATCAAGGACGGCAAGCAGGACGCAGCAGATGAAGCCGCCAGGTTTTATCTCGACATTTTTGGCGAGGGAAATTTTTTCCTGGAGGTTCAAAACAACGGCATCGACATTCAGGATCACATCAATCAGGTATTGCTTGATATGAGTCAGCGGCTTTCTATTCCGCTGGTTGCGACCAATGACTGTCATTACCTGGATCAGGATGATGTCCGGGCCCATGATGTGCTGCTCTGCATTCAGACCGGAAAAACCATTCATGACTCGGAGCGCTTCAAATTCCGGACAGACCAGCTCTATTTCAAATCCCGGGACGAAATGGTCGCTGATTTTAAGTCCTATCCCGGCGCCCTTGCCAACACAGTGGAAATTGCCGCGCGGTGCAACCTGGAATTTGATTTCAAAACCTTCCATTTCCCCAAATATGAATCCACGAGCGAGCGCTCCGCAGACGATGTCTTTGATGAAAAAACCCGCAAAGGCTATGCGCGGGTATGGCGCCAGATTCTTAAAAAACATCCGGATCAGGATGAGGAGCCATACCTGGTTCGCCTGGAATACGAGATGGGAGCCATCAAGGAGATGGGTTTTCCCAGCTATTTTTTGATTGTTGCGGATTTTATCCAGTACGCCAAGGATCACCAGATTCCCGTGGGGCCGGGCCGTGGGTCCGCAGCCGGAAGCCTGGTGGCCTTTTCTTTGGGAATAACCGATCTTGATCCCCTTGAACATGGACTGATATTTGAACGGTTCCTGAACCCTGGCCGAAAAAGCATGCCTGATATTGACGTGGATTTTTGCATCAACGGCCGGGAGCAGGTGTATAAATATGTGGTGGATCGTTACGGTGGCGGCGATTATGTCAGCCAGATCATTACCTTTGGAAAGCTTAAAACCCGTGCAGTGATTCGGGATGTGGGAAGGGCTTTGGACATTCCCCTGCGCGAAGTGGATGCCATCGCCAAAATGATTCCGGATGTACTCAACATCAGCTTGGATGAGGCCCTTAAACAAGAGCCCAAACTCATGGAACTGGTGGAAAGCAGGCCGGAAGTCGCAGATCTCATCAACATCTGCAGAGTTCTTGAAGGACTTCCCCGTCATGCCTCGACCCACGCCGCAGGTGTGGTAATAGGAGATCGGCCTCTGGTTGATTACCTGCCCATGTATCGGGGGAAAAAAGGGGAAGTTGTCACCCAGTTTGACATGAAATGTGTCGAGAAAATCGGCTTGGTCAAGTTTGATTTCCTGGGGCTTAGAAACCTTACGGTCATTGCCGGGGCGCTTCAAATGATCAAGGATCAGGGCAAAACGGTTCCTGATCTTCTGGATCTGGATTTTTTCGATCCCGATACCTATCGATTGCTGGCTTCCGGGGACACCACCGGTGTCTTTCAGTTGGAAAGCTCCGGCATGAAGGATCTGCTCGTTCGCCTGAAGCCCGAATGTTTTGACGATGTAACGGCGCTGGTGGCGCTTTATCGTCCTGGTCCTCTGGAAAGCGGCATGGTGGATGATTTTGTGGACCGCAAGCATGGCCGAAAAACCGTGGAATACCTGGTATCCGAGCTGGAGCCGGTATTAAAGGAAACCTACGGCGTTATCGTTTATCAGGAACAGGTCATGAAGATTGCGGCCGAGCTGGCCAATTATACCATGTCCGAAGCGGATGACCTGCGAAAAGCCATGGGAAAAAAGATCGCCAAAATCATGGCCAAACACCGGGACCGCTTTGTGCAGGGAGCCCATCAGAAAGGCATTCCCAAGGATAAAGCCAGCCAGCTTTTCGACCTGATGGAAAAATTCGGACTGTATGGATTCAATAAATCCCACAGCGCCGCTTATGCCCTGATTGCTTATCAGACTGCCTTTTTAAAAGCTCATTACCCGGTTGAACTTCTGGCGGCGCTTCTAACCAGCGAAATGAACTCCTCGGACGGCATAGTCAAATACATTGCCGAATGTCGTAGCCATGCCATCGAAGTGCTGCCTCCAGATATCAATGAAAGCGCAAAAAGCTTTACGATTGTTGGTTCCAAAATCCGATTCGGTCTGGTTGCTGTCAAGAATGTTGGCGAGGCGGCCATCGAAAGCATTATTGAGGAACGCAAAAAAGGCCGGTTTACGTCCTTATTTGATTTTTGTGAACGTGTTGATCTGAAAAAAGTTAACAAGCGGGTGTTTGAAAGCCTGATCAAATGCGGAGCTTTTGATTCAACTGGTGCAAGGCGTTCCCAGCTCATGTCCGCCGTTGAGGATGCCATTAACTACGGGCAACTGGTTCACCGAAAACGGTCTGATCCCCAGATGGGACTTTTTGGCGGAAGCGTCAAAGGAGAGCAGAAAATAGGCCATTCTCCGCTTCCCGACATTGTGGAATGGGATGAAAAGGAGCGACTCCTGCTGGAGAAGGAAATTCTGGGGTTTTATATTACCGGGCACCCCTTGCAGGGATTTGAGGAAATTCTGGATAAGTTTGCGACCGCAGACTCTCTTACTCTTTCAGACAAAGCTGATGGCGAGACCATTCGCATCGGCGGTATCGTTCGCAACGTTAAAGTGATCAAAACCCGGCGCGATGAGCTGATGGCCTTTGTAACCCTGGAAGATATGAATGGCAGTGTCGAGATTACGGTTTTTGCGAATCTTTATTCGGTTGTCAGTGATCTTTTGGCAGGCGATGTAGCCCTAATGGTTCAAGGAGAAGTTCAAAAAGACGATACTGCAGTCAAAATTCTGGCGGAAATCCTGATTCCACTGGAAAAGGCTGAGGAAACATGGGCGGCGACCCTTCATGTGAATCTGGATCTGTCCCGGATTCAGCGGGAGACCCTGCTCAGGCTTAGGGATGTCATGAGCAGCCATCCAGGCGGCTGTCCGGCGATTCTGCGCCTGAACAGCCCGGACCATACACAGATTGTTATATCCCTTCCTGAACAATTGAAAGTAAAGGCTGGAAGCAAGCTCAAACGCGACATCGACACGCTTCTGGGATATCCGGCTGTGCAGACGGATTGCAGCCCAGCGGTACCCTCTGCGCGATCCAAAGATGTATATCATAACAGAAAAGGGACATCCTGAAATGACTCATCCCCATCTTCCATTGCAGGATTTTTCCTCCCCTGCCCCCAGTACCCCGTCTCTTCCTGTCTATCCGATACTTCTTGCCGGAGGCTCCGGGACACGGCTCTGGCCGGTGTCGCGGGAGCTATATCCCAAACAACTTGTCCGCTTTATCGGAAGCGATTCCCTGATCCAAAGCACCATCAAGCGTCTTTCGCCAGTTCTGGACAGCAGTAAGGTGAAAATTGTCTGCGGCAGGGAACATTCCCTGGAAATATCCCGGCACATGAAATCAATAGGCGTCAACGCCAATGGGAACGTAATCGACGAGCCATGCGGACGCAATACGGCTCCGGCAATTCTCCTGGCGCTCTTTGACATTCTTCGAAACGAATCCGACGCCATTCTCTGTATTTTTCCTGCGGATCATGTGATACAGGATCTGAATAGTTTTCACGGTAAACTGAAGTCCGCCATTCGTCTTGCAGCAGCGAATTATATCGTTACCTTTGGAATCCAGCCGGGGTATCCGGAAACCGGCTATGGCTATATCGAAGGACAAACCCTGATTTCCGAAGGGGCGCTTTCAATCAGCCGTTTTGTGGAGAAACCTGATCTTCAGACTGCCAGGCATTATGTTGAGGCAGGCAATTATTTCTGGAACAGCGGCATGTTTGCTTTTAAAGCATCAGTTATTGCGGAAGAATTTAGAATATTCCAGCCGGATATCTATCACCGGATAAAAACCCTCGCAGCAACTTCCGGCCCCCTGATGCTGGAAGAATATCAATTGCTTCCCAATATCTCCATTGACGTGGCGGTTATGGAGAAAACCCATAAAGGTGCGGTTCTGCCTTCGGATTTTGGCTGGAGCGATATCGGATCATGGAAATCGCTGTATGATTTTCTGCCAAAGGATGAAAATCAAAATGTTCTTCATGGCGATATCTTATGTAATAATACGCATAACTGTTTTGTCATGGGGCATGAACGGCTTATTGCCGCCAATCACTTGAACAATGTGGTGATAGTGGAAACCCCGGATTCGATTTTTGTCTCGGATATTGAAAACAGCCGCGATGTCAAATCCATTGTTACCACCCTCAAGGAAAAAGGGCGATGGGAATGTCAGCAGCATACCACTGCGTCCAAGCCCTGGGGAAGTTTGACATCTCTGGAGATGAAGGACCACTACAGGGTTAGTCGAATGATCGTATTTCCTGGATCTACAGTTACCGTGAAGACTGAGCTATCGGAATCCAAAACCATTGTCATTGTCAGTGGACTTGCCAGTGCAATAGTTGCTCCGGGCAGCCCACCGATCCTCTTCAAAGCCGGCCAATCTCTTCATCTTGCACCGTCAGATCAAGTGGTTATTGAAAATGACAATAATGCTCCGCTGGTATTGATTCAAATTATGAATTATGAAT
>JBAXVB010000149.1:0-8975 GCA_037129415.1 Deltaproteobacteria bacterium
GAAATAAGGCGAGTATGCCGCCGCTCGTAGAGCATGCCAACAATAAGAAAAAGCGCACCAGTGCTTAAACCATGATTGATCATCTGAATGATGCTGCCCTTAAGCCCCTCAATGTTCAAAGCGAACATACCCAACATGCAGTAGCCAAGATGGCTGACGCTGGAATAAGCCACCAATTTTTTAATATCATCCTGGGCAATGGAGACCAATGCCCCATACACGATACCTATGACCGACAGCGCCAAAATAAGAGGAACGAAACTAATGGTTGCTTGCGGAAAAATTGGGAGGCTGAAACGAAGAAACCCGTATGTTCCCATCTTCAGGAGTACGCCTGCCAGAATCACGCTGCCCGCAGTTGGAGCCTCGACGTGAGCATCCGGCAACCATGTGTGAAAGGGAAACATGGGAACTTTGATGGCAAATGCCAGAAAGAATGCCAAAAACAGCCAGAATTGTACATTTACCGGGAGTTGAAGCGTCTGATATGTCAGGATATTAAAGGTATATTCCCCGGTCTCCCTGTAGTGCAAGAAATAGAGGAATAGAATCGCTATTAACATCAGAACACTGCCACTCATGGTATATATGAAAAATTTTACAGCGGCATAAATCCTGCGGGCTCCCCCCCATATTCCAATAATGAAATACATGGGAATCAGCATCACTTCCCAGAACACATAAAAGAGGAAAAAATCCAAAGCGCAGAACACGCCCAACATCCCGACTTCAAGGAACAGCAGGGATATCATATACCCCTTTACCTGTTTGGTGACCGCCGTCCAAGTAGAAAGAATCGCCAAGGCCGACAGAAAAGTAGTCAGGAGAACAAGAAAAAGGCTGATGCCATCAATCCCCAAATGATAACTGATGCCAAACTCCCTTACCCATGGAATGTATTCCACAAACTGCATATTCCAGGTATTGGGGTCAAAGCGAAAATAAAGGGGAACCGAAAATATAAAGGAGATCACCGCCGTAAGAAAGGCCACCCATCGTATCAAATCATGGTGATCATCCTTCAAAAAACAAATAACCAATATCCCCACCAGCGGGAAAAAAGTTATAAAAGATAAAATGGGAAAGTCCGGAGCATTTATCATATTTCAGATCTTATCATGAAAATAAATAATATGTAAGGATAACGACGCTTCCCAAAAGCATCGTAAACGCATAATTTCTCACTAAGCCGCTCCCAGACACCCTGATGGTCTGAGCAAGGTTCATGAAAAAATTAGCGATACCATTAACGAAGCCATCTATGAGCCGTACATCAAAAATTTTGGCCAGAAAACTTGAAAAATATAAGGTAAATTTCGTAAACCAAGTGTTGTAGATATTCCCCAGATAATTTTCGTAAATTGAAAGGGGTTTGTTAACAAACCACATAAACAAGCGGCTGCCCTTTCTATACACCCAGTCCGTGTCTGCGCTGATGGTTGGTTCCGGGTCCAGTTTCTTAAGCAGCATGAAAAAACCAAGACCAGTGAACAGCAGTATCCCCAAAGCGCTGGTAACATGCTCGCCGGTATAAGGATCAAAGTGTACCGCAAATGGAAGTAGGCGATAAAGAGGTTCTGGGAACACGCCGATTCCAATGCACATAAACGCCGCCATTCCCATGGCGATCAGCATATTGACCGGCGGCTCCTTGGCACGGAGTCCCGAGTCCTTTCCGAAGAACATGTAATAAGGCAGTTTAAGGCCCGTGTGCAGGAACGTCCCAGCCGAAGCCATGGTCAGGAGAAGAGCTATAAGCGGCCTGTGATCGTGAGTAGCGCCGGAAACCACCATCGACTTGGTGACAAATCCGCTGAACAACGGAAAGGCCGAAATGGCGAAACCGCCGATCATATAAAGAACCAGGGTGATCGGCATGGTCTTGTAAAGCCCCCCCAGTTCTGTAAGTTTGCGCTTGCCGGTCATTTGGATGACTGCGCCTGCGCCCATAAAAAGCAGGCCCTTATACAGAATGTGCGCAAATGCATGGGATACGGAGCCGTTTAAAGATAGATCAGTTCCGATACCAACACCCGCCACCATGTACCCAACCTGGCTGATGATGTGATAGGCGAGTAGCCTGCGGGCGTCATTTTCAAGAACCGCATAGACAACACCGTAAAGGGCCATGATAGTTCCCAACCAGACCAAGAGTTCTGTTCCTGGGAAAGCCCGTACCAACACATACACCGCTGTCTTGGTGGTAAACGAGGCCATGAAAACAGAACCCGTTATCGTCCCTTCCGGGTAGGCATCTGTCAGCCAGGCATGAAGAGGCGGCACAGCAGCGTTTACGATAAACCCGGTAAGGATGAGATAAAAAGCCAAACTGCCGTCTTTCTCAAGAGGGCCAAATGCAAGCGATTTGGTGCTAACATAGTGCAGAATAATGCCGCCCAACAAACATACCCCACCAAAAATATGGACCAATATGTACCGGTATCCAGCATCAATTGCCTGTTTTTCGCGTTTGGCAAAGACGAGATAGGCGGAAGCAAAAGCCATCAGCTCCCAGAAAACGAACAGAGTAAAGTAATCGCCGGCAAAGGTGACACCAAGAGATCCCCCGATATAGAGGAAGGCGGCGATATGCTGTCCATTATCTTTTACATGCAATGCATACACAATACCGATAAAAGACATAATGGTAAATACCCAGCCAAAAACTACGCTGAGCTTATCGACCGCGCCAAAAACAAGAGAGTTGCCAATGAAACTGTAGGTCCAGTAGGTTCCCTGGGACATTAACGAAACAGACAGCACCGCCAAGGCTGGAATAGCCATAAGATAGGCCTGCTGCACTTTCCCTCGCAGGAAAGGAATCAATAATGCCCCAAAAATAAATAACATTGACGGGTGAAACCAATCAATCATCGTAATAATCCTCGCGCTTCATGATACCGCCTTGATGACCAATGAATTTAGAAACCAGAATGATGACAACGCAAGAAAAAAAGCCATAAAATGCGCCCCAGCCTGGTATTTTGTCCCAAATGTAGATTGCATGGTCACGATGGACAAAAAAATCCGATAGGAAAACCGCCACAAGCGAAACATAGCCCATCTTTTTTAATTTACCGGCATTGTCCGGATTACCGATAAAATCAACAATTTTTTTGATCATCGGAGAACCTCCTGGGCAAGATCTAAGAAATAGACCGGAAAAATCCCGATAATCAAGGAGATAATAGCCGTCAGGACAAGCGGCACCACCACCATGGGATTTTCTTTTATTTCTTCATGATGGTCCTGAAGACCATGATCGGAATGAGATGAAACCTTTTCTTTTTCGAAAAAAGCTTTATAAGTGATCGGTAAAAAATAGGCCGCATTCAGGATGGTACTCCCCAGCAGCACCATCAGAATAGGGAGTTCCTTGGCTTCTATCGACCCTAATGCAATAAACCATTTGCTAATAAATCCAGCGGCAGGCGGCACCCCGATCATGCTTAACGATGCGATAAAAAATGCTGCCATTGTCCAGGGCATTTTCTTGCCGATATTTGACAACTGACTTATCTCAGTCTTGTGCGCCGCTGTGTAGAGGGACCCCGCGCAAAAGAAGAGCGTAATCTTGGAGAATGCATGATTGGCAATGTGGACTATTCCTCCAGCCATGCTATATTGCGTTAAGAGCACCGCACCAAGAATCACATAAGAAAGCTGACTGATGGTTGAATACGCAAGCCTGGCCTTTAGATTGTCCTTTGACAGTGCAATGATCGACCCCACCAGGATGGTAAATGAGACAATATAAGCTGTTGTTATGCCCAGGTTGAGACTTGCCATCAGGTCAATCCCATAGATGTGGAAAACAACACGGAGGATGGAGAATACCCCGACCTTCACAACCGCAACCGCGTGCAGCAATGCGCTAACGGGTGTCGGCGCGACCATTGCGGACGGTAACCAGTTGTGAACAGGCATCACCCCCGCTTTGGCAAAACCGAACAGAAACAGGAAGAACGCTACAAAAAGAAGGCTTGATCCCTGCGCATGCTGCAAAAGCCCATGGCTTTGAAAATCGGTGGTTCCTGCAACGATATAGACGATGATGATACCGGACAAGAGAAGAGTTTTGGAAAGACTGAAAAGATACAGAAAATATTTTCTGGCTCCCTCTATGGCCTCCGGCGTTTCTTTATGCCCGACTAAAGGAACGGTGGCGAGGCTCAAGATTTCATAAAAGATAAAGAGGGTGATCAGATTGGCTGAGAAAGCAACACCCACCGTCGCAGAAAGACTGATCGCAAAGCAGGTATAGAACCTTGTCTGCGAATGCTCCTTCCCGCTGCGCATATACCCGATAGAGTAAAAAGTGGTCACGATCCACAGAAAGGAGGAAATAGTTGCGAATAATAGCCCGAGAGCGTCAACCCGGAACTTGATGTCAATTCCTTCGTAAAAACTGATCAAGGTATATTCTATGGTATGACCTGAGAAAATGACAGGAGCCATGGAGATGACAATGGAAAATTTCACAACCCCGGCCAGTACCGACCAGAATTCCCTCAGATTGGGGCGATCTTCCCCCGTAGCCAAAATCAAAGGAACGGCAAGAAGAGATGTCAGCACCGCAAGCATGGGCTTTATGGATAGAATCGTTTGCACGTTTTCATTAACCTTTACTTAAATTAATATCGTCAACATTAATAGTCGCTTTATTTCTGAAAAGCGAAATGATAATGGCAAGTCCTACCGCCGCTTCAGCCGCTGCAACGGTCATGATCATAAACACAAAAACATGGCCATTCATATCGTTTAAAAATTTTGAAAACGTAAGAAAAGTCAGATTTACTGCATTCAGCATCAATTCAATGCACATGTAGATAATCAGAACATTTCGTCTCGTAAATACGCCTACGGCGCCAATTGAAAAGAGTATGGCCCCCAGTATCAGGTATGAGTTCATTGAAACCATAAATCACTATTCATGATTCGAAATCTTTAGCTTTACTTCGAATCATCAATCCTCCTTTTTGCTAAGATAACAGCACCAACAATGGCGGCGAGCAATAAAAACGAGGCGACTTCAAACGGCAGCAAAAAATCGGTGAACAGCAATCTTCCAACTGCCTTTGTGGCGCCAAATGGATTAGCAACATCGCCAGCTTTAATCAGGGAGGGATCAATCTCCGCCAGACTCGCCATTGCAATGAAAAGGCTACCAACGATTGCAACACTACCGAATTGAATCATGACCTTCCTGCGGGACGTCGCCCCTTCTTTCTCATGAACATTCAAGAGTAGAATCACAAAAAGGAACAAGACCATTACAGCCCCGGCATAAACGATAATCTGGAGGGCGGCAAGCAAATGCGCATCTAACAGTACATATATTCCGGCCAGGAAAAACATGGTCAGAACAAGGTTCATGGCCGCTGTCACCGGTTTTATGTTGGTCACCATCAAAGTCGCCGAAAGCACTGCGCCCAAACCGAATATGTAGAACATCAATAATTGCATTTAGAGTATATCCCTCTGATATATTCAAGACGGTCTTTAACGCTTTTTTCTGACCTTAAAAGCATCTCTTTTGTATAGTGCAAGCTATTTCTATCCCTCTTGGCAAGCCCTTCATATTCAGCGCTCATGACAATAGCCTCTTTGGGGCATACTTCCTCACAGAAGCCGCAGTACACACACCGGGACATATCCAGGGAATAACTGGACGGATATCGCTCACCGTTCTCTCTTTCTTCAGCGACAATAGATATAGCTGAGGCGGGGCAGATGCTTTCACAAAGCCCACATGCTACGCACTTCTCTGTGCCGTTTTCCCGCATGACCAAGACAGGCCTGCCGCGATAGGCTGGTGGAATCGTTACCTTTTCTTCTGGGTAATAGACCGTAATAATGGCTCTTTTTTTACCCTTGGGAGGCAGGATAAACCCAAACATATTGACAACAAAATGCTTGGTTGTGATGGTCATACCCCTGACTATCTCAAAAATATAGAGTCGTTCCCATAAGGTCAACTCTATATTTTTCCTCACTCTTTTGGGCTTCAATTTTTCAATGGAAATGCCCATAACTGGATATTTATTTGTACTATCTAAATCTGCCATTTTATTTAGCCAAAAGCACGAGTCCGGTTATAAATATATTTATGAGGGCAATCGGAAGAAACATTTTCCACCCGAGTCTCATGACCTGATCATAACGAAAACGGGGTAGAGTCCATCGAATCGTCATTTGAAGCCAGATAAAAAAGATTACCTTTGCAAAGAAAGTGGTGATGTTCACCAGTATCGCCAGAATACTCGCCCCATTAGGACCTGCAAAGGAAAAGAAATCCAAAAGCATAAGGTCACTGACAAAAGGCAAATGCCATGCACCAAAAAACATGGTGGTAACAAGACCGCCTATGGTTACGATTTCAAGGAATTCTCCCATCCAGAACATAACAAACTTCATCCCGCTATATTCCGTGAAATACCCTGCTACAAGCTCAGACTCCGCCTCGGCGACATCAAATGGAGCCCTCTTGTTTTCGGCTATGGCGCAGGTAAAGAAGAGGACAAATCCAACTGGCTGCAAGAAAATGCCCCAATTGAAAAAATCAACCTGCATGGCACCAATTTCGCTGAGCCTGAGAGTGCCATACACCATAATCACACCGATAATATTTAGCCCCATGACCACTTCGTATGAAAGCATCTGGGCCGATGCTCGCAGACCACCGAGAAATGACCAGTTATTATTGGATGCCCATCCGCCAAGCACCGCGCCAAAAGAGGCGAGGGAAGCAAAAGCGAATATAAAGAGAATCCCAACATCCAGATCTGCAATAATCAGATTAACCCGGTGACCAAAAAGTTCATATTGGCCCCCAAAAGGGATAACGGCAAATGCAATGATTGCAGGTGTCAGGCTGATAAACGGCGCAATAGTATGAATTAGCCGGTCAGCCCCATCAGGAATGAAGTCCTCTTTTGTTAAGACCTTAATTGCATCCGCAATGGGATGAAAAAGACCGATGATGGTGAATCCGCATATATCTGCTCGATTCGCCCCAACCCTGTCTTGCATCAGCGCACTCTGTTTTCTTTCCACCCATCCTAAAATAGGTGAAAAAAAGCCAATATTAACGCCAAAAATGAATAATATTTTGACAATAGATTCAGTGAGTTCAGCAACCATGGCTATCTATCACATTCTCCGCCTATCATGTTAATCATGTCAAAAGTAGGGACGATATCCGCAATGAATCCACCCTTTACCATCTTGGGCATGGCGGCGGTAAGGGGGAAACACGGAGGTCTGACCCTGCACTTATAAGGCTTACCACTTCCATCGCTTACCAAATAGAAACCAAGTTCGCCATTCGCCCCCTCAACAGCCGAATAAATCTCACCGGGAGGCGGTTTGATTCCTTCCGTGACGGTCTTGAAGTGAAAAATCAAGGACTCGATTTTATTGCTAATATCATCCTTGGATTGCCATCTGTATTCCGGCATGTCAACATTAATGGGTCCAGACGGTATTTTTTCCAATGCCTGCTCCACAATCCGCATGCTTTGATTAATTTCCTCCATCCTTACCAGATACCGGTCAAAATTGTCCCCTGTCTCACCGACAGGAACTTCAAAATCCATTTGATCATATACCAGATAGGGATGAAACTTGCGCACATCATAAGGAATTCCGCAAGCTCTGAGGCAGGGACCGGTAAAACCCCAGGCGATCGCCTCATCGGGGGGCATGATGCCAACATTTCTTACCCGATCAATAAAAATCCGGTTTTTGGTAAGGAGTTTATCCACATCGGACCATAACGGGCGGCATTTCTTGAACACTTCTTTGGTCTTTGATTTAAATCCATCAGGCAAATCATTTTTAAGACCGCCAATCCGGACATAATTGGATGTTACACGGGCACCGCACAGCATCTCAATGAGATCCCACACCAATTCGCGTGCTTCCACAAAATAAAGAAAAGCCGTAAATGCTCCGAGTTCCAATCCACTTGCTGCAATATTTGTATAATGGTCGCATATACGCGAAAGTTCACTGACTATGACCCGGATGTACTTGCACCGTTCCGGGACATCAATGCCTATCAACTTCTCTACAGCCAAGGCATACCCCACATTATTAATCAGGGGAGAAACATAGTTGAGCCGGTCGGTATAGGGCATCACCTGCTCCCATGTCCCATTTTCGCACATCTTCTCAAAACCACGATGAAGATAACCAATATCCACTTTCATGTCGATAATGGTTTCCCCCTCAAGGGTCAAAAGAAATTTAACCGTCCCATGGGTCACCGGATGCGATGGACCCATGTTGATCACCATGTATTCACTATGCAGATCTTTTGCTGAATCAGACATTATGACAATAACCAGTTAAAATTAATTAATTAATCGGCCCAATCAAGGGCTGTCTCTTTTTTATCGGATAATCTTTTCGCAGCGGATGTCCTTGAAAATCCTCGTAGAGCAGAATTCTTCTTAGCTCCGGATGCCCTTTGAAAATGATTCCATATAAATCATAGACTTCCCGTTCAAACCAGTTGGCGCTAATCCATATCGGCACTATGGAGTCAACACTGCACTCTGATTCAGAAACCCTTGTTTTGATTCTGAACCGCTGGTTATGCGCCAAGGAATAGAGATGATAGACGACCTCGAAACGTGGCTCTCTGCCAAGATAGTCCACAGCGGTCAGATCCATCATGAAATTGTAAAGAAGCTCCTTGTCATCCCTTAAAAAGGTGCAGACTTCAAGGATATCTTCTTTCCTGACAACAGCCGTATGATCACCACGATAAGAATGAACCTCGACTATCGATTCTGAAAAACGGGTGTTTAATTTATTTATTGTTAAATTCGCTTCCATAAAGCAATTATCAATATCTCATTATTTAATTATTCAATATTACTTACCGGCGAAGCGCCTTTTGGGAAATCCGACCATTTCCCTGCCGCAACTTTTTGTTGCAGTTGGATTATTCCATCAATCACCATCTC
>JBAXVB010000015.1:0-31738 GCA_037129415.1 Deltaproteobacteria bacterium
GATGCCTTCCTGTCTCAATTGATATGCGGCTGTTTCCACGGTTTCATCTCCTTTACGCAGACTTTTTACGGCCTCTTTTATTTCATCAAAACTTACCTTGCCGACACTTAATATGTATTTGATGATAATCGGCAGAATCTGATTCAGACAATGGGGTATTCTTTGTTGAAAATCACCTAATCTGAACTTTTGAACCCCCACCCCAATCCTCCCCCGCTGGGGGAGGGAGTTTATGGAAAGTGCAGATTATGCCCGTTCGCAGTATGCTTCGCCGGTCAATTTTATGTTATCAAAACCAGTGGGAGAATGCTATATAATCCTCCACAAAATTACTGACAAGGATCAGAATTTTTTAGATGCGATAATTACACACTTTCGTATGTCAGATTCCCAATTGTACTGACAATTTTGCTAATATGCGCCAGGGGATGATCGTGACATTGCCGTTCTGCATCTCCCGGTTTCCGCCATAAACCAACCATGCCGGTTTAAGTAGTAAAGGACCATCAGATATTATCATGGCAGCCGGATTCTCTTGTTTTTCAGTATTATATAACGTATCTTTTCAAACGTTTTTTATTAAATTATCGTTTTCAAGAGGATTGTGTTCATTATCTCCATATTATGGGAGGTCTTATGGCAAGCCAGTATGGTGAAAACACACTATGGGCGATGGCATCGGGAAGGGCGAAAAGATCGCATTTCACCATATCTTGCCGGGAAATAAGTTGATCATTGGCTGTTTCTTTGTTATCAGGTCACTATTGTGGTTACACTCCAACCCTCTCCCGTATGGAGAAGAAAGCAAAAGGAAGTCTCACCCCAACCTTGATTGATAAATTAACCATTTCGATTGTGGTGCGTACCCAAAACCGTCTGCATTTTCTGATGCGGTGTCTGCAAAGCCTTTACGACCAGGTTCGTCGGCCTGATGAGGTCATAGTGGTCAATGATGCCGGTGTTCCTGTGGATGCGGTTGTTGCAAAATTCCCTGATCTGAATATTCGTCTGATTCAGAATATGACGCAGCAGGGAAGGGCAAGAACCGGGAATTTGGGAGTGGATGCGGCTGGCGGGAAAGTCATTGGATTTCTGGACGATGATGACCGGTTTTTACCAGACCATTTACAGCGCCTGGAACAGGCCATGCTTCAATTTGACACCAAGGTGGCGTATTCCGGCTGCCGTGTGGTCAAACAGGATATCGTTGGTGAATCGAACGGTGTTCGGGAAAGTGAAGTCCTCGAATATAATGATCCGTTCGATCCTTCCCGCTTGCGTTACGAGAACTATATTCCGTTAATAAATATTTTGATTGATCGCTCCCTGTGGCATGAAATTCATGGATTTGATGAATCCTTTGACCTTTTTGAAGACTGGGATATGTTGATTCGACTTTCAGACCACGGTCTGTTTTATCATCTCGATCAAATTACCACCGAGTATGGGTTATGGGATGGACAAATCACCCATACTGCCAATCGCATGGAATGGACCGCTGCCTTTAAAAAAATTCTTGAAAAACATATCATCTCGTTGCCCGAGGCGGAAAGACTCAATGTTTTGGAAGAATACTGGAGAATCAGCCAGGAACGACGTGGCAGACTGACACTGTACATCAGTGAAAATCAGAAATTAAATTCGCAATTGAGGCAGTTGTCCGAAAGTTATAGTTTTAGAAAAATCGTAGGTTACTTCCATTTTCTTGATAAAATAAAGAAATTTATAAGCAGGTTGTCATAAATGAGAGTTGGCAGGTACTTCAGTTGTAATGCAATGTCAGGGTGAAAAAATGTTGCCAAAAATCAAGCCTTTTCGTGGGAGAGAGATCGACTGTATGATAAAAAGAGCTGTAATACTGGTTTGTTGTATCTTATTTCTTATCTCGGATGTGGTTTTTGCCTTTACCATATCATTTTCACCAGAACAATATTCCGTGGGCCTGGGACAGGATAAGCTGAATCAACCATTTGAAATCAATTTATATATGGAGAACACGGAAGGACTGATCAGTCCGTCCAGCGGATTAAAGGAAGCTATTGTTTTTTTCAATGAATTTGACATCACGTCCTGGTTTTTGAGCAATCTGAAAATCACGGCCATGAATGATTATGCTTTAACCGCCAAGGCGCTGATTCCTTCGGGTCTGCTGCCAATGGGCGTTTATTTTTTCAGCGTCGGGGTTCGCAATCAACAGGATAAAATATTTTCAACCAATGCGATTCTTGTCGTTGGGAGCCCGCCGATCGTATCACCGCCGGCAGGAGATTCCAAGAAGCTGCGGCAGCTTGTGGAAGACAGCGCCAATCGTTTCATATACATCCCAGGCGGACGGTATATGATTGACGACAACACCATGCTGCGATTAAAAGACAACCAGGTTATATGGGGCGCAGGCCTCAACAGCACCATCCTGGATGGTTCAAAAATAGCGACATCCGGACTTTCTCCTGTTCTTGTTGTCGGAAAGGACACGTTCATATCTTCTCTTAAAACCGAAAACACCAGTGGTGGAAGCGGTATTACACTGGATGGCCCGGTATCGGCGGTGGTGACCAACGTATTATCCTCAAAAAACAAAGGGGGCGGGGTAGTTGCCTATAATGGGGCATCACTTCATATCCTGGCATCGTATTTGGAAATGAACAGCTATGATGGCGCCACGATAGGAAAGAACTCCGCAGGCGCCATTATCATGACTACGGCCACAGGAAATGCTTTTGACGGATTTGGTGCTGAAAAGACATCATCGCTCTTTATTGATTTCTGCGAAACGTCAGGAAATCTTGGTGTCGGTGCTGGATATTTCACGCAGAGTTCGGGCGCTGTTTTACGTACTTTTCTACACAATAACCAAAAAGCATGTCTTTTCGTGGGAGAGGGGTCAACTGTTCAAAATATCAGTAACAACCGAATAGCCGATTGTGGAAGCGATGGAATCGGCGCAGGTGGTCAGGGTAGCACAATCAGTCTTGTTTCAGGTAACATGATAAACGGGAATGTGTCGGGTGTATCCGTGAATGGTTCCGCCAGTATTCTTGAACTGCAACAGAATATTTTTTTACACAACATCAACACGAATCTGTCTGTCACGAATGGCGGCATCGTATCGGGTAATGGGAACACCTTTACAGGGGCCAACATTGGAATTGGTGTAGATGGGCAGGCAAGTCGGATCACACTTTCATCGGATATCATCACAACGGCCCAGGAGTTGGGTATCCTCGTAGCGAATGCAGCAACTGCAAAGCTAACCAGCCTGAATATCTCCTCAAATAGAAAAAACGGGATTTCTGTTGTGTCTGGCTCCAAGCTTGATGGAAGTGGCCTGATGATTTCGGCAAATAACGGATTTGGATTGGGAATCAATGATTCGGGCAGTACGGCAGCTTTGAGTTCATCTGAGATTTCCAACAATATGAACTATGGGGTTATTGTTTTTGAATCCCAGGGAGCTATCTTTAGGGATCAGGGAAACAACAATATTTCCGGCAACACACCTTCAAACATAGGTCGGTGGTAATGCCAGAAAAACATATCTTGCTGATATGTCCTGAGCCGATACGTCATTGCGTTCAGGGTATTGGAATCCGGTTTCTTGAAATGGCCGGAATCCTGAAGCAGGATCACCATGTCACTGTCTGGACCTGTAATGAAGATATTCCAAAGGATAGGGATGTGCCGCTATCTTTGTTTCCTTCCGGCGAAGCATTCAAAGCGGAAATCATCCGAACGGATGCTGTGATAGTACACGGTCATATCTCAGAGCAGTATTTTGAAGCCATTGCGGCTTATCAACTTCAAGCTCCGCCCTTGATTGTCGATCTATATGATCCGTTTCTGATCGAGAATCTTCAATATACCGAGGAATTGGGCGAGCAAATTTTCTACAGGGACAGGGCCGTACTTTTTAAACAGTTGGCTCTGGGCGACTTTTTTTTGGCGTCTTCCGAAATACAGCGCATGTTTTATCTGGGAATCATGACCGGAGCGGGTCGCATCACGCCCCCGGTCTATCACAGTGACAAGGGGCTTTACAGTCTGATTGGCGTGGCGCCATTCGGAATAGAGCCTATTGCGGAATCAAAGCTTCGGGCTATGGGCGGGAAACTCAAGGACTGTATTCCGGGTATCACCGGGGATGATATAGTACTCTTTTTTGGGGGCGTTTACGACTGGTATGATCCCGAGACACTGATGAATATTCTGGGTGAAGTTATTCTGAGTTTTCCGATGCTAAGGGTCATTTTCAGCGTTAACCCCAACCAGGAAACCACACCGCAAGGCGTATTCAAGAAGGTAAGGGACTTTTCGGATGCAAATGGATGGATCAATCGCAGTGTCTTTTTCATTCCATGGTTTCCTTACCGAGACAGATTTGCGTACCTGCGCGACGTTGACATTGCCGTATGCCTGCATAAACCATCCCTTGAGACGGCATTGTCCCTGAGGACCCGGGTACTTGATTACATGAATGCCGGCATACCCATTATCGCCACAGAAGGCGGCGAAGGCGGCAGAATCCTGAAGGAAGCAGGTGCAGCCGTGTTTGTGCCGCCTTATGGCCAAGATGCTCTGAAGAGAGCGGTTATTTCTTTGCTAAAAAATAAAATACTGAGGCAAAGCATGGGCGAAAGCGGCAGGCTGTGGGTGCAAAGCAATATGACATGGCGCCAGTCACTTCTGCCCCTTATCGAGTTTTGTAACGCACCTCGCAAAGCTGCAGTAACCGCTATCAGGAACGATGCAAATATCGGGTTGTTTTCTTTAAAAGAAAGACGGTTTTTTTCAGTATTGCGCCAAATTGTCCGACGTTTGAAACTACTCAGATGGACGAACTGAAGGGAGGGGGCAGGTTGTCAGGTCTCAAATTTTCCATTATCATTCCCAATTACAATGGCAGGCATTTTCTTAAAGAATGCCTCGCATCCATTGAAAATTGTCATTATCCAAAAAACGCATTTGAAATCATCCTGGTGGACAATGGCTCTATCGACGGCTCTGTTGAATTCGCCCAAGAACTTTCGCCAGGTATACGGATCATCAGGTTGGATATAAACACTGGGTTTGCGTCGGCTATAAACAGCGGCGCAACTGCAGCACAAGGCGAGTTTCTGGTTTTGTTGAATAATGACATGCGGGTAAGCCCTCATTGGCTGTCTGCTTATGAAGATGTGGCTTATGGGGCAGGGGCGGACTGCATCACGGGCAGAATATTGAGCTGGGATGCAAAAAAAATTGATTTCCTGGAAGGCATTCTCCTTTTTGATGGCCATGCACTGCAAAGATACCAGGGCGCGCCGGTTTCCTCGGTAGCTGACTTGAAAATCGTACAAACTTTTATTGCCTGCGGCGGAAACATGGCAGTCAGGCGCTCATTGTTTCTTGAACTGGCCGGTTTTGACAATATGTTTTTTGCCTACACCGAAGATGTGGATTTTTCCTGGAGACTGAACGCATCGGGAATATCCATTTATTTTGCGCCTGAGGCGACGGTTTATCATCATCATCAGGGGACATCCAATAGCCTTGGGGTTTATAACCGCGGGTTTTTGTATGAAAGAAACGCATTCCTGAATCTCTTTAAAAATATAGATGATCCATACTTCTCCAGTATGTTGCATACAGCTTGGCTCACACTCATTCACAGGACTCGGGAAATTATCACCCTGAATGCTTCCAAAAGCGCGATCCTGGGTCAGGTTCCTTTTTCGAATCCAGGTCTTACAAATTATGACATTCCTGCAGAAACCAATCTGTCTTACAAGTTCCTGACCTGTCTGAGAACAAGAGGAATTCTTTGGTCCATCGGCAAGAATCTGGAGCGAATCGGACTCTGGGTTCAAAAAATGACTGGCGAGAATTCTCAGAACATCTGTACCGAGATAGACATGGGGCATCCTCACATTGTCTCGCAACTTCAGGCGATATGGTACATACTGGCCAATCTGGAACCCATATATCAAAAAAGACTGAAATCGCAGGCGTATCGTAAAGTTTCTGACAAATTGCTTTTTACCGCGTTTCCTCCCTGGGTGGTCAGTACTTACCCTGGCGATAAACTGCTGTTTAACTCAACCTGTTTCAGGGATCTTTTGCCTGCGGAAATCGGATTCAGGTTTGCGGATATAAAGGATGTTCATGGTGGAGCCTAAGTTTACCGTCATCATACCGACCTATAACCGTTCGGATATTCTGGCGGGGACTATTGCATCCCTGTGTGAAAAACAGACAGGATCGCTTCCAGACTGGGAAATCATTATCGTGGATGATGGCTCTACAGACAATACTCAGCGGGTTCTAACGGAATATCGGAACAGATATGCACGGCTTTCATTTCTGACGCAGGAAAACAAAAAACAGGGCGCCGCCAGAAATGCCGCAATGAAACTGGCCAAAGGGGAGCTTTTTATCTTTCTTGGAGATGATATCATTCCGTCTCCTGAATTTTTGTTCACCCACTGGAAACGTTATGTCCAGGAAGGGCGGCCTTCCAACTACGCCGCCATTGGCCGTACATTCTGGCATCCTGAAATCAAGGAGACACCATTTCGTTACTGGATCAACGAATGGGGGCAGCAGTTCGGTTTTCGACTCATCACCACTCCGAACAACGTTCCATTTAATTTTTTTTATACATCGAATCTATCTTTTTCCCGTTCTCTTTATCAACGATATGGCGGGTTTGACGAATCTTTCAGGGAGTATGGCTGGGAAGACACGGAACTGGGATACCGTTATAAAAAAAACGGTATGGAATTGCGGTATGAGCCGGGCGCCATCGCCTATCACCTGCACGAAATAACCCTGACATCTTTTTGTAAAAGACAGTTTAAGGTTGGCTACTCAGCCGTACAGTTTCATAGATTGCATCCCGAACTCTCTGATTTTTTGCTGATCACAAAAATCAGACCTGAACTGGCGTATTCAAAGCATTTATTATGGATTATCGCTCATTTCTTTGAAATTTTGGATGAACATACGAAAGCAGACTTTTGCCGTATCCACGATCGTATATTAAAAACCTATCTTCAACTGGGTATGTTGAAGGCTCAAAGGGAGTTCGGAGAGTGATCACAAGGGTATGACGGCATCTTCCGCGATTACCATCGTTATTCCCAACTACAACGGCAGTAAGCTTTTACAGACCTGCCTGGGATCGATTTATCAACAAAGCTATGCGAATTTTTCTGTTACGGTGGTAGATAACGGGTCAAGTGATGGTTCCATTGCGCTTATCCAGAAAGACTATCCCAAAACCCATCTAATTGCTTTTGACTACAACAGGGGATTCAGCTCCGCTGTGAATGAAGGCATCAGGCAGTCTGAAGCACCATGGATTTTTCTGCTGAATAATGATACAGAGCTTGCACCGGACTGTCTTGATGCGCTGATTCGCTCAGCGGAATTATATCCCGAATCTGATTTTTTCGCCCTTAAAATGGTCAATTTTTTCCAGCGTCATCTTCTGGATGGGGCTGGAGATGGTCTTTTCATTGGGGGAGCGGGATACCGAATCGGGACGATGGAAGTGGACTGTCCTGAATACAATTGTTTTCGATCGGTCTTTGGGGCCTGCGCGGGAGCTGCTTTTTATAAAAGATCCTTTTTTGATACGGTCGGTTGGTTTGATGAATCGTTTTTTGCGTACCTTGAAGATGTGGATATCAATCTAAGGGCAGCGCGTCTCGGTCTTAAATGTCTGTATGCTCCGGATGCAAAGATATACCACATGGGAAGCCAAACGACCGGTAGTCGGCTAAACCCTTTTACGGTATCTCATACCACAACAAACGCCATCCATGTGATTGTCAAAAACTATCCCCTGACCATTATCCTGAAAAAATGGCCGCAAATACTCATCTATCATATCTGGTGGTTTTTTGTGGCGGCGGTAAACCATCAAACACCTGCTTATTTCAAAGGACTGAAGCTGGCATTTCAGGAGTTGCCCAACACGATTAAAAACAGAGATAACCTAAGGTGGTGTTCCACGATTTCTGAAAAAGAATTGCTGGATCGAATCATGACGTCCGAAGGCGAGGTTTTTAAGTCAATTCTCAGGCGAAGGATGCAGCAGGGTAAATCTCAATGGCTAATTCGTCTGTACATGAAGGCTTTCAATTTGGGGAAAAAGTGAAAATCATGGCGGAAGCCAAACAGATTACGGTGATTGTTGTGAACTGGAACGGCTGGCCTTGTCTTTTCAGATGTCTGGAGGCGCTCCGGAATCAGTCATTTCAGGATATAGCGATTATTGTTGTGGACAATGGGTCCAAAGACGGTTCTGTTCAGGCTGTCAGACAGCAATTTCCAGAGATTACATTGGTGGCGTTGCCTGAAAATCTTGGATTTGCTGCAGCCAACAATATTGCCATTCGTATGGTGAATACGGATTATATTGCGCTCTTGAATAATGATGCCGTGGCCCATCCCTTTTGGCTGGAAAATCTCATGAGCGCCATGGCCGGGCATCCGGAGGCTGGGTTTGCCGCATCCCGGATGCTCTATCACGATGCTCCATCCACCATTGATCGGGCTGGAGATGGCTATACAACGGCTGGTGTCGGGAGTCTTAGGGGGAGAGGACAGCCTGCGGATGCTTTTTCCCGCAATGAATGGGTTTTCGGGGCCTGCGCCGGAGCAGCCATATATCGAACATCAATGTTTCAGGATATCGGGCTGTTTGATGAGGATTTTTTTCTCCTTCATGAAGATGTGGATATCAGTTTCAGGGCTCAGCTCAGAGGTTATAGCTGTTTGTATGTTCCGAATGCGGTTGTTTATCATCTGGCAAGTCGAACCATTGGCTATGATTCGCCAACATCGGTGTATTATGGTCATCGGAATCTGGAATGGGTGTATTTTCAGAATATGCCGCTGACACTGATAATCCGAACCATCGGGAGCCATCTGATATATGGGATTGCTGCGTTTTTCTTCTTTGCTGCAAAAGGCGTTGCTCCTTCATATATCCGGGCCAAATGGGACAGCCTTAAGGCATGGAAAAATGTTTGGAATAAACGCAGGCGGATTCAATCCCATCGAAGGGTGAAAGATGTGGTTATATGGAAACTGCTTGAGCCTGAACGATTGTTTCCAAGGTTGACACATCGGCTAAAGAGGAAGACAGAGTAAGGATTGATTTTGATTGATATCGTCATTGTAAACTACAACAGCACGGACTATCTGCTGAACTGCCTTGAATCCGTTTATAGTAATCTGGATGGTTGTTCCGCCAAGGTTTGGGTGGTTGACAATGCCTCTTCTGATGGCGTTGATCGTATTGCCAACCGGTTTCCATCTGCAGTTCTTACCCGAAATGAGCAAAATCTTGGATTTGCAGCGGGTGTTAATCAGGCATTGCAAAGTAGCAAGTCTTCTTATGTTGTTCTGCTCAATCCTGATTCTTATATTCAGAAAGGCTTTTTTCATGAAGCTATCGAATTCATGAAAAAAAATCCTCAGGTTGGCATTGCGGGTCCCAGAATTCTTGATGAAGACGGTTCAATCCAGGGATCTGCAAGAGCTTTTCCGTCTCCGATGACAGCATTGTTTGGACGATCTTCTCTTCTCACCCGATTCTTCCCCAATAATTCAATTACCAGCGCCAATATCCTTACCGGAGCCTGCAATGGTGAGCGTCCAATGGAAGTGGACTGGGTATCTGGGGCCTGTATGGTGGTCCGTCGAAAAGCAATTGATGCCATCGGCTCTTTTGATGAGCGCTTTTTTATGTATTGGGAGGATGCCGACTGGTGTCGGCGGATGTGGGAAGGCGGCTGGAAAGTTGTTTATTTCCCAACAGCCACAGTTGTTCACTATGTTGGAGCCAGCAGCAATAAGGCGGCGCTTCGATCTCAGATTGAATTTCATAGAAGCGTCTTTCTGCTTTTTGATAAATACAATCCTTCGCTGTTCAGCCTTTTCAAAATCATGGTTCTTTCTGGTTTGTTTATCCGATTTTGTCTGATGGTCGCATTAAATATGATTCCTCTTAAAACCCGAATATCGAGAAAAAGTGATTGTGTGCCTTACATTGCTCAGAACGAGGGTAGGAAAGTAAAGATTTTGCGCGTAATCGCGCGGCTCAATGTCGGAGGGCCGTCCATTCATGTGTATTTACTAACTACAGGGCTGGATGCCAGGCGCTTTGAAACGCATCTGGTTACTGGTATGATTTCCGAGAAGGAAGGGGATATGGCCTATTTATTTCAAGACAGTATCCATAAACCCTATCAGGTCTCAGAATTGCAGCGGGACATTCGCATCCCCATGGATATTCGGGTGATACATCGAATATTCAAGATCATTTGCCAGTTCCAGCCGGATATCGTCCACGCGCATACCGCAAAAGCCGGATTCACGGCCCGTATCACCGTATTTCTTTACAATCTGATTTTCAGAAAAAATGTCAAGATTGTTCACACCTTTCATGGTCATGTCTTTGATGGATATTTCAGCATAGCAAAATCCTGGTTGTTTATTCAAATTGAAAGGCTTCTTGCGAGGGTGACAGATGTGATTATCGCCATCAGCGAATCCCAGCAAAAAGATTTGGCTGAAAAGTATCATATCGCCCCTTCGGAAAAGATCAGAATCATTGAACTGGGTTTTGATCTTGGACCGTTTCTTTCCAGCGCCAGACTAAAAGGGCGTTTCCGAAAGAAACTTGGCGTTAGCAATAAAACGCTTCTGATCGGAATCATTGGACGATTGGTTCCCATAAAAAATCATGAAATGTTTTTTGAGGCAATCGATCTTTTCCTGAAGGCACACCCTGCAAGTGATGTTAAGGTCGTTGTTGTCGGAGATGGCGAATGCCGCAGCAGGCTTGAGGAATATTGCCGAAAGAAAAACTTAACTCGTCATATAGTCTTCTGGGGATGGATTCAGGACGTTTCACTTGTTTACGCCGATCTTGATATACTGGCTCTTTCCTCTTTGAATGAAGGCACTCCAGTTTCGATCATTGAAGCCATGGCATCTTCAGTTCCCGTGATTGCCACCAAGGTGGGAGGGATTCAGGATCTTATGGGGAAACCGGCTGACACTTCGATTCAGAACTGCGGTTTTACTGTATGTGAGCGGGGAATTATTTGTTCCAATCAGGATTCAGCGGGTTTTTTCCAGGGGCTTACTTATCTTGCCGAAGAAGAACTACTGATAAAGCAAGCCCGTATTCAACGCGCCCGTGCTTATGTGGTAAAAAGATATGCGAAAGAGCGTCTGCTGAAAGATGTCGAATCGCTCTACGATCAGTTGATATACTGTGCATAAGCAACAATTTTCAATTCACCGCAAAGACGCAAATGATACAATAATTCCACTGAATATTTTCTTTGCTATCTTTGCGCCTTTGCGGTGAACGCTCTTGTGGCGGCTAAAAATTCAGTTAAAGGTCAGACAATAAATGAACATGTTGATTTTAGGTGGTAATGGTTTCATTGGCTCCCATCTTGTGGATAGGCTTCTTGCCGAAGACCATAGGGTCCGGGTCTTTGACAAGTATGAGGAGCATTATCGGAAACCTGTGGCTGGCGTAGAATACTGCGTCGGCGATTTTGGGAATCGGGGGATGCTGTCGGAGGCTCTGACAGGTATTGATATAGTGTTTCATCTGATCAGTACGACGCTTCCCAAGACATCAAATGATGATCCCGTATTTGATGTTCAGTCCAACGTCGTAGAGACGATATTCTTACTGGAACAATGTGTTACCAAGAAAATCCGGAAAGTGGTTTTCATCTCTTCCGGCGGAGCAATATACGGAAATCCTCTATCTTTGCCTATTTCTGAGAACTGTCCGACTGAACCGGAATGCTCCTATGGCATTACAAAACTTGCTGTTGAAAAGTATATGGCCCTGTTCAATCATCTCCACGGGCTTGACTATGTTGTCTTGCGGCCCTCCAACCCTTACGGCGGGCGGCAGAACCCGGATGGCATTCAGGGGGCCATTTCAGTTTTTCTCGGCAGGATCGCGCAGGGAAAATCCCTTGAAATATGGGGTGATGGCCAGGTCGTGCGGGATTATATCTTCATTGATGATCTTATTGACGGAATGTACAAGGCGGTTTCCGTTAATACTCTTTCGCGGGTTTTTAATCTTGGCAGCGGAATCGGCCATTCACTGAACGAAATCCTTGATGTGATCAGGAAGGTGACCGGCAAGCAAATCAAGGTTGTGTACAAGGCAAAGCGATCTTTTGATATTCCGAGCATTTATCTGGATATTTGCAGGGCGAAACAGGAACTTTCCTGGGCGCCGTCGGTTTCCCTTGAAACGGGGATTGAAAAGACCTGGAAGTTCGTTGAGAAATTATACCGATGATGTTTTGGGTATATGCTGACCTAACAAGGAGCTGAAAATAGAAATCGTTATCCCCAAAACCCGTTTTACCCGGAACACCCTGCTGAATCTTTCCGGTCAGCTCTTTCCCTTGCTGGTTGCTTTTTTTTCAATTCCAAGACTCATTTCCGGTCTGGGAACAGAGCGTTTCGGTGTGCTGACGCTGGCCTGGATGGTTATTGGATATTTCAGCCTGTTCGATCTGGGACTGGGACGCGCCTTAACAAGACTTGTGGCAGAAAAGATAGGTGCGGGCAAGCATTCCGAGATTCCGTCGCTGATATGGACGGGCTTATTTTCCATGGCAGGTCTGGGCCTTGCGGGAATGTTTCTGGGGATTCCGTTTGTGCCGTGGGTCGTTCAGAAAGGGATCAATATTCCGGCGGTCTTGCAGCCTGAGACGCTGAATGCCTTCCATGTGCTTCTCGTGTCCATCCCGCTGATCATTGTTTCTACCGGATTGTTTGGAATTTTAGAGGCATATCATCGTTTTGATCTGACCAGCGCCGTGCGTTCTTCTCTGGGAATTTATACATTTGCTGCGCCGCTGGTCGGGCTGTTGTTTACAAAGGATATTTCCTGCGTCATTGGTATCCTGATGGCGGGAAGGGTTCTTGCCGGAGCCGTTCTGTTTCTTTTCTGCATTCGCCTTGTACCGCAGTTGCAGACGGGGGTTGGATTTCGAAAGGATATCTTTCTACCACTGATGCGTTTTGGTTCCTGGATGACCGTCTCCAACATGATCGGACCGATGATGATTTATATAGACCGGTTCTGGATCAGTGCAACGATTTCAGTAGCGGCTGTCGCCTATTACACCACGCCGTTTGAAGTGGTGACGCGACTGTTGATCATTCCGGGTGCGGTTGCCGGTGTCTTGTATCCGGCTTTTTCCATGAATTTGATTCGGGATCGGGGTTACGCCCGGGCTCTTTTCGGCAAAGGCGTTCAATACGTTTTTGCCGCTGTTTTCCCCATCGTGACGATGATTGTCCTCTTTGCCGAAAAGGGGTTAAGGTGGTGGCTGAATGCGGACTTTGCACAAAACAGCACGCATGTCTTGCAGTGGCTTTCTGTCGGTGTGTTGTTCAACAGTCTGGCGCAGATTCCCTTTGTGCTGTTGCAGGGGGCTGGGCGCCCGGATATTACGGCCAAGATACATCTGATCGAGCTGCCATGTTATCTGCTGACACTGTGGTTTCTCATCCCCAAAATGGGGATTGACGGTGCGGCAATGGCCTGGTGTGTTAGATCGCTGCTGGATGCCGGTTTGCTGTTTTGTATGGCCTACCGCTATGTATGGAGCGATTCCCAATGAATCTTGTGAATCTGCATTCTTGCCCTTTGTGTGGGTTTTCAGGTGAATTAATTTACCAGGGATTGACGGACCGGATATTCGGATCACCCGGATGCTGGAATCTGCAAAAATGCAGGAGATCCGATTGCGGGGTGATCTGGATAGCTCCTTTTCCGGATTCCGATGTACTTGAAAAAGCATATACCACCTATTACACACATCAATCTTCTGCATCCGACATCCAGAGGAATCGCCTCTATCAATGGCTCCTTCAGGGATACCTGGCAGGTCGATTCGGATACGATACAGATCAAACGGGCAGACTCCAGAAATGGTTGTCTTCCCTGATTCGGTTTCACCCGGGATTTCGTGAGGACTGGGATTTCAAAGTGATGTCTCTTCAGGCATCGGCCCGGGGTCGGCTGCTTGAAATCGGATGTGGCAGTGGAGATATGATTGTATTCATGAAACAAAAGGGGTGGACTGTAACTGGCGTGGATACGGATACTGTTGCGGTTCAAACAGCCCGATCCAGAAATTTGTCGGTATATTGTGGCACCCTTGAAACCGCCGGTTTTTTGTCAAATGACATGGATGTTATTGCCATGAACCATCTGATCGAACATGTTACGGATCCGTCAAAATTGCTTCGGGATTGTTACCGGATACTGAAAACCGGCGGGCGGCTGATGGTGACAACGCCCAACCATGAAAGCTGGGGGCATTCCCTGTTTCAGAAAAACTGGAGAGGTCTGGAGCCGCCCCGCCATTTATTTGTTTTTAATCGAAACGCCCTTCTGCGGTTGATCCATCAAGCCGGATTCCGGAAGGTTGACTTGCGATCCAGCATTCATGGCGCCGGATGGATCATGATTGCCAGCCGATCGATCCAAAACACGGGCCACTTTGAAACGAACCGTCCAACGCCTTTTCCCGTAAAGTTTTGGGCCAGGATCATGCAGATGGTTGAGTGGGGGCTGCTTTGGCATCATCCATCGGCAGGCGAAGAGCTTGCGGTGGTAGCTGAAAAATAGGCATGGAGGATTTGCTAACTGATGTTTCCTTCACTGGATATTGTCATTGTCAATTGGAATACCGGAGTACAGCTTCAAAATTGCCTGAACTCAATTGCTGAGGCGGATCAGGAGTCTTTCGAGCTGAAACATGTGGTGGTGGTGGACAACGCATCAACTGATGGGTCTGCCGATCAGTTGGCAGCAAGGACGCTTCCGCTAACGCTCATAAAAAATGCCTGCAATCATGGATTTGCCGCTGCTTGCAATCGGGGTGCCAATTCCAGCTCAGCGGATTATCTCTTGTTTCTTAATCCGGATACACGTCTCTATCGCGAATCTTTGACGGGGCCTCTGGCAGCCATGATTCAACCCGTTCACCGGAATACCGGAATCATGGGCATTCAGCTTATGGACGATGCCGATCACATCAGCCGATCCTGTGCCAGATTTCCGACACCGTCATTGTTTTTCCATAAAATTACCGGTTTGGATCGTCTGTTTCCTGCTGAATTTGTTTCTCTTGCGATGACCGACTGGAATCATTTGCAGACAAGAATCGTGGATCAGGTGATCGGCGCTTTTTTCCTGGTTCGCAATCCGCTTTATCAGGAACTGAATGGATTTGATGAACGGTTTTTCGTATATTACGAAGAACTGGATTTCTCTCTTCGCGCCTTTCAAAAAGGGTGGCAAACCTGCTATTTGTCGGAGTTTCGAGCATACCACAAGGGTGGGGGCGCCTCGGATGCCGTCAAAGATATCCGCCTGTATTATACGCTGAGAAGTCAGATTATTTATGGTTTTAAACATTATATATGGGGCACTGCATTTCTTCTGATGCTCGGAGTCTTGTTTATTGAGCCAGGGTCGCGGCTTGGGAATGCCGGGTTGAAAAAATCGTTCGATCATTTTCGAAATACCTTGAATGCCTATCGGATGCTTTGGCATGATTTGCCGAACTGGTTTCGAGTGTGTAGGGATATTTCACACCGGCCGGTTGCCCTTGGAACCGGAAATCGTGAAGGCATGTCATGAGAGTGCTGCTGCTGACCCGGTACAGCCGGTCGGGTGCCAGCAGCCGGTTGCGGTATTATCAATATCTTCCCTTCCTGAATGAGCAAGGAGTGGTGGTTGATGTTTACCCGCTGTTTGAAGAAAAATATCTGAAACGGCTGAACGCAGGGCAATCTCAAAATCCGGCTGCCATTCTATTGGCATACCTTCATCGAATCTATCTGCTTATTTCTTGTAAGGCCTATGACCTGCTGTGGATAGAATACGAGGTACTGCCGTGGCTTCCGGACTGGTTGGAAAAAATCCTGGTTCGCGGGGTGATCCCCTATATCGTGGACTATGACGATGCCATCTTTCACCGCTATGATCAGCATGCGTCGCCGTGGGTCCGTTTCCTTCTTGGGCACAAGATTGATGCGGTTATGCGAAATGCCCGGCTGGTTATTGTCGGCAATATGTATCTGTTTGAAAAGGCAGTTCAATCCGGTGCAAAATTGGTAGAATGCCTTCCGACGGTTGTGGATTCGACCCGTTACCGCCTGAAGCCATTCAGCCATCGCCATGTGTTTACGATTGGATGGATTGGTTCACCGACCACAGCCGACTATCTGAAATCGCTGTATGCCGTTCTGTGTAAGTTGAGCCGGCGTTCTGAAATTCGTCTCGTCCTGGTGGGCGGTTATCCGAAGGACATTCCGAGTGCTTTTCCGGTGGAATACCGGCCCTGGTCCGAAGAAACCGAAGCAGCGCAAATGATGGACTTTGATGTCGGCATCATGCCGATTCCTGATAAGCTCTGGGCTTATGGAAAATGTGGCTACAAGCTAATTCAATATATGGCCTGCGGGTTGCCGGTCGTGGCTTCCCGTGTGGGTGCAAATATTCGGATTGTGCAAGATGGCGTTAATGGTTATCTGGCTTCAACGGATAAGCATTGGGAGCAGGCGTTGCGTGCGCTGCAGGAAAACCCGGAATTACGGCAGGCGATGGGAAGTCAGGGCCGGATGGATGTTGAAGCCCATTACAGCCTCCAGGTTGCGGCCCCTCGCCTGGCGAATTTAATTAGGGACTCTTTGAATAGAGAGTAGAAAGGAGTCAGAAGGTCGGGTTTCTTTGCCCGACGGAAACGGAAAGTCGCTGGTTCTAACGGATTTTGTGGTTCTGCCAGTGGGTGCAATGTTTGTTATGAGATAATCTATGAATTTTCATGCTCCGAAATGACTGAAATGTCCTCAAAAGATTTTCCTGAACCGCTTCCGAGATCATTTTTCAATTCATAAGCACCCGAAAATACATGACCATAAAATCCGGTAGATCCAGGGAAATTTGACGATAATGAAAACTATTAGGGGTACTTATGAAATCTGAAAAAATCACCTTGTATTTCAAAGAAGGAACCAGCGACAAAGTTTATCATGCTTCGATAGAAGAAGCTGATAGCAAAAGATTTGTTGTGAATTTTGCTTATGGTCGCCGGGGATCTACGCTCAAAACAGGGACTAAAACTACAGCACCCGTGGATTATGCGGCGGCCAGGAAAATATATGACATTCTTGTGAAAAGCAAAACATCGAAAGGTTATGCTCCAGGACAGGAAGGAGGACAGTATGTTCATACAGACGCTTATGCGAGGGATATGGGCATCCGATGTCAGTTATTAAACTTCATTGAAGAATCCGAAGCAACCCGGCTTATCAATGACGATAACTGGTGGGCGCAGGAAAAATATGACGGAAAGAGGATGCTGATCAGCAAAACAGAAGCGATCACGGCTATCAACCGGCAAGGTCTGTCTATCGGTGCGCCGGACGATATATTGAAAAGTGCTGGCAAAGTCAAACTGACTTACTTGGCGGACGGTGAGGCTGTGGGAGAAAAACTGTTTGCTTTTGACTTATTGGAAATAAGCGGTAATGATATAAAGCAGATACCTTACAGTCAACGGCTGTTGCATCTTGAGAGCCTGGGGCTGAAAGGTTCGATAGTTGTAGCTGAAACAGCCAGAACACAAAAAGAAAAGCAGCAATTATATGACAGATTAAAATCTTCGGAAGTTGAAGGTATTGTATTCAAAAAACATTCAGCTTCATACACTGCTGGCAGACCGAACAGCGGCGGGAATCAGGTAAAATGCAAGTTCTACGACACCGCATCCGTGATTGTAACCAGGGTAAATGCAAAACGTAGCGTTGCTATTGCAGTTATCTCTGGTAAAATGCAGATAGGGGTAGGGAATGTAACAATCCCACCGAACAAAGAAATTCCGGCAGTAAATTCAGTTATTGAGGTTCGATATCTCTATGCTTACAAGGGGGGTAATCTCTATCAGCCTACTTACATAAGTATTCGGGATGACGTCAGTTTCGAAGATTGTTCTATCTCTCAGTTGAAATATAAACAAGAGACAGAGTAAGCGTAAGCACCTGTCCAAATTTAAATTGAAGAACTTATGCTCAACACTCGAATGGTCTTTGACTACTTGCGGATGACTAAAAATTCATGTGCCGATAGCGCCAGTACTGCTTAATAGCATAGAACAAATTTACCGTGGGACAGACGGTTCCCTAACAGATCGGATCACTTGGCATGAAAGATTGAAAATACATAGCACCGGGTCTGGCTGAGTGTTTGGCGGGGTATCTGCCAGAGTGTGTGGTCGCCTCCGCAGATGAAAATACACGGGTCGTTTGTTCCCAAGCTTCAGTTTGGGAACAAACGGAAATGCTTTTGTATAAATTATAAATTGAATTGACAAATTATGTTAATTGCCTTAACATCCTGTCATGATTGAATGAACAGTACACGATACCCTCAATCTATGCGGTGGTAAATACCTGATATCCGACCCCTAATATGAAAACAGCGGAGCCTGAATCGTTCCGGTGATCTGGAATGGCAAGGATATCTTTTGGCCGCCACCATCAGTTTTCTGATTGGGGATACTTCCCCCCAGAAAACTGGCCTTCAGGCGAGTCAGAGTTTCCGGTTTTGGATGTACAACGCCAGTGATTTGGAGTTTACTGTTTTCGAATGGCGTTTTCAACTGAATCGAACCGCTTAGATTCGCGTCCAGTTGAACGCCTTCTGCTATAAGGGTGATGATATCCAGCTTTTCACCCTGCCAACTGATATCTGCCTGAATCTGCTTGAACTGAAAGCTGCTGATCACCGGAAGCGGAAGCTCCATGCTGATTCCTTCAAGTATCAGGCGGGCAGATAGGGGCTGCTGGTTTCTGTCTTGAAACAGGGAAACGCTCTTGTAGCCGACATAAGAGCGTAGGCTAATCTCTGGCAGAAAACGGATTTGATCCGCCTGAACTACAGACTTGTTCTGCAACGAAACGGCGATGTTCCCCATTTTCAGACCAGGCGGCAGAGACAACCCCAACTGGCCAATTGAGAGCATGGCATCGGGCGCAATCTGGCTGACACCACATTGAACATACCGAATGAGTTCATCTGATGGGAAAAGAAAAACTCCCCAAATTCCGGTCAACACCAGAAAATAGCCGGCATAAACTGCAATTTTTCGAATTCTAAGGCGCAATGGTTTCCACCCATAGGATCGCGTCAATCCCTTCAGCAGACTGTTCTGTTTTGGCAAATCCGGTCTTGGCGATAGAAGCCTTTCTAACCCTTACCAGGCTGTCAGTTGTTTCAATGACATGGAGAAAGGCGGAGAGCTTATGCATGGAAATGGACTGAAGTTTCATTTCCACCTGCAAAACCTTGAAATCGCTACTCTGAAGATCGCTCCCGGAAGGCTTCATGTAGGCGATATGTTCCTTGACTCCGGTGGTTCCTGCCGAATGATCCAGATACGAAAACAGCGTAAATCCTTTTTCCCTGAGGGCTAAACGAGCGCGGATTTTTTCAACATCTTGTTTCAACGATGCATGGATACTCTGAAGCCCCTGAATCTCTTCGAGTTCAAGAGTCTTTGTGATTATGGCCTGATCAAGCGATTTCCTGTGCCGGATGACCGGAAAAACGCCCCACTCCGCAACGATTAGAACGCCAATCAGCAGCAGTACTGAACAAACTGCAATCCTTTCCCGGTAATTTAATTGAACTGGTAGTCTCATATCGTGATATTCAGATGAAACTGAATGCGGCTTCCCGTATTTTCCAAATTAGCAGACACAATCGTAACAAGGGAAAACCCGCCGTTCGGGCCTTCCAACCTGCGTTTGATTTCTTCTACGGAATTGAATGAATCGGTGTGGCCGGTGAGCTGAATAATGTTATCTTCATAGACAAAACGTGTCAGCTCGACCGGAACATTCTCCGGAATGCGACTGCTGATTCTACTGAGAAGGTCAACAAGCAGGGGCGAATACCTATTCGCCCCTTGTCCCTTTTTATCTGAACCCGGAATCTGACGTTGCGCATCCTGAACATGAGTTCGCATCTGATGCAGCGGCTCAACAATGGTAGTTATCTCCGGAAAAGTACCAGTAAGCACCTGAGCGATCTGGCCGTTCAGAAAGTTTAGTTGCTTTTCCAGAATCTGCGTATCAATTTGAAAATATGCAAAAGCCGCCAGAACCATGAGTACTGCCGTAACACCAGTTCCCAGAATGCCTGACCGGCATGCCGCCCAGGAAGTCCTTATACCAAAAACTCCCTTTCGCAGGTTGAGACCAGAGAAACCGTTCATTCTTGCAAGCGCCGCTCCCAGAGCAGAATCACCAATCTCCGGCCTCCAAGACGAGGGAAGGCCAGATTTAAGCCGGATGCCAGCATCAACAACAAGATTTACCGGGTGAACCGGAAGACCGCATTTTTCGGAAAGCATGGAAGCAACCGCCAAAGCACCCACAGAAGCATTTACCGAAGCACCTACCGAAGCACCTATAAAGTCGCCAGCAAGAAATATCTGATCAATCAGGATATCCTCGCTGGAACTTAGAAGCGTCTGCTGAATCAAGGGAAAAAGAAAATCCACCGAAGGAGTTAAGCCAGAGCCTGGAAAAGCGCGAATGACCGTCAATGTTCGGGAAAGTACCAGAAACAGGGCAGTATGAGTCTTGTCGGTATCCACCAAAAGCCAGTTCGAAGGGCTGTTTTCCGCATGCATCAGGCAAAGAGAAAGGGCATAGCCTCCGGGCGCAATGCGTTCCGGTTCAAGACCTGACTGTTTCATGCAAGACAGGTATGAAGCCAATTGCGTTTTTTCGATTGCGGCCGTCAGAATCCGGGTGGAAGCCGCCCGGGATGCGATGCGAAGCAGTCGCCCAAGCCTGGAGATGAACTTTTTTCCCGGCATTAGCGTGTGATCAACCGGTATGAAATCAATGATCAGATCGTCGGCTGGAACCGGCAGACTCTGCTCAAGTCTGTATGGCAGCGTAAGATTGATTTTCTGCGGATCTGTAAATGGCGATGTGATATTTCTGTAAAAGAACTGGTCGGACGGCAGCGCCAAGACACAGACCGCAGGGATATCCGCCTGTTCGGAAATAATTTTGAGGCAAGAAGCCAGCCCTTTTGCCATGTCTTCCGGCCGTTCAAGGAAAACATGGGCATGGGCATCCATCCATACCCCCTTGTAACTGCCCCGTAGCAGAACCGCTGAAACCGAGTCTTTCCGAAAATCCACACCCAGAATTTTTAATGATGAAGGATGAATGCGGAATGATGAATATAAGAAAGAACCAGCCATAGACGCCTCCCATTCATCCTTCGTAATTTAACACATCATTCTACAAGCCAGGTTAATATTTTACAGAAATACTTGCCGGTAGCCGGATCACTTTCCCTGTGAACCAAGGCAGTCGCTGTAACAGAAAGCTGATCCATCCGAGCGAATGCGCGAATCCGGAACAAATCGCTGGATACGGCAATCAGCCTCGGATCAATGACTACACCCTGGAGACCAGCAACCTGCTTATACCATGAAGGAGAGGAAAGATCATGAATATATTTCGAGTCCGACATCTCGACGCGATAATCCACAAGTTCCTGGGCCAGTTCTTCTTTTCCTGAAGGCAGAATCGCCGCAAGAACCGGCTGCTCCGCAGTATTGATATTGATCTTGCCGGTGAATCCTGTAGGCAGCGACTGCGCATCTTCCCCACGGTACGCCGTGATATAGTCCGATATGCCCCTTTCATTGGGTAAGCCGTAAAACAGATTCGCCGTAATCCCCCTTATCCGCATCAACTCGCCGATATGGGGAATGGGCCCGTTGCGGCAGGGATACGGCGGAGTCAACCCCTGGTAGTAATCGGATTCAGCACCGTTCAGGCAGGAAAGGGCGTCATCATCTTCAGAATCCATCCAGTCTTTTATAGCACATATAATAGCATCCGGTTCAAAGGGTTCGTTCGATGAAAGTTTGGAATGAATGACCCTCAAAAACCGGTCCCACAACAGACGCTGAGATTCATTATACTGCCTGCCGCCCATCCCCTGGACTAATGCGTTTATCTGAATTTTTGCATGTTCATCCTGAATGGCGACGAAAAGCTCACCGGTTTCGAATGCTAACTCCGTTACGATGGCCTGTACGATGTCGGGATTCGCCCATGCCTCCTGAATGGAGTCAATCTCGCTATCGGCCTTGTCCCGAATCAGAATGGCCATCGCCGCATGGACACCAGATGACACCATTGCAGACAACATAGTCCTGTGTTGCTCTATTACCGCACGGGTCACAGTGGATCGGCTCCTGCGATTCATCTCAAGGGAGACTGCCACCACCACACTTAGGATGGCTACCGTTACCAGAAGGGCAATGCCTCTAAAATTCAATTCGGGCAACGGTAGGGGGAAGGATGAAGTGAAGGATGAAGGATAAGGGATGAATGGGAGACATCTATAGCTGGTTCTTTCTTATTCATCATTCCACATTCATCATTTTAAAAGTGGGCAGGCAATATATTGGCTGTAGTTTCCGACAGCGGCCTTCCAAAAATAAAGTCGAGCATATCCGTTTCGATCCCCGCTTTTTCAACCACAAGCAAGCGAATTGAGCGGTCGTATTCAATCATCTCCCGAATAGCCGCAAGATCGTTTTTTTCTGCAGCCTCGCCGCCGGATTTTGAATCTATAAGTTTTCGCAGCATCTGATGACTGCAACGCAGGTCATGATCTTCAATCAGGCTCCACAGTGCAGGTATGCCGGACAGAAGATACTTTCGCGTCAGCCGATTCTGTGAGTACGCAGCCTCGATGTCTTGGGTGTCCCAACATTTGAGGATTCGGCATTCCAGGGGACGGTGTTCATAAATGCGACAGGCTGGTCCTGTTTTATCAAAATAGATACAGGTCCAGGCTCGGTTCTGTCCCTTTATTTTGATCATTTCAGATTCCAGGGAAAGCAGACAACCCTTTATGGAATCATTCACCAGCTCCCCTTTTCTGAGAGTATATAGGTGTTTGGCCGGAATCAGACCGGAATCAATCAGCATCCGGTCTTCGACATGAAAGGTCGGACCGCCTTTGTCACAACAGGTCCCGCAACGCCTGCATTCTGTCTTTAGTGATGATGGGTTCATGGACATTCAGTTTTGCACCCTGATACATCGGTAGCGCTCCAGCCGGTAAATCTAAGCAGAATCAGCAGACCTGGGATGGCCGCCAGCACACAGGCGGCAAAAAACCAGTTCCAACCCATGTACTTGGCCAAAAAACCTGTGGGTGCAGACACCAGAACACGGGGAACGCCCATCAGGCTGGAAAGCAGCGCGTACTGGGTGGCGGTAAACCGCTTGTGGGTCATGCTGGCCATAAATGCGGTAAATGCCGAAGTTCCCATGCCGCTCGTAAAATTTTCAAAGGCAATGACAGCGGACAGGGCCGCAACATTGGGTCCAGTGGATGTCAGCACCATGAAACCAGCAGTGGAAACCGCCTGAAGGATTCCGAATATCCACAGGCTGCTGCCAATGCCAATACGAATCATCCAGATTCCGCCAACCAGGCTACCGGCGATTGTCGCCCAAAAACCGAAGAGTTTGACCACGGTGCCGATTTCGGTCTTGGAAAACCCAATATCCAGATAAAACGGTGTGGACATGGCGCTTGCCATGCTGTCTCCGAGCTTGTAGCAGAGGATAAAGGCCAGAATCCACCAGGCGCCGTTGCGGGTGAAATATTCCCGGAGCGGCGCAAACACAGCTTCTGCAAGAGTTCCTGGTACGCCGAACGGCTGGTCTGGTTCCTTTGAATACAATGTGGTTACCATGCCTGGGATCATGCAGGCCGCCATTATGAGATAAACCATGGAAAATGGCAGGTGATCCGCCAGGATCAGTCCGCCGCCAGAAGCCAGCAGCATTCCCACCCGATAACCGTTCACATACAGGGATGAGCCCAGACCCAGCTCGGCATCACATAAGGTTTCCCTGCGGTAGGCATCGACAACGATATCCTGGCTGGCGCTGAAAAATGTCACCAGAAATGCTGCGCCGGTCAGCAAGAATGGATGCGACTTTGGGCTGGATAAGCCCAGCCCGGCTATGGCAGCCATCAGACTCAACTGAGCAAGGAAAAGCCATCCGCGCCGTCTTCCCAGAAAAGGAAGAGTCATGCGGTCCAGAAGCGGAGCCCACAGAAACTTGATTGTATAAGGAATTCCCACTAAGGACATCAGGCCGATAACGGACAGGTCAACCCCTTCTTCCTTCATCCATGCCTGAAGCACGGATATAGTCAAAAGAAGGGGTAGGCCGCATGAAAACCCCATAAGGAAGGTCACTGCCATGCGGCCGCTGAAAATAACCTTTACCAAGGCCATCAGTTTTAAGGGAGTAGGCTCAGTGTGCAGCGGATCCATCCAGTTGCGCCGGTAAAACCACCGGACCGAAAGTGTCCCTCAGTTTCAGCAGCGCATTTCGTTGACTATTCAGGATATCAAAGAGCTTCTGGGGAAGATTCGGTTCCTTGGAATATGCACTGATCTGAATATCAATTCTTGAAACGATGTTATCCACATACAGGGAAAACTGCTTGAGATAAAGGTCTTCGGGATAGTCCTTATCAATGATCGACTTAAACAAGTCCTTAAGATCGCCATACCGGGGAATGAACCCGATCGGGGTTTCAATGGCATCCACTTCCCTGCTTGCCCTGCGTTCCAGCCAAGCCAGCCAAACCTTGACATCCCGTTTTTCACCGAGCAGTTTTTTCCCCTCACCACCCCTGGCTTCATGGGTAAGAAAGTAATTCAGCCCTGCCATCACAGGCTTTTTATCCGCTGCGATTCGGGGATTTCCAAAAAACTGAAACTGCGCGTCCATGTAGTCGCCCAGCGCGCCGGGAATAAACGGTGCATTGGCCCAGGGCGCACGTTTGACACCAGTTGCACCGACCTCGGTCGCCGTTGCCGCCGATACAATACAGGCACCTATTACCACTCCCTCATCAGAAGATTTGGCGGCCCAGACTGGCGGCATGGTGTTGCTGTCTCTGCCGCTGTAGGTGATGATGCGGGTTTCGACACCTTCAGGATTTTCGGCCTGTTCCGAGTAATTATCCAAGGCTTTTGAAGAAAGCGTACACCTCGAATTGGGGTGGGAAATAGGAACGGATTTTCCTTTTTCATCCACCATTCCCGACTCCCATGGCCCCTGGAAATTGATCCCTTTGGGAGGCATCTCTTCACCATTTCCAGCCCAGTGCGGAACACAAGCTTCGTCCACCAGGACATTCGACCAGATGATCTCGGTTCCAGGGTTTCGAAGAAGTTTCATGAGCCTGGGATCTCCTTCCCAGTTCACATCCTCAAGGATTCCGAATATGCCGCATTCAGGGTTGACGGAACGGATCGCGCCATGATCATCAATCCACATCTGTGCCAGATCATCGCCGACAAAACAGGCACCGGCCATGGCCGTCGTGGTTTTTCCACACCCGCTGGGAGCCGCCCCCGCACACCAGGTAATGCGGCTGCCAGGACCTTCAATTCCGGTGATAAACATGTGTTCGGAAAGTTCGTTCCCCCGGTTTTCATAGACCGCCTTATCAACCGAAAACCTGTGATTGCCCTTTTTCATCAGCAGAGTGTTTCCCGCGTAAGTGCAGTTGAAGCAATAAGTTGCCTGATAACTGCGATCCATAAATACCCTTGCATTGGGCAGATCTTCGGAGCGGTTCAAGCCTTCGCTGTGAATATTCGTATAAAAATGGCCCAGACGATCTACTTCTTCATCAAAACAGGTATATGCATTTCGGTAGAGTATTTCTGCACTGTGGGTGACATAGGCAGAGCTGGTGATTTCCAACGCTGGATTGGATACAGGCGATCCGGCTGGCCCTCGAATGTAAAATCCCACCATCATGATCTTGCCGCGCATTATGCCGACCATTTTTTCCCGTATATCCCGAAGCGCATCCTGGCGGAGCATTTTATTGGCCAGAGAGCTGACCAGATCGCCTTCGTTGGCGATATAGAATGTTCTGTCCAAAATCCTTCCCTGCTCTTCCTTAAGATCAAAATGCAGGGTATGGTTTTCCATGGCCAGAGAAGTTTCTTCACCTTTTTTGAGCGCCAGGTTACGGACGAACCGCCTGTCAGACTCCGAACCAGTATTGACAAAGACCGTATCCGGTTCGCATAAGGAAATGGCATTGGCGATTTTCATCAGTGCAGCGGCATTTTGAATCTTCAGGATTTTTGAGAGGTTGGCGGCATCCATCTTTTTTTCAAAAAGAGACTGCGCCATCTCCAATGTTGATATCCCGCCTATCTCCAAGGCAATATCAACTCCCTGGTTTTTAATGACCATGATTTATGACTCCTTGCTGTTTAGTTGAAAAATGAAGGAAATTTCTTTACATATATGCTTCAATGACGATGTCCTTAAGGCTTCGCTTGGGAACGTGATGAACCCCGCGGCTGTCTCGCCAGTATCGGATACCGCCGTCAGCCCCGAGAGGTTCAACAACGATTTCTTCGCGCGACACCCCCAGAGCAAGAACCAGAAGTATCTTAAACTGCTCGGAAAGATTAAGAATATCACGAAGCTTTTCCCGGTTTATGGCCCCCAGCATACATCCGGCAAGCCCATTTTCTCTTGCGCCCAGCAGAATGCTCTGGCTGGCAATGCCATGATCGCATCCAAAATCCTGAGTAATAGCGGTATCCCCAAGAACCACAATATAACCGGATGGCCGTTCGCCTTCCGGGGGGCCCTGCCAGTCCTTGAGATAAGCAGCCCATGCCAGACAGGAAAATATCTCGGCATTCTTGGCCGGATTGCAGCAAATAACGTATTTCAATGGCTGCAAATTGGCTGCAGATGCCGACAGACGGGCCAGATTCACCAGATCATTCAGCGTATTCATATTCAGTGGACGGCTTTGAATGAATCTTCGACAGGACCGGTTTTTTCGAATCAAATCCTCTAACATGCTACGCCTCCGTGACAGGGAAATTTTTCCAGTACAGGCAGTTGCTGCTGAAGCCAAAGCAGCACTTTGTCAAATTCGTTCTGTATTTCTTTCAGGGCCTTGCCGCGATGGCTGACCTGGCTCTTTTCCTGATGTGTCATTTCTGCGAATGTCTTGTTCAGAGGAGGATAATAAAAAATCGGATCATATCCAAACCCGTTTGCACCGGAAGCAGATTCGGCAATCAGCCCTTCACATCGGGCTTCATAAGTCAGCGCCGCACCTGTGGGTGTGGCAATGCTTATTACGCAGGAAAAGAATGCCTTACGGTCAACCTTCCCTTGCAGATTCTGAAGCAGCAGATCGCAACGCTGAGCATCTGTAAGACTGTCGCCTCCATACCGGGCGGAATGGATTCCGGGTACTCCTCCAAGAGCAGGAACAACAAGTCCTGAATCGTCAGCAAGAGCAGGCATACCCAGCACCCTTGCGGTAAAAGCAGCTTTTTTATAAGCATTCTCATCAAAGCTGGTGCCATCCTCCTCGACTGGCGGAATGGGGCCGAAGTCTGAAAGGCTTTTCAGGTTCACCGGATAGCTTTTTAACAAAGCATCAATTTCGATTTGTTTGCCGGTATTTTTCGTGGCAATTACCAGGGTAACCGTATTGTTCACGGTATCCTCCTCATACTCATAAAGGTTAAGGTAGAGATTAAGACGGATGAATGCTTAATCCTGCTTTTTTTATAGTTCATGGCCTCTTCTTTGTAAAGCATTTTGATATGAACGGAACCATCCGACTGCTCATTTAAAAACGCGCTCTACCCGGGATGGCAAAGATGTTACGATTTCGTAATGGATGGTGTTCAGGTTCTCCGCCATTTCCTCAACCGGAATACATTCCTGCCCCTGACTGCCAAATATCACCACCTCATCCCCGATACAAACGTTCGGGATATGCCCTACATCCAGCAGGGTCATATCCATGCATATCCGTCCGACGATTTTGGCCCGACTTCCCCGGACCAGCATCTGTCCCCGTGATGACAGCAGACGGTTTAACCCATCTGCATATCCTGCTGAAACTGTAGCGATGACCGTTGGGTTTTCGGTCTGATATGTCAACCCGTAACTGATGTGAAATCCGGCAGGAACAATTTTAGTGTGGATAACCCTGGTCTTGAGCATCATTGCCGGAACCAGGGTAATGCGCTCCTTGCTGACCTCGGCGGACGGGTAAAACCCATAGAGCGAAATACCAGGCCTTACCATGTCCAGATGGGTTTCCGGCAGATCAATTAGTGCTGCGCTGTTGGCGGCATGTCGCAGGGGAAATTCCAGACCATGAACTTTCAGTTTGTTCAGAAAATCCAGAAATCGTTCCAGTTGCTGGAGAGTGTATTTTTTATCCTGGCTGTCCGCCGTCGCAAAATGGGTAAAAATACCTTCAATCTCAACATGGGGAAGTTTGGATATGGACTCAATCACCCGTTGGGCGTTTCCGGGCAGGTGCTTTCCAAGCAAGGAAATTCGGGGACTGTCCGGAAGAAGTCCCAGTCGGCCCATGCCGGTATCCACTTTGATATGAATATTTGCTCCCGTCTGAAGCTGTGCGGCTGCTTCGGACAAGGATTTGGCAGCTTCAAACGTATAAACAGTCTGAGTCAGGTGATGCGCAACCAGCGTTGCACTGTGTTCAGACGGAGTAAACCCCAGAATCAGTATGGGTTCGGCAATTCCTGCCATTCGCAGATGAAGCCCTTCATCCATTCGGGCCACACCCAGACAGCATGCCCCATTTTTCAGGGCAGCCCGCGCGACCTCAACGGCTCCGTGGCCGTAGCCATTGGCCTTGACCACGGCCATTAACTGTGAGTCGGGGCTGGTTATGCGGCGAAGCTCCCGCACATTATGAGAAATGGCATTTAAATCAATTTCTGACCAAATTAAATTTGAATTCAAAATCTTATCCTCCACATATATCTTCCTTCAGCAGGCAGCAGGCAACGCGATACTCCGGTGATCCATCCGGCAAATAACGAATATTGCCTGGCTGGATGATCCGGTTCATGACGCAGCCTTCAGTAATATTGAGTTTAAAGAGATCAGTCTCATTGATTCCAGGAGTTGGAATAAGACGATTATTCTCAAAAATTCTGCTGTGAAGGGGATAATCTTCACAGAGTGGACATTGGTAAACTCTGCCATTTGGAAAAATAAAATAATTGTCCGCAACCCTGCCGGCGCACTCGAAAGGCTCGCCAGGCTTCAGAAAAACCCTGGGATAGGTAACGGAAATTCCCATCATCGCAGCTTTTTGTGCAACCATCGGAGCCTTGTGCAACCACTGGTTCGGAGAAACCTGCATTATTCTGTCCGGTTCGGATGTCGCAGTCTGAGCGGGCTTTCCCCTAATGCCCACAAACTGAATAAAAAAACGGCGGATTCTCAAATCCGATAGAAGTTCCGGCATTTTTTCAAGCTCATGGAGATTGGCGCTGCTGACCGTATAAATCAGGCTGACTTGAAACCCTCTAAAAACCGCCTGCCGAATACCCTTCAGGCAGGCATGGTAGGCTCCGTCTCCCCGAAGGCTATCATTGACTCCAGGCGTGGCGCCGTCCAGGCTGAAACTGATAAAATCGACATCGTCCGGATTCAGGCGATGGAGGATATCGTGGAACAGGTATCCGTTCGTATCAATGGTAATTGATTGATATCCCAGTTGTCTGGCATGTTTTACGGCAATGGGAAGTTCTGGATGAAGGGTGGGTTCTCCGCCCAGAAAAATGACGTTGGGCGAGTTTTCTTTTCCGGCGAATGTATTAAGCCAGGCAGTGATCGTATCAATATCCAGGGATTCAGCGCCATGCTGGGAAGGGTTGATATAACAGTGGTGGCATCGGAGGTTGCATGCTGTCAGAATATGAAAAAAAACATTTGTCGCGTTTTTTGAAAAAGCAACCGTTCGGGAAGAATTCATCGTATATATAAGCCCAGCAAAATGATTTTGAACCACGAATAACCACGAATATTTGTTATTTTGAACCATTTTTTCCAAAAAGTCACTTGAAAAATGAAATCACCCTTGATACGGATTCCATCTTGATGGACGTTTACGGAAACCAGCAAGGAGCAGGCAGTCCGTTAGGACTTACGGCCATTACAGTTTTATACGATGGATAAGATGCTCCAAAGTCCACATAGAGCGTTTCACCAGATGTTACCATGTTTTCAGGACTGGCTGATGTGAGTTGAGTCCATGCGGCACCATCCCGTTTGTAGAGACCTAACGATCCGAAGTCCACATAGAGTATTGCACCAGATGTTACCATGTTTTCAGGATTGGCAGATGTTAGTTGAGTCCATGCGGAGCCATCCCAAGTTGTGCGACAAAGCCCCCCAGTTCAAGCAAGCTTTCTCTCTTCCCCAAGCCTATCGCACTCTCACCCTTTCGCGGCTTGATGGCGGATTCGGGGGAGACAACGCATCATTGGGGGGATATTCTTATGAAATATTTAATTTATCCTTAATTCGGTTTCATAGCTCTCCACACCATGGCTATGAATTATGCGTTGAAGCTCAGGAATTTCACTTATATCCTCAATCACCTATCACCAGCAACACAAGCGGCCTTTTATTGTAACTAAGGATACCGGGTATCGGCTTCGGAGATCGAGGCCGTTCTTCAGGAACATCCGGCGGTTGTCGGCACCTGCGTTGTCGGCATTCCGGATGAAAAAGTGGGCGAGCGCATCAAAGCCTATGTGGTGCTAAAAGAAGATATCAAGGGGATTACCGGGTATGACCTGATCAAGTGGTGCCGCCAGTCCCTGGTGAGTTATAAAATCCCCCAGTACATCGAGTTTCGGGACATGCTGCCCAAATCCAAAGTCGGAAAGCTCCTGCGGCGCGAAATTCGGGATGAAGAAAAGCGGCGGAGCGAAGCGTGAATTTTCCCGGACGGTAACAAACCGTTTATTGACTTCCAACTCTTCCGGGAAGGTTTAGAGTCAGGTTTTATGGCTTCCCCCATCCAGGCACTGCCCCCGCGGGGTTGATTGTTGTTCCTTAGCGCTTACTTCGCCAACGTCGAGGTGATCCAGCCTTGCTGTGCAAAGTATTTCTTCAATTCGGTTGCGATACTATCGGCCATGCCTTTGGCCTGTTGCGCAGAGGCTGACTTGTAACTCTTGACGCCGCTTCCCCCCACGTTGGTTGCCACCACGGCCCCCGTGTTGGCTCCAGTCGCCGCGCCAGCCGGCCCCATGACCGCCACTCCCGGCATTTTACCGCTTTCGACATGGGCATCAAAGGCTGTAATTTCATGCAGGCCCGAAGACATCGATGCCAGTACACTGACCGTGCAGTCGAGAGAAGACTTGCCCATGCCGAGGCCGATGACATTGCGGCGCAGGCGGTTGCCCTCATCAATGTTGACGAAGTGTCCGGTAATCATGATCGCGTCTTGCGGAATCGGCATGATCGGCGTGACGCGCAAGGGGTTCAAGCCCATTTCGGCGATCTTCACCATCAACTCGGTTGCGAGCGCGTCCGCCACCTCACGACCTAATTGGAGTTCCTCGGCGGTCTGGTCATTATTCTCAACACTTCTGCCGATTTTCGCCACTATACTGGCGTTTTCCTTGATATCCGCAGGGCTAACGGCGAAATTGCAGATCAGTACCCGCTCCGGTTTTGGCAGCCCGGTGTAGGTGACTTC
>JBAXVB010000150.1:0-8873 GCA_037129415.1 Deltaproteobacteria bacterium
ATATCGTAGCTGATCAATGTTTCCAGCGCCCTTCTTACCTGTGTATCCATTTCCAGCCTTTCAGGATTTACCAATCCGTCAACACTTTCTTCCTCATGTCCCGGCTGTGAAGGCACCGGATTTTTGTCTAAATTTTTATCCGGCGACGGCTTGGGTTCCTTTGTATTTTTTTGCCCTTTGCCAGGTTCTGCTTCAAGATGGTTTTCCAGATCTTTTTCTTTTGGCATCAACATGGGTTCACGCCCTGGTTTTTCTTTGATGCGGACAGGCTCTTGCTTGACCTCAATATCGGGTTCAATTCCTTTGGCCTGTATGGACCGGCCGCTTGGCGTAAAGTATCTGGCTATGGTCAGTTTAAGCCCGTAGCCATCCCGAAGTGCTTCAACATTCTGCACGGATCCTTTTCCAAAGGAAGTAGTCCCCATAACCAAGGCCCGTTTATGATCCTGAAGCGCGCCTGCAACAATTTCCGATGCACTGGCGCTACCACCGTTGATTAATACAACCATTGGATAATCGCGTTTGACAACATTGGCGTGCGCTGTAAACACCTTGGTGTTTTTTTCCTGCCTTCCCTTTATGGACAGAATCGTTCCTTTTTCCAGAAACAAGTCGGATACCTCGATGGATTGATTCAAAAGCCCGCCCGGGTTGTTTCGAAGATCAAGAATGAGTCCTTTCAGGGGCGTTGGGCCTGACTCCAATTTTTCCAGAGCTGAGACCAAATCGGGAGTCGTATTGTCCCTGAAATTGGTAATCCAGATATATCCGTATCCGGGTTTAAGGCTCAGGGAACGGACGCTTTCAATTGGAATCACATCGCGAACCAGCACAAATTCAAGAGGTTCTGGAGCACCTTCCCGCATAAGGGTAACGGTAATCTTGCTTCCCTTGGGTCCGCGAATACGGCTTACGGCATCCCGAAGATTTTTTGTAACCTCTGTTCCGATCTTGATGATAATATCCCCGGATTTAATACCGGCCTTGTAAGCCGGTGTCCCTTGAATGGCGGATACCACCGTAACCATTCCATCCCGGGTGGTAATGCTGACGCCAATACCTGTAAATTCCCCCTGTGTATCGACCTGAAGCTCCTTGTAATCCTCCGGTGAAAGCAATGAGGAATGCGGGTCAAGCCCGTGAACCATTCCCTGAATAGCGTCTTCGATGAGCTTTTTTGTGTCTGCTGGTTCTACATAGTTCTTTTCAATCAGCTCGATAACATCGGAAAACAACTTGAGCCCTTTGTATGTTTCATCTGTTGTTGCTGAAAGATCTCGAAAAAAGCCGGCGCCAATGGTCCAAAAAACTACGGCGACTGCCACAGTCACCCATAATTTAATTTGTCGCCATAATTTAATTTTTTGGTGTTTCATGGCCATTCAGTTGCTCCTTTTAACCTGTCTTGATCCATTCCAGTGGATCCATTGGTTTTCCCCTGTGCCGTAATTCAAAATACAATCCAGCGTCAGTAACAGAACCCGTATCACCTGCTGTTCCGATAACTTCTCCTGTCTCGACCTTATCCCCTTTAGACTTGAGCAGTTCTTCAAGATGCGCATAAACCGAATAGTAATGGCTGCCATGGTTTATGATCAACATGTTGCCATATCCCTTGTACCACTCCGCAAAAATGATCTGGCCAGCATAGACAGACAGAACCGGCTCTCCCCTGTCTGCCTTGATATCAATACCGTTTCGAAAAGTTTCCACATTCAGGCGGCTGTGGACCTCTTTGCCAAACGATGATATAATTCTACCCTTCACGGGTAATTGAAGCAAGCCTTTGCTTGAAATAAAATCGCGCCCAACCATTGGAATCGAATCGTCCGGCATTGTATCGTCTTGTTGCAGGGATTCAACGGTTGCGTTCAACTGATCTGCCGCCTGTTTCAGAGATTCTATAGCATTGATCTCCCGGTTTTTTTTGATCCGGATGTCCGCTAACAGCTTTTGTCTTTTGCCTTTTTCCTTTTCAATGGATTGGATTTGATCGGCGTGCAGTTTTTCCAGTCGCTGTTTATCTTCATACTGGCTTTTCTGCTTTTCGTACAATGCCACCAGTTTTTCCCTGTTTTCCTGAAGTTGGGCAAATATACGATCATCATAAGACAAAATCCGTTGCAGCAAATATTTTCGATGGGCCCAGTCCTGCAGGGTTTCTGCGGACATCAGAAAATTCAATCCACCAATGCCGTTCAGTTTGAATAACGCCGTCAATCGTTTTCCGGTATGTTCATCGCTGGTTTTGATCCGGATGGAAATCTCTTCAGATGTTGACAGGGTTTCATTGATTTTTTGTTTCAGGATTTCAATATCCCGATGAAGTGTTGCGGTTAGCCTTCGGGATGTGTTAAGGGCCCGGTCAATTTCATCCAGAAGGGTGACAACCGAAATCTCTTCTTGAGAATAAGATTCAAGTTCCGCCTGGTGCGTTTGAATATTTCGGGTAATTTTGCCAACCTGACGTTGAACATGTTTGTAATCCTTCAGAGACCGTCTCTGGGATGTATCCTCTTCATCAACTGACTGCTGATCTGATACAATGGCGAATTGATCGCTAACAAAACCCCTTTTATCATTGATGATGATTTCATACCATCCGCTCAAATGGTTATGAATGGCAATGGATGCTCCTTTTGGCAAAGTGACTATGATGGCGCTTTGCTTATCGGGTTTTTCGCGGACATGTACCCGGTCAACCTTTATGTTGCCGGCCAGAGTTGGCGGCGCGGAAAGCAGGCTGTCGTATTCTGTTAACAGGAACATTAAGCAGGCAGCAGTAATTTTGATTAATTTCGAAAAAACTGTTTCATCGAAAGGAAACATCCGATCAATCCGATTCCTGTACTACAACTGATGATTATTCCGATGGATTCTATCGAAAGGAAATGGATTCGCCAAAATCCGGATACCATGTCGCTGGTCAGTTTCGAGGACATAAACATATACGCGGCATAAACCGCAAATAATCCGACTCCCCCGCCAAAAGCGCCCTGTATCATTCCTTCAATGTAGAAAGGCGTCTTAATGAACAAATCGGTTGCGCCAACAAGCCGCATGATTTCGACTTCATCCCGACGGGAATACAGCACGAGCCGGGCGGTATTGGCAACAATTAATCCAGATGCTATAAAAAAAATCCCTCCCAGAATCATGCCGGCAAAGCGAAAAAGATTTAGCAGGTTTGCAAAACGTTCCATCCACTGTTGACCGTATTCAACACTTTCAACTGCCGGCATTCTGGTTATCTGATCTGCGATGGATTCAATCTGATTCAATCTGACCGCCCCTTTTTTCAACTCCACCTCAAAGGAGTCGGGAAGAGGATTTTCCCTCAGCCCGTCCAGAAGCGATGCCTGATGCTTCAGTTGAATCTTAAATTCCGAAAGCGCCTGAGACCTGGATATGAACTGCACTTTCTGAACTCCATCGACTCCCTGAATTAGATAAGTGGTGTTCTGGCTTTGGGCTTCGGTAGAGCCGTCTTTCAGATACACCATAATGCGAATGTTGCTTTCGGAGGCGGTCATCCAATGATTGAGATTGGTCCAGATCAATAAAAAAGCGCCTGCAATCAGGACAGACAGCGCGACCGTAAGCATGGCGACACCGTTTAAGAACCGATTGTCATTAATATCCCTCAAGGCCCGCATGATATATGATTTCATGGCGTATTGACGATCTGACCATTTTCAGCGTTCTGTGACATTTGTCCCTGAACAAGCTGAATTATTCTGCCGCCGGCGTTCTCAATGAGCATTCGGTCGTGCGTGGCGAGAATTACAGTAGCTCCTCTATGGTGAATTTCTTTTAGCAAGGCCATGATATTGCCGGCTGAATCCGGATCAAGACTCCCAGTAGGTTCATCAGCAAGAATGATTCTGGGACTGCCTGCAATAGCCCTGGCCACTGCCACTCGCTGCTGTTCACCTCCAGACAGGCCAGGCGGAAATGCATCCTGTTTATGCTCCATTCCGACCGTTCTAAGAACGCTGTGAACTTTTTTCTGGATCAACCGGCGCTTTTCTCCCGTTGCCTCAAGAACCAGCGCTACATTACTGAAAACGGTTTTGGTCGGAATCAATTTATAATCTTGAAAAATGATTCCGAAGTTGCGACGAAGATAGGGAATTCTGCGTCTGGAAATCCGGTTCAAATTGATGCCATCCACAATAACCTGTCCCTGTGTAACTGGTTCCCCCAGATACATAAGCTTCAATAGCGTCGATTTTCCTGCACCGCTGGGACCCGTAACGATGATAAACTCATTACGGTAAATATCCAGGGTAATGTCCACCAACGACTTTTGAATACCGTAGTTTTTGTGTACATGAAACATTCGAACGATTGGATTGCTGCGATGATCTTCCATGATGATTCGCCAAAAATTATGTTTTTTGTCCTTCTTTCATCAACAATTCGCGATACCAGCATGAAAAATCATACATTCCCTTATATTTATCATCATCATTGATTATTCCCAATGCGATTTCCAGGACACCGCTGCCGTAGGCGTTACTGTAGTTTTCCTGGGTCATTGTCTGCAGAAATTCCCTGACCAGCATCTGGGTGGTTCGTTTGGTTTTATCTCTTCGAATGTCGATCGGATCTTTTGGTTCGGAAAAAGGATCCCATTTTTCATATCCTTTTTTCTGAATGTGCGCCTGCCTTTTAAGAGACATGCTGTCAAACACCGCTCTTTTACGAATCTCGATATCTTCTTTGGAAAGTTCAGTCATGAATCCGCCTTATGTGGAATGGATTTATTCAGTCGTCATTGTCTTATCTACTGCTTGCGCAGACGTTTCATCCGCTTTCCGAATTCCCAGATATTCGTCATCATAAACAGTTGCCAAAGCCATGGAAAGAGGAACCAGCATTTCGCCTAATCTGGCATATTTCGATTGTATCGAAACCGCCAACTCTGCTGAAAGCTGAAGCAATTTATTCTGAATCTTATCCAGATTTACCGTTGGATACTTTTCCCCTTTTTCAAATCCAGACAGCCCGCAGGTGTATCCTTCACCGCCGATTGCAGTGGGAATGCCGTAGAGTTTACATGTCAGTGGTCTGAAATCATAAATCTCACACATCTCTGTATCATTTAACATGGGGCAGCGGACTCGCGTTTCGGCCATTTCGTTTAGAATCTCTTTTTCTTCCTTGCCGGATTCCACAGCCTTGTAGGCGCTCTTTTTAAGTTTACACAGCATACGGTCAATTTTATTACAACGTTCCATCAATGTATCAAGGATTTCGCCACTGTATTCATTCCTGAACCGTTCATTTATATACAGCGCTTCGATCAAAGTTAGATCATACAATGCATGACAGCAGTCAGCACAGAGGGGTTTACATTTTACACAGTCGGGGAATTGATTTTTTACGGATTCAAATGCACGCTCGACTGATGCGGTCAACACCTCGTACTGCTCAAAAAATGGTTTGAATTGTTCGTTCATTATACTCTCTACCTGTTTTTAGAAGGGTACAGGGGGCATGCAAGGGCAACCGGCTGGTCGCACCACCGTACTTTTTTTACTGTACCTGCCCCCTGGCTCTTTGGGTTCAAAGTGCGTGTAGCAAAAACATTGCCAGTGCTATTTACCAATACAAAACGAATTGAAAACGTGATCGAGAATTTCATCCGTAGTCCGCACCCCGGAAATTTCGTCAATACATTCAATGGCATCTCGAATATCCATGACAATAACTTCAGGTGGACTCATTCGCTGAATTTCGTCCATGGCCTGGCGGATGTGTGCGGCGGCTTTTTCTAATGCACGCATCTGCCTGAGGTTGGGAATAAATCCAACAGGCTCTTCGCTATGGGTTTTCTCAAGAATTTTCTTGACAATCAGGTCAACCATCTCTTCCAAATGGGTCTGCTCTTTTACCGAGATCACCACAGAGGGAAATGTAGAAAATTTTTCATTGTTTACAATATAATCAGGGTTCGCCGCAAGGTCAATTTTATTAAAAATAAGTATAACCGGAACGCTTCCGGTTATATCCAGAAGCTGAGTTTCCAGCTCGTAATCAGAAACAGACGCATCCAGCAGCAAGAGAATCAGATCAGATGCGTGAATGCGTTCATAAGTTTTTTCAATTCCCAGCAATTCAACAGAGTTCTGCGTGATGTGGACCCCGGCGGTATCGAAAAAATTAACCGGTATTCCCCGAAAAATCACGGCTTCTTCAACCACATCTCTGGTGGTTCCGGGAATGTCCGTAACAATGGAGCGGTTTTTTTTGACCAGCCAATTCATGAGACTGGATTTGCCAACATTCGGTCGTCCGATAATGGATATACAATACCCATCGCGAACAAAGTGGAAGTCTTCATACCGCTGAATTAAATGCAAAACTGGCTCTAGTACGATTGATTGCAGTTGTGGATAAACAGAAAGTAACTGCAATTCATCCGCCTCATCCGGAAAGTCGATTGAAGCTTCCATTCTCACCAGAATATCCCGCAAAGCAGTGCGGAGCTGTTCGACATGCTGTTTGTAACCGCCGGACAGGTGCGATGCTGCAGATTCAAGGGCTCTTTCTGATTTCGAATTGACAATGTCGATAACCGCTTCAGCCTGTGTTAAATCAATTCTACCATTCAGAAAAGCACGGCGGGTAAACTCGCCAGGGCCGGCCAGTTCGGCGCCGCTTTGCAAGACTGCATTTAAAATGGCTTTAAGCACAGCATAACCGGAATGCGCCTGAATCTCGACCACATCCTCACGGGTATAGGTATGAGGGGCTTTCATAAATGCAAGTAGAACTTCATCCAGAACAGCCTGCGTATCCGGTTGAACTATGGAGCCATAATATAGACGGTGTGAGATAATCAGATCCGGCTGGGAACAGCAAACCGAAGTGCTTGAACGTTGCAACGAGCGGGGTCTAAAGATGGAAAGGGCGATAGACAAAGCCCGGTCACCGGATATTCTGATGATTCCAATTCCCCCACGACCTAAAGGGGTGGCAATTGCGGCGATTGTTGAAGCATTCATGTATAAGAATGATGAATGCGGAATGATGAATGCGGAATAGTCCTTTTTTCATTCATCATCCATCATTCATCACTCACAATTCCTTCAAAGGTAAGATAAACAGTAATGAATCTGCTTCATGTATGTTTCATCATTTCATGCAAAAGATGAATTACGGTTCAGCAGGCAGTGGTTCCTGGCGATTGGGTTTCTGAGGAAAAACGACAATCTTCTTCAGATACCCTTCTCCCATGCTTTGTGTTTTTACCCTGAGGTCGTTCTTCAGAGCAATGTGGATAATTTTTCGATCATGCGGGTTAAAATTGCCGATAACCATGGGTTTTTCATTTTGGCAGGCTTTTTCTGCAATACGCAACGCCTGTTTTTGAAGATCTTCCTGCCGCTTGGAAAAATAGCCTTCGATATCAACAATAATACGGGTTCTATTTTCAGATGACTTGTTGACTATTTTTTTCAAAAGATATTGAATAGCTTCAAGTGTTTGACCTCTTTTGCCAATGAGCGCCGCCGAATTACCGCCGCTGATGGTATAAACAATCTGCTTGCTGTTGCTTTTCACAACGATTACCGCGTCACTGGTCACAGAATCAACCAACTTTTGTAAAACAAGCCTGCCGTAATCCACCGAATCCAAAGACATTGATGATTCCACGTCAACGCATTTTGAATCAGTTTTTTGAGAGTTATCCGTTACAGCGATATTTTCAACAGGTTCGTCAACTGGCAGGACGATTTTTTCCCCTGAACACGGGACAGTGTCTGATTCATGAATGTCCGGAACTGTCACCCGAATGCGCGCTTTTTTTCTTCCAATCAATCCAAAGATTCCGGTGGCGCCAAAAGAAAGCACTTCGTGTTTTAACTGGTCCCTATGGATTTTTAAAACTTCGCATGCTTTGGTTACGGCCCGCTCAACATTTTTTGCCTCAAATTCAATGAAAGGCGACATCAATACCCCCCGTTATCTTACTTTACGCATTAGCATAAAAACTGGCATCAGGCATATTTCTTTTGAATATAGTACTGCTGGCTTATCGAGACAATGTTATTGATTAGCCAGTATAAAACCAGGCCTGAAGAAAAATTGATGAATATAAAAGTAAATACAACTGGCATCATCATCATCATCTTTGCCTGCATGGGATCTCCCATTGGCGGAGACATTTTTTGCTGGATAAACATGGTAGCGCCCATAATGATCGTCAATACCGGAATACCGTAAGGTGGTTCCATAAATGGGACCGTAAACGAAAAATGCAACAGACGATCAGGGGCTGCAAGGTCGGTTATCCATCCGATAAAGGGGGCATGGCGCAGCTCAATCGCCTCGTAAAGCATCCTGTACAATGCAAAGAACACGGGAATCTGAACCACCATGGGAAGGCACCCGCCAAGAGGATTGACCTTGTAGGTTTTGTACAGCGCCATGGTTTCTTCGTTCATTTTCTTTTTGTCATCTTTGTATTTTTCACGAATCTGGGCCATCAGCGGTTGAATTTTTTTCATCTCGCTCATGGATTTATAGCTCTTTGAACCCAGCGGCCAGAGAATGCCCTTGATAATCAGCGTCAACACAATAATTGCCAAGCCATAATTCGGAATATAGTCATGTAGAAAATTCAGGAGCCACAGTAACGGTTTGGCGAGAATATCAAAGAACCCGAAATGAATGGCCTTGTCCAGTCCGATGCCCAGATTGCTGAGAATGGAATAACTTTTGGGTCCCATGTAGATTTTGTATTGAAATTTTCGCTGAACGCCGGAATCAAGTTTGATTTCCGGTTCAACAAAAACATCGTCAAGCCGTCCATTCGTGAGCGATAACCGGATGCTTCCATCTGTTGGGACAACTGGAACAAT
>JBAXVB010000151.1:0-8864 GCA_037129415.1 Deltaproteobacteria bacterium
GTCCGATTCATCAGTCAGTGCCATCATACAACCAGAAAACCGGTTTATGTAAAGCCTGCCAAAGCAAAGCCAAAACAATGGGTGTTGAAAATCGTCAGCTTACGAAAAAGGAACTGACGATGTTGCGGAATCCTGTGCAGTAATATGCTTGAGTTCCGGAAGATGAAATTATTTGTTATTAAAGCAAATATTGCGGAGAATAAAATCACCGTGTCTCAAGTATAATATCAAGTTGACACTTGATGCTTTTTCCTTTACAAATACCAATGTGTTTTTTCATCACTGTCAGCTTTCACATTTTATCTTAGTCGGTCGTTTGTCAAGTTGTAGCCTGTGGTGTTATTGTTGGCAGGCTGCATGGAAGAAGGAAATGGATAACTTGATGAAAAAAATACAATCCAAAAACTACCCCCCGCACACACACCACGCTCACACTCACTCACTCACTCACTCACTCACTCACTCACTCACTCACTCACAGAAATTTACCATAATTTAAACCTCCCTAAAATCACTGCTTTTTTCGGCTGTTCTTCTTGCGTTTCGCCTCTTCAGTTACAAAACAACCTGTCACTGTCACCACCGATTTACAAAATTTCTGCAAGCTTTAGCATGAAAAAACCATGGTCAGGTACTTTCGGATTTATCACAGCAATTTCCGGAAGAAATGATGATTGTTCAGTAGTTCCCGATCCTGCCAATCTCACGGAAAGTAAAAAGTCTCTACATGTGAACAGTACACTGCTCGCATTGAGGAACAAAGTCTTTGCCAAAAGTTATTCCGTTTATGAGGTAAGCGACCTCCCAAAAACCTGCACAACCTTATCCAAAAGAAAATCTTCACGAACATATTTCCATGCTCAACGAGCGATTATGGCATATCAAATCGCTCCGACTGAAGTTTGTGTTCATAGCGAAAAGGAATAAAAAGCAATGATGAAAAACATTCATATTTTGGCATGTTTATCTATTTTATGCCTTTCATGTGTTTCTTGCTCAGAGAAAAAAGACATAAGCGAGATGATAAAGGCTGCTGAAAGCGGGAACCCGAAAGCTCAAGCCGAGCTGGGATTGATATATGAAACTGGTGACACCAATGTCCCACAAAACCTCTCTAAAGCCATTGAATGGTATCAGAAAGCAGTCGATGGCGGAGATGCTGACGTAGCCCTGCATTTAGGTTTAATGTATTTCACTGGAACAGGTGTTCATAAAAATCATGCTTCTGCCGTCAATTTGTATGAGAAAGCTGCTGAACGAGGGAATAACGATGCTCAATTTATTTTGAGCAATTTATATTTCAATGGTGTGGTCGTTCCGAAAGACATGGTTAAGGCGTATGCCTGGGTAAGCCTTGCTCTTGACGGCGAAGGGGAAACCGGCGCAGATGCCAAAAGAAGAATTGAAGCCATAACTTCAATCATGATACCCCAACAGCTTTTACAGGCGCAGGCAGAAGCTACGAGGCTATCAAATACCAAAAAGATGTAATTAGTTTATGCTGGCTGAGATGACAGCAATTCCCGGAAGAGCTGATATGTCATTGAAGGAATTCGGTAATATATTTTATGCATTACCATGTTTAAGGAGAAAACAATGAAACGACAAGCCGGGTTTTCGCTTATTGAGCTGATGACCGCTATTGCCATTATTGCTATTCTTGCCGCAATTGCCACGCCCAATGTTTTTACCTGGGTGGCCACACAGAGATTTAACAGCGGGGTCCGTGACGTTCAGGCCACCGTCCAAAGCATGCGATTGTTTGCACTAAAAGAAAATTCCATGGCGACAATAACGTTTACCAACGGCGCAAACAAATATAAGACCGTTAAATGGAAACGCGGTTTGGGCACATCCCAGACAGAATTCCCGCCGCTGCCAACCGGTGTTACTGTTTCTTCGACGGCTTTTACCAACGGCGTGTTGGGATTTAACAGTCGGGGAATGCCCATTGGCAGTAATGGAAATGCCACGTCCGGAACAATAACCGTTACCGGTCAAGTTGGGAATCCCATCAATATCAATGTTACCTTAACTGGACGTGCCCAGATTCAATAAATTTTAGTATATTTCACAGATTTGGAAGATAAATCATGTCAAAAAATAGCGGGTTTTCACTCATCGAAATTCTGGTCGCTATGGCAATTGGCTCAATTGCCATGGCAGCCATCTTTACGACGTACCAAGTCCAGGTGATAGGCAAAATCAGTCAGGAAAACGTCCTTGACAGGAACCAGGACACCCGCGCCGGTCTTGAGCTGATGGCCTCTGATATACGGATGGCCGGTTGCGATCCCACCGGAAGCAAGGTTCCCGGATTTGTAATCGCAACTTCCACGATTTTAAGAGTTACCATGGATACCAGAAGTAGTACCGGAAATGAATCTGACGGCCTCATTGATCAACCAGGTGAAGACATCCGGTACACTTTAACCGCCGGCAATATTATGCGGGAAAGAGTTGGAGTCGTCACCGACCCTGTAGGAGGGGTCCCGCTGGTCAGCAATGTGGATGTGCTGAATTTTGTTTATCTGGATACTAACAATGCAATAACGGCTGATTTAACGGCTATCAAAAGCGTTCAAATCTCTATCGTGGTACATTCGCCGACCCGAGGATTGACGCAATCCTATACGGACAATAAGTCTTATCTCAACCAGCAGGGGACTCAAATTTTAGCACCTCCAGGCGACACATTACGGCGACTCCAGTTGTCAACAACAGTCCAGTGCCGGAATATGGGAAGATAATAAAGGACAATGAACATGAACAACAGGCAGGTTAATCGCATGAGCAATCAAGCAGGGTTCACCATTATTGAGGTACTCATCGCCTTAGCTATTTTTTCCATCGGGTTCATGGCGGTCGGTGCGCTCCAAACAAGATCGCTAATGACCGTGACGTCTTCCCAGACGAAGACCCTTGGCATGGAAGCCTTAAACGCACAGGTTGATCTACTTAAGCAGACACCGTTGTATGCGACTGATATCTGGCGAGGAGGTGCTTTTGGTATGTCTCCTGAGTTTGCAGCGACTTATACGAGCACTAATCCGGCCACAGTGGCAAAAGGTGAATTTACTGTGTCCTGGTTCATCAATAATAATCCGCACACGATACCCAACAGATGGACTACCGCGCCCACCAATCTTGTAATTTCCGAAAATGTAATGGTTACCCTTGCTCGGACTGCGGAACCGGGGAATATCCTTAATACCGTGGAGTTTGTCAAATACTGGGTAACTGACAATTAATTAAATGCGTTATTTTTAAAAAGTAAATAAAGGGGTTTTGCATGCGAAATTTATTTTTGACAACCTGGCGCAAAACAAGAAAACGGATTGAAAGACCGATGGAAAATCAGGACGGCTCGGTGATTTTGATCGCCTTGATCCTCCTTTTGACTATGAGCATCATCGGGTTTTCAGCCAGCCAAACGTCGATAACAGAATCCTTCATTCTCCGCAACACGGCCATTCACGCTCAGAATATCAGCCTGCTGGAGACCGCTGCGTTATCGATAGCAGAAAGGGTGATCGTTGATATTCCTAATCCGGCCGCGCCCTTCCTGTCGGTAAGTTCAACCACTCGGGAATCTTATATCATCAACAAGGATGACCCACTGGCCAGCGGTTTAAAAACCGACTGGTATGATCCCAACGGCACCAACCGTGTGCTGTGGTCAGCCGATGGTACCACGTTTCCGCAATGGATAGCGCCTGCGCAATGGGTACCCCCCGTGGGAACGCCCGATTTCAACTGCGCCAATGATTTAACATTGATCTATAATTCCAGAGGAGAGGCGCAAACAAATGCCCCAATGCGTGTGGCGCTTCTCGGCTGGTGGCCAGCAAGGGGATATACACTGAAAGGCCCCAGACCAAGAGATGCCACTGTGATGGCGGAGTATGTTTCTCCCAATTTTGGCATGATGCGGCTGGAAATTGGTATTCGACGCAAGTTTTAAACTTATTGAAAGGCAGGTATAATATGAGATTAGAATCAATTCGTCGTCTAAAATGCGCCCAGTTGTTTGCATGGGCATTATGTTTTACCATGATATTTACCGGTGCCAGTCCTGCGTGGGCGGGGGTCTGCAGCACGGCCGATCTGGCAGATGTTCCCCTGGAGCTGATGAACGGCAGCGTGAGAGTACCGTCGATTCTGATGATTTGCATGGATAATGCGGCTACCATGGATTACGATGTCATGACAAATGCAAATACCGCTACAAATGGGTTTACCATCAGCGGGACAGAGTACGATTATATGTTCACCGGCTCAAATGGAACCGCGATAGAAGGTGTTGCTGCGGTCAGAAATGCCTGGCAGTCCCAGTGCTACTTGCACAATAAGATGTTTTTCAATCCCACTGTGACATATACGCCGTGGCCGACAGTTACCGGAATGAGCTTTGCCGAATCCAACTCGAACGTGAATACCCCGACGTGGGATCCCCGAAACGGGGGCAGCGGCTCATACGACCTGACGCAACCTTGGGGAGGGGTGACGATAAAATATACAACAAGCGCAGCCGTTCCTCCAGTTTTAATAGACTATCCCCTCTCCCGCCGGCATTTTTATATGGTCGGCACGGACGGGATTCCATACCTGATAGACATTAACGATGCAAGTACCGCCCATTTTTTCAAGCTCGTTGACGCTAACACCAATGGCATTGGCGACCCTGGCGAATACTGGCTTGTTACTTATGCCAATCTGCCGTCTAATATCCAGGCGTTAATTCCTGCGCCTAGCGCCAACGCGTATTCGACTCTGCTCCAGAGCTTTGCCAATTGGTTCACATATCACAGGAAACGCATATCTGCCGCTGTGAATGCCGTGGGTATGCTTGTCACGAGCAGTTCATTCACCAATATGCTGGTTGGCATGTTAAACAGTCCCCCGAAAACCAACACGGGTAAAATCGGACCCGTATGGATCAAAACGACTTTCAACAGTATTTACTATGACATGACCTCAAATTTTTTAACAGCTCTCTACAGCCTACCCGATTCCTCATCAAGCCGTGGGTTTTCCGCCGACATCACTGATATTGGCGATTTTATTCAGAAAAACGGCCCGCCAATTGCCAACACCGGCGACACAAGTGTTTTTATCAATCCGGGGTATGCCAGCAAAACAACCTATCCTTATTTTCTTCAACAATACGGAGGAAGCTGCCAGGCAGCGTATGTTCTGATGATTACCGACGGTGCCAGCCCGAGTCACGCAAACATTGCAAATTATGACGGGACAGGTTGCGGAGCTTATAACTGCGGCATATTCGGTGATTCGTATAACAAAACAGCGGCTGACGGTGCCATGTATTATTATAAAACAGATTTGAACACCAGTTTAAGCAATAATGTGCCTACAAATTATATCGATAAAAACTCTATGCAGCACATGGTTACTTACGCGTTGACTTTTGGTGCGAGCGGTCCGTTGTATAAAGCGAATCCCACTTTTAATGCGTTATCTGCAGCAACTCCGGGCAATACCTGCATGACAGGATATACATGCCCGACATGGACGGACCCTTTAGGCAGCGGTAGCGTTCTGGATGATCTATGGCATGCCACAGTCAACGGCCGGGGATTATACATGTATGCGGATAATCCCCAGCAACTGCTGCAGCAATTGCTATTGATCAAGTCCGATATTGACCGCCGTACGGGAACAGCCGCCGCTGTCACTGCTAACTCGGTCCAGCGCCAGCTCGGCACCAAAATTTACCAGGGGATGTATAGCTCCGCAACTTGGTGGGGCGATCTGGTTGCCATACCCATCGACGTGTCAACCGGTGGGATTGGCATACAAGAGTGGTCGGCCAGGGATATACTGATAGCCAAAAATTATACTACACGGAAAGTATTCACCTCCCATTCAGGAGCGGGCGAGACTTTTAGCACCGCAAACGCCAGTCATTATTCGCTTACATCCAATCAGGTGAATTATATCCTGGGGGATTCTTCCAACGAACTACCCACCGGTAATTTCCGACAACGTCTTTATACAGATGCCAGCAATGTGGTGCATCACTATAAGCTTGGCGATATAGCTCACTCCCAGCCCGAATATTTTAATAATGTGGTTTACATCGGCGCCAATGACGGCATGTTGCACGCATTTGATTCGGATACCGGAAACGAATTGTTCGCCTATATCCCCAGCATGGTTCAGGGTAACCTATGGCAGCTTACTGACCCTGGTTTTGTCGATAATCACAAAATGTATGTTGACGGATCACCGAGTGTTGCGACGAATCTGGCTGGCACCGTGACATATCTGGCCTCCGGACTCGGCAAGGGCGGCAAAGGGGTTTTCTGTCTGAAGGTCGACAAAGCAAAAGATTCGTCAGTTTCCGCATCGGATATTTTTAACTGGGAATATAATGATCCGGCAGATACAGACCTGGGATATGTCTATGGTCATGCATACGTGGCCCAGGCTAACACCGGTCAGACAGTGGTGATTTTCGGTAACGGGTATGCAAGCACTTCCAAAAATTCAGCTCTGTACATACTAAATGCTGTTGATGGGCAGGTGATCAGGAAATTTAATACCGGCGTTACTGGCTGCAACGGAATGTCTTCGCCAGCGCTGATTGATTATAATGCCGACGGTATCATTGATTATGTCTATGCCGGGGATTTAAAGGGCAATCTCTGGAAATTTGACCTGACGAGCAGCAATTCGAGTCAATGGAGTATTTCTTATGGCGGAAATCCCCTGTTTACAGCATGGGATGCTATCGGCAATCCTCAACCGATCACAAGCGCACCCGACGCTATGATGCAGTGTGTGACATCTCTCGCCGGCACAATTGTCGTTTTCGGTACCGGTCAATATTTAGGCATTCAGGATATGATCAGTAGTAAATCTCAGGCTATATACGGCATTTACGACTGGGCGTTTGATAATCCGACGAATTCCTATCTGGGTCATTTTATGCCAGGCGGAGCGCTCTCACATGCTACCCCAAAACTGCTTCAGCAGACAGTCGTAGCAGATTCAGACAATTACCGACTGGTATCCAGCAACCAGATCAATTATTACAATCCCTCCGATGCCTCTCAGACGGGACAAACCCATTTGGGATGGTATTATTTATTGCAGGGGGCATCCGAGCGCGTGGTTCAGGATGTTCTTATCCGCGACTATGTGGTGTATGTTGTCTCCAATACCCACACTGCATCATTCTGCTCAGGAGTCGGTGGAAGTTATCTTTACGCACTTAATGCCTGCAGCGGCGGGACTAAGAGTACTCCTCAATTTGATACTAACGGAGACAACAAGATTGATTCAAGCGACACGGTAGCTTTTGGCGGCGCCACTGCTCCGCCAACCGCAATGTATTTTGATACAACAATGTATGCCCCGTTTGCTTTGGATGACTATTTATACCCTACTGATACGGGCGGTCAGATTACTCCCATATTGATAACAAAAGAAACGGGCAATAAGCTGCGGTACTGGCGGATAATAGAATAAATATATTTCAAGTTCCCCCGCGTTTGGCGGTGGAACTTGAAACATAAATAAACGATTTGGGAGAGCGTAAATGAATCGATTTGTGTGGATACCTACCTGCATGTTGTTAATGATGACACAAGCAAGTATATCCGGAGAAATTTACAAATACACGGATAAAAGCGGCAATCCGAGATTTACGGATGATATTTCAAAGATTCCTGCAAAAGACAGATCGGAAATTAAAACGATTCAATCAGTTGATACGGAGCCGTCACCGATAACTGAAGATCATACGAGTGCTTCTACAGCTTCCAAACAACCCGATGTCACTTCAACATTGCCGGAAGGCTCACGGATACCTGTTGATGAAACCACTGGCGAAACCGGACAGGTCGGTCAAACGAAGAGCACATCTTTGGCACCGAACAAATCAAAATCACAGGAAATGCCGAAGGCATCAGAATACCAGATTATGAGAGATCAATTCGATCAGGAAAAAAAACAATTGAATCAGCAGATAACCCAGTTGCAGGCAGAGAAGAAACAGTTAAGCGATGCAGATTTGAAAACCATGACTGACAAGGAGTTAAATGAGCAGGAGGAAAAAGAAAATGATTTAAACGCCCGTATTGATCAGTTAAAAAGTGATCAAAATCAATTTTTAGAACGTGTGCGCCAGTTTAATGAACGCATAAAAAACAAGCAGACGGAATAACCAGAACAGACCAGCAATTCGCCTCAGGGTTGAGTTTCAGCAGCCGCTTAGGCTCCTTGGGGTTCGGTTGACCAATTTGCAGCATCAAGTGGCGCAATTGCCCTTTTTTCCCGCTGGAAATGAAGAGAATCACTCGTGGTGAGGGCCATGGATGCTGTGAATAATCGGTATGGTGGCGATTACCGTGACATTTGCCAGCCTTATGGGTACTTAGGAAAAGGGCAGCCATGTGTCGGTTCCACCATAAATTGAAGGGGTGTAAATCAATCCTGTTGGTGAGCGGGACATTCTAATCACTTTATTATTGGGGGAAATTTAAACCTCTATAAATTAGGAGGATTGCCATGGAAAAAGTTGCTATCAAGAGATTGTCGCGGAAGGTTGGCTTCTGTATTTATTTGATTTACTGATTTCTGAAAGCCCATGGTTTTCCTTTCCAGTTTAATATTTTCTCCTGGGATGCCCATAATCATCGACCTTCAAATGCATTATCGTCATTATGCTTTTGAAGCAATCCGGCAACCGAACTCGAATGCTTTCCGGCAGTCATCTGGAAATACCTTCTCATGTCTTTCCGCCTTCTTAACTGGGTCCATATACTCCATGAAGACCTTTGAGTAGTCCGGAAACTGATATGTGTCACAGCAGTAGAAAGTTTCAGCCGAACCGAAGA
>JBAXVB010000152.1:0-8737 GCA_037129415.1 Deltaproteobacteria bacterium
AATCTGGCGATGCAGGGTTTTGTATTGGAACAATAGCGTCATGCCATGCCGCTTATACTGTGAAAGGGCATAATCCTTACTTTCCTTATGCTCCCTCTCCCATCGGGGGAGGGTTGTGGTGGGCTGATGAAAATTGCCATATGTATTGGTGAAAAACTGATCCTATTTTTGTTCCGCCTATGTAACAAAGAATAAAAATGGGATCAATTTAAAACCAGTTTTTGGATGATTTTCATCACACCACGTTGTGACCCACGACGAAAATATCATCCCGACCTTCAAGCGTATCTACCGCATCCACGACGGCAAAACCCAGGAAGAAGTCGGTGAAGGCAGGGCGCTAAATGCGTCTGTGAAGGCGAAATCGAAAGCCCATGCGATGGAGCAACGAAAGGACAAGCAGCTCTGGTTGAGTATTTATGCTTTTGATGCCGGACATCATCCGGCTTCTGGTTTTCGGAGGGACGATATCCATTTCCCATTACCAACGGATTTTTCAGTCAGACAATTCTTCAAACAGAAAAATAACCGACATCTGGTTTCTCGAGTGTACCCACAACAACCCCCCTGTCAAGCAGACGATTTTGTTCTTCACAGGAAGTTTCTGGCAATAGCGTGCAGGAATGACAGGCACCAAGATTGCAGTTGTCCGGCCCTTGGCCTTTGCTTTCGATACATACTGGATCGCTGGAACACCAGCGTGCTTTCTCAATGGCTTTTGCCAGGATTTCCTCGAAATAACCAGGCTGCCCCATCCGGACCAAGCCACCCATGGTTCCTTCCGAATCACCTGGAGCCGTATAAATCAATACTCCGGACATGGGGTTTTCCCCATCTGCCGCGTATATGCGCTCCCGCAGCGAGGCTGATCCGTACCCACATTGATAAACCAGTTGATTAACAAGCAGATGAGCCAAGGTGTGAATCAGAATATACTTCGGTGTTCCAACCTTCGGCTCCTGATTCCTGCGTTCTCTCATTTTACCCATATTGGCATTGATGGTTGAAAGCCTTTCATTGTGAAATGCACCATGTTTATCCAGCCAGAGATTGAGTTTGTCTTCACGAAATTTGAGAAATATCCCTTCACCCCTCACAATCACCGCCGGCAGCCATCTCTTTTTTTCCCTCGTGATCAACTTCCATTGTTCTTCCTGTGTGAGTTCATCAGGAAATATTCTTGAGAATCCAACGAAGGCACGGGTTTCTCTCAGTTTGTGCAACAGGGATATACGATCAAATGAGGATCTTGCCAACTCGCCGTAGTTTTTCAAATCCGAGCTACGTATTAGTAAATTGGTCTTTGGATAGCCTTCCTGCATGTCACGGCAGAAAATCCTGTATTCCTCACGCCGGTAGTCGGATTCAATCAATGTATCCTGACAAGTATTCGCACCATGATCAGTATCGCCTCTCTTCCCTTCAAGCTTTTCCGACAACGCAGGCAGAATTGCCAGAGGATCAATCCCCCAGTCCGGACAATGGCTTCTGATGGCGGCAACAACCATTTCCCCGGAAAGTTTCTTGTCAGTGGAAACTTTGATCTTTTGGGACAGAAACGCCTGGATCTTTCTGTCACCCAACAACACATCAATTAAAATGTGCTTATTCGCAGCTTCAGCCAATGCGGCAGGGTCTATGGCAGACTCCGGGTAATAATTTCTCAGGGCAGTTCTGGCTGCCTTCACCGAAATGTGCCACAATGGGAATCTCAGGAATGGCAATTTGAGATTGAGGTTGGTTTGAGCCGCATCTTGGCCTCGTTCCGGCTGTCGAAAATCTGGTGGTTGTACAAAAAATTCAACATTCAACCTTTTTGACAAGCGTCTTTCGTCATCAATCCTGAACTCTCCATGATCCGGATTTCCTTCAGTGAAGGGCCAAGCATCCAACCCGGCATGTACCAGCGAGACAGGCCCCGGAAAATCCACCAGAGCTCCAATTCCAAAAGGTGAGATCGCCTGGGATCTCCTGACCGGACGATTCATGGTTGCTCCTCCTGTAACTGGTTGAAATAGCTGGTCACCATAGCCTCACATGAGGCATCGACATCCCGAAGCGATGACATGGTCGGCCAGCTTCTTCCGTTCCAGGAGGGAGGTGACGCTTGTGGGTTCGACCTGTGCATAAAGCCTCTGATGATAAGGCCGGAATCTTTCGTAATGGCTTCGGTCACGTGGTTTGCTCTGTCCGTAGAGAACAACCACCAATCCAGGTTTTTCCGGATCCCGTCCAATTCGGCTCGAAACCTGAATATATTGGGAAGTCGTCTTGGGTTGCCCGACAATCGCCATGAGAGCCAGTCGGGAATTTAGGGGCTACTTGAAAAAAGGCATATTCATTTCTAATTGAATTACCGTTTAATTACAATTTATTATGAAACAAGTATCTCTTTATTAGCCGAGCAGATCATTGCAAAAACTCGCTGACAATGGGTTGTTCAGCTTGAATGTTACGTTCATGGGCGCATTGTCTTTGACATCTATAACGGCCACTGTCCCACAGTAGTAAGCTTTTTCGTGCGACCTTGATTGCACAAAAAGATGCAGAACATTACCGTTCGTTTTGTGGTCAAGTATCAATCTTCCTGCAGGATTGTCTTGTCGCTGTTGATTCTGACTTTGCCAAGCGAAAGTTTGTCCATCAATGAAGCTGTTTGAATATTGGTGAGCCCGCATAGCGCTACTCGTATCAAGTTTTGTAATTATGACGACATTCTTTTTGAACGTGATGACACCAAAATTATGGCGGGCAGGATCGTACTGTTCCCCAAAATGGTTGATGATCTCAGGCCGGTCGTAGCGGCGTTGAACGACAAGATCACTTGGAAGTCGCAATATTCCACCATGCCGCAGTTTGAAGTCTTTTTCAAGTGTAAGCCGGATGCGGCCTTCAACTTCCATAAGTATACGGTCGGTAGGTATTTGAGACCATATTCCCTGATTAAGACGCTTTCCGTCAAGAAGGTTGCTAAGCTTCTTCTCTAACGTCTGCCAGGCTTTTGTTTCAACGATTGGCTTGTATTCGACTTTCCAGCGAGGAAATCGCTCGAAGAAATGATCATAAGACCGCGACGGTTCAATCTCTGGGTATGCACATAGTCCCCAAACCAAAGCATATGAGTAAACGCGGCCTTGCTGCCAGTCACGTTCCAGCGCAGAAAGAAATTTATACGCAAATATATCTTCACTTAAAGCATCTTCCCAAGGTTCAGAATCTTTTGCCGCACGCCGTAGCCCAATCCATGAACCAAAAGTGGTACGAAACATACCGATATCAGGGCAATCGTCACGCCCCCAGAGATCAAGAGGGTATGGGCGAGGCGACTCGGCCATTAGTACTGAATAAGCATTGAGACATATATCTTTTTTGGGTTGAGTGTGTCGCCGTATCTTGTCAAGTATCTCAATCGTTCGCTGGTCGAGAATGACTTCGCAATTTTTTGGTGGAGTAAAATCAAGTTCCTTGATGGATGATGTCGTTATACCTGCATCTTGGTCATGCAATGCTTCAATTGCCAGCCATGCAGTCCGGTGATGTCCAACAAAATCGAGAACGGTGAGGACTTCGCAATCATCACTTAGTCGTAATCCACGACCCAGTTGTTGGATAAATATTGTTGCCGATTCTGTAGGCCTGAGAAAAATGATCGAATTGATGGTCGGAATATCAACGCCTTCATTGAGCACATCAGCTACAAAAAGCCACTCCAACGAGTCAGCGGGATTTTCGAATCGTTTGTAAACTTCTTCTCGATAATCAAGATCAGTCTCTCCTGTGATAGCGATGGCACCAAAGCCGCGCCGACAAAATGAATTGGCCATAAACTTTGCATGTCTAACGCCAGCACAAAAGCCAACTGTTGCACGGCGAACGCCGTCATAGCCCTTCTCTTCTGCATGTTTTATAATTTCATCAACTCGTTCTTCAAGCATCAGCGCATTTTCGAGCGCATCAATATCAAATCCACCTGAACGCCACGGGATTGAACTGTAATCGACCATCACATCATTGATACCAAAATAATGGAATGGAACCAACCATCCTCGATTGATAGCCTGGACCAGGCGAACTTCGTAAGCAACATTATAGTCACAGAGTCGAAGAACATCGTGACCATCCTGTCGTTCAGGTGTTGCTGTGAGACCGAGCATAAAGGCGGTAGAAATTGTTTTCAAAATGCGTTGATAAGAGGGTGCTTCTGCGTGATGGAATTCATCGACAATAACGTAATCGAAAGCCCGGTTGAGGATCGTTTCGTTTGAAGATGCTGATTGTATGGTGGCAAAAACAAAGTCAGCATGAGATTGCTCTATACCACCGTATACGCGGCCATAAGTACGGCTACTATCGAACACGCGAACAAAGGTACGGTGAGCTTGCGACAGGTGTTCAAGCCGATGGGAAAGGAACAGCAGTGTCTTGGCGCCACATTGTTGCGCATCAAAAGCAGATAGGAATGTTTTGCCAATACCAGGCGCTGCGACAACTGCAGAACGTACTTCTCCAGATATTCTCAGTTCACGGAGTTTTTCAAGTGCTTCAGTTTGTGCCTCGTTAGGTCGGGGGATATCGTACCCTTTTTGTATGACATTGACCTTGACTTTAGGTTCGATGGTTGCTTTTGTTGTTGGAGCGACAGTTTCTACATATGTTACGTCGGAAAGCGGGGTGATAGCAACTGTACCTGATGTTATTCCAAGGATTGCACCTGCGGTAGCAGTGGAAGCGTTTTCTTCCGGAATTTCAAAACGTGGTGTCATTGGCTGAATTGGAACCGTCATGCGTTCAGAAAGAGCCAGTGCATAAGCATCCGCGAATTTTATGCTTAGTGGCACAACATCCTGACGATTCCACAAAATTTCAAAAACGTTTTCTACTGCTCTAATGGCTATATCTTCAATATGGCAAAGGTTCGCCTCGATGTTTGAAACAAGGCCTCCCTTAGTCAGATTTGAGGACCCTACCCAACATTCCTTGTGTGAATTTATAAATATGAATAGTTTTGTATGGAAACCAGTACTACCTTTTATAGGTGATAAATTTGTAAAGCCGGCTACATGTACACGACACTCAACGCCGATAATTTTAGACAATTGTTGCAGTGCTTCAGGTTGCGTTATGCCCAGATAAGTCGAAGTGAGAATCCGAACTCGTCCACCTCGCTCCACAAAGGTTTTCAAATCGTCAACTATCAAGCCAAATCCACTAAAACGTAGGAATGAGACTGAAATCGCTATCTCTCGCGAATCTTTAAGCCGGTCTCGCAGTACATCAAGCATTCGAAGCTCGCCGGGAATATTCGTTGCAACATAATTTTTTGTGACGTATGAAAGCATTGGATTCATGTTCATGAAAGTTCAATTCCCTTGAGATAGCTGTCAATCACAGGCAAGTCAGCCTCCGCCCAATCCAGTGAATACAGCTTAACTGGTGGCAGCCAGTCAATAGCATTATGCTCGTGCAGCCGTATTGCACCTGATGTAATGGTGCAAATCACGGATTCCATGTTCCCAGTTTTTATGGGTATCAACTTCCCGTGAAAGCCCGCTTCGAAGTTCGGGAAGGCCCTCCATTACTGAACCTGCATTGACATGATGCTGTAACGTCAGCAACTCGGGGATAACATCGCCAGCATCCTCGCGCACTCCGAAAAGTATGACCCGATGGCGCGCTTGGGGAATACCGTAATCCTCACTCTTGATAAGATAGTCTGCGGAGCAGAATCCGGACTTGTTGCTGTCAAAAGGAAAAGAACCCGGTTTTGTAAATGAATAAATTCTGTAGTTGAATCCACTGTTACCCGCCGCAGGGCTGGTCTTTTCAATCGCAGACCGTGGATCGCGAAGATCACCAAGAATATGATCAAAAATCTTGCTTCCGTTCACTTTGGCAGAAAGCAGTCCCTTGACATTTTCCATAACAAAAACAGTTGGCCAGTGTCTGGAAATAATCCTGAGATACTCGCGATAGAGAAAATGACGTCCATCTTCTTCAGGCACATATCCTTCAATCCCCTTGTTTCTTGAACGTCCTGCTGTTGAATAAGCCTGACACGGCGGTCCTCCCATAAGAACCCATTTTTCCGGTTTGCCGAGGGCCTTTTCTATCCTTTCATCAACATCTTCTACCGGGAAATCGGCAGACCCGAGTTCTGCGTGCCATGCTTCATTCTTTGCCTCATCGGCTTGTGGCTGATAAATTTCAAACAATTCATCGCGGGTAATCTCTTTTCTCAGATATGCGTAGTATTCATCAGGAACCTGGTTTCTGGGGAACTGCCTGAAGAAACTTCTCAACAACAGGGTACTGTGGGCATACGGGTCTTTTTCAACAGAAAGACATATCCTGAAAGCGTTCCTTCCCGCGGTTTGCAAGACGGAAAATCCTTCCGCCAATCCTCCCGGTCCGGCAAAAATATCTACGACCGGAATTCTGTTCTGAATATCATGATTCATAATTCGAAACTTTATAGTTCAATATTTACCTTTGGTTCTGTTTCCAATGTTTGATCAAGACATATTTTATCAAGCCAGTCAAGCTTAATCTCGCATAGGTCTACAAGTTTTGGCATCTTGAGTTCGGTTATGTCTAACCATTTGAAAACAGAAGATAATTTCAATTGTCTCTAATTTTTAAATAAAAGTTTTAAATTCAATGGGTTATGATAAAATACCAACATTTGTGGACCTATGTGATTCATCGTATGAAACAGGTCCATAAATCCGGCAGAACGCTGTTTGTGGATATCTGGCCAGTTTTATTTAATTTGGCGCCTTCCGACCAGTTCTATTTAAATTGGCCGGGGCGAAACGTGCTGCTGGTAACAACCAGCGATATCACCCAGCGCCTGGAAACCGAACTGCAGTTTATTCAGGCCAGCAAAATGGCGACGCTGGGGGAAATGGCGACTGTCCCATACAGGATACAAATGATGAAAAAAACAATTTTGCTGGTTGATGACGAAGCGGATATCCGGGAAATTCTATCCCTTTTTCTGGAAGACCTTGGCTATACCGTGGTTGCGGCGGAAAACGGCGTGGAGGCGCTCAAGCTGTTTCGAAAGACGCTGCCGACACTGGTGATTTCAGACATTAAAATGCCGGGAATGGACGGAGTTGAACTGCTTCGAAAAATCAAACAGGAAAGCCCGGACACGGAATTTATCATGATTACGGGTCACGGTGATATGGAACTGGCCATCATCAGCTTTCAGGGGCAGGCTGCGGATTTTATCACCAAACCAATCAATGTGGATGTTCTGGAAATCGCCTTGAAAAAAGTCTGCGATAAAATTCTCTGCCGGAAAATGCTTAGGGAATACACGGAAAATCTGGAAAAACTGATTCGGGAGAAAACCGAGCTACAGAACCATCTGTCCTCGTTGGGACTGATGATCGGCTCCATTTCTCATGGCCTCAAGGGGCTTCTGACTGGCCTGGATGGGGGCATGTACCTGGTGGATTCGGGTTTTACCAAAGGCAATCAACCGCAGATTCAGGAAGGCTGGCAAATCGTCAAGCTGACAGTGGAGCGCATTCGAAAGATGGTTCTGGATATTCTCTATTATGCCAAGGAACGGGATCTGAAATGGGAGCTGGTAAATATTCTCAGTTTCGCCAAAGACATCGTCGCCGGCATTCAGCCCAAAATGGACATTCAAAAGATCACGTTTGTAACAGACTTCGACCCGTCCATCGGCGCCTTTGAGATTGATCCCGGCAGCATCCATTCAGCCCTGATCAATATACTTGAAAACGCCATGGATGCTTGCATCCGGGATACGGCGGATAAACAGAAACAAGTGATATTCGGGGTCAAGCAGAATCCCGAACACATTCTTTTTCAAATCACAGACACCGGCACGGGCATGGACCGGGAAACACGGGAAAAGCTCTTTACCCTGTTTTTTTCCTCAAAAGGAAGCAAGGGCACTGGCCTGGGACTGTTCATTTCACAAAAAATCATCGCTCAGCATGGCGGATCCATCCATGTTTCCTCCGTCCCCGGTCATGGGTCTCAGTTTATCATCAAAATCCCAAAAACTATTCTGGGCCGCTGAAAACGGCTGTTGCACGATAAAACTTATGTGTTGTATCAATTGCGGAAAAACGCTGATGAAATGGCATCGGTGTTGACCACGGAATCAATCAAGGACATGGATTTGAAAAGAACCCCACCCCAACCCTCCCCCGCTGGGAGAGGGAGCATAAGGAAAGTACACACATCTCTCATTGACAGTGATACTAAAAGCCAGTATCATGTCTGAACATGAACAGCACACACCGTAAGACCCTTGCTGCTATCTTTCTGCAGCCTACCTCACCTGCTATTAAATGGCGGAGGATTGAGGCGCTATTGATGGCTCTGGGTTCAGTACTCATCGAAGGCGATGGGTCACGAGTCTCTTTTACCCTCAACAACGAAAAGGCCGACTTTCACCGGCCTCATCCGGGTAAGGACGCCAAGCGGTACCAAGTGCGAAACGCCATGGATTTTCTAACCAGAGCAGGAGTTACCCCATGAACACTCTCAGTTACAATGGCTATACTGCCAAAATTGAATTTGACCCCAATGACAACATTATGTTTGGCAACATCGTAGGCATCCGTGACACAGTTGGCTTTCACGGTGATACGGTGGCCGAACTTAAAGACGCGTTCCGCGATGCGGTTGATTTCTATCTTGAAAGTTGCAAGAAATCCGGGCGTGTTCCCAACAAGCCATTTTCCGGTAA
>JBAXVB010000153.1:0-8728 GCA_037129415.1 Deltaproteobacteria bacterium
GAGCTCCCTTTGGTCGCACCCTGACCTACATCAATTTTGTCCAAAGTCCAATTATTTTTATTTAGTCCCTGTAAATCAATATCAGTAGCTTGCTCAAAGATTTCCGGCATACTCGACCCGGACGGATGACTCAGCACTCGAAAGCCGTGGTCCAGATAACCATGAATCTCCATATACCGCAATGCTGCAAACCGGTTAAACCAGGAATAGGCATCGGCCTGCAGGGTCATTTCAAAGCCGTTTCGCTTGATCCGCTCCACCAGGCGCTGCCTGAGTTCACCCTCTTTTTTGGGAATGGGCCGGTCGCCGATAATAGCCACATCGCCCTTGAATGTCATTTCTTCAATATGATTATCGCCGAATAAACCGTAAAAGTTGGCACGCTCGGTCACGGCTTTTAAGAAATCCAGGCGTGCCTGGATAGCGTATGATTTGATTTTGGAGGTGTTCATGTTCAGTTTTTATCCTGAAATAGGGTTATAAAATTTTGACCCGGTAGTTATCGTTGATGGCGTCAATAATGGTTTTTCTGATCTTATTGATGTAATCCTCCGCATCGGTTTCAGACTCAAGATATACTTTCTGAACAAGCGATGCCAGCTTTATGGTTTTTGTCTGTTTAACCGCATCTTTTTCAGGTGGTAAAAACGTATATTCAATTTTTCCAATGGCTTCTTCGTAGGCATCCTGGGATTCGGTTGCCTTATAGGAAATTTCTGGGATGCTGAATTCCGTCTCAATCTTCTTTTTGATTTGCTGCATCGGAGAAAGGATGCTGTTTTTGAAATTCGTGTCGGCATGGTGATCGTTGAGTTGCGCCTTGAGTTGGCTGATTTTTATTTCCAGTTCATTTTCGGCTTCTTCACGGCTTTTCTTCAGCAGCTCATTATTGATGCTTTCAACCACAGATATTAAACCGTCCACTTCTTTAAGCATACCATAGGGGTTGGGTGCTTGAATAATCTCGATCATCCGTTTCAAGGTACGTTCGGCATCAGGATGCTTATTTAAGGCGGATTTGTTGGGCATGACGGTTTTCATGGAGGCCTTGAGCTTATCCCAGGTGTTCCGCTGATGGGCATAAAAATCATTTAAAGTATGAATATCCTCTGCCGCATCCTTCAGGTCATCTTTTTTAGCGATAAAGGCTTTGATGATTTCAAACACATCATGAATTTTAATGATATTAGCGGTGATATCCAGACAAGAATCAATTTCTTTCTTGCCGGGATAATTGCCGGTGTCTGCCAGGGGCTTGTATTTCTCAATCGTTTTAACCCATTTGGACAATCCTTCAAGGATAAACTGACTGAGTTTGTCCTGACTGTCTGGTGGGATCGAGACAAACAACTCTTTGGCAAGGACTTTTGCGTTGTCCATCGCTTTCTTGTCAATCAGGGACGTTTCGATAATCTTGACGGTTTTCCATTGCTGGGTTTTGGTCAGCGGCGAAAAGGCTTCTTTGGGTTTGACTTTTGATCCCTCCACCACCAGGCTGATGATCCCGGCCATGAAGATTTTTACAATCAGGATCACCACCTGGAACTCGCCCCAGCCATAGGGACGTTTTGAAAATTGTCTCACCACTTCTTCTAATATCACCGGATGATTGATGACGGTTTTCATTTTAATATAACCCGTCACTTCCTTGATGTCCGCAGGTTCTTTCTCTTTAAGCGCCAGGGATAACTGATGCTGGGCCACATCATCGGACTGGAGTATCAGTTTGATTTCGTTGATGGGGTCGCCTGAAACCAATGTCAGGTAATTAAACTTGCTGAATATGTTTTTTACCAGATAATCAAGCCCGTCTGTGATGGCTTTTGTGGTGGTAGCCCCCTTAATGTCAAGGCGTGTGCCCAAGGCATAGAATTGCGCTTTTGCCAGCAGATCATCCGCCATGGCGATAAGCCTGGTTTTGCGTTCCCGGTTTTCGTCGGCTCGCGTATGAAGAATTTGTTTTAAACTGGCGGATGCGGAAGCATTGCTTTTTTCCTGAATATATTTACCCACCTGAAGATAAAGCCGGAGTTCTGACATCAGGATTGGATCATCATCGACTTTAACGATCAGGTTTCCGGTCTGGTTGGCGCTGTATAAATTGCATTTTGCAGGGATAAACAAATTGTATTCATCATGGAGAGGGCTGATGATTTCTATTCCCAGTTCATCCTGCAATTCCTTGCTCATGAATCTTCCATCACAGATCCTATTGAACGCATAATCCCGGTTATAATCCGTATATTTGTGTTTGGTCTTACCCTTTAAAATATCCTCGAAAATGATGTCGCTCAAAAGTTCTGTTTCAACAGAGCCGGAAATTTCAACGTTTTTAATCTCCCTGGAGACTTCCCGTTCTTCACTGGTTAAGAAAAAATACAGGTCGCCGTTTCGGTTGATTAGGGTTTCTTTTTCAAGTCGCTGCAATGTGCTTTCGATCTTTCGTTTGAGTCTGATCCGGTCGGCATCCACTTCATCAATACAAAGGGTGACCAGGTTCTCCACGTTGGGCTTGATTATATCCACATACCGGATAAGGAAGAGGGCTTGAAGAATTTGGATATCAAAAGGGATTTCAAGGCCGGCATTGTCTTTTGCCTGTTCAATGCTGCGTTTGACAGATGTGTCTAAAAAACTTTCGATGCAGGGATAAAATTCATACAAAGGGACCAGCGCGCCGATCTCTTTGTTCATGATATTGCAAGCTGCGGATTGAAACGCATCTAGCATGGAACGTTCCCCACGGCTCAAATGGAGGCCGGTAGCACCGGCTTTCCGGATAGACTCAAATATCTTCTGGACCAATTGGAAATGAAAGGGTGCAAACGGATAGTTATTGGTAAAATCATTTGCAGACCCAAAAATTTTCATGGTACTGCTGTCATAAGTAAAACTGAGCTGGTTTTTGAGGATGTCGCCTTTTTTGTCGAATAGATTGTATAGGTGAGGTTTGGCGGCACTATTTTTTTCAAGCAACCGTGCCTGAATCACTTCATCTGTATTGGCGCTGGAAAGGGAAAGGCGAGTGTTGAAGCGGCCTTGAATCTTTGAAAAATCATGGGCTTTTGATGCTTTGATATCTCCCAGGATTGCATCAATGTCTTCCTGGGAAGTGACGATCACCCATGCCCTGCCTTCGCACAATCGGCCCAAATCTTCCACAAGGGTCTGAAGGTCCAGCATCAGTCGGGTATCGCTTCCGATAAACTGGCCGATTTCATCCACAAGAAAAATAATTTTGTGGTTTTTGGGCTTTGAATCCAGATACAACTTGACCCGGTTGGCGAAATTTTCAACAGATAAGATCAGAGGTTTTTCTGAATTTTTAAAATGTTCCCTTGCCACTTCTTTACTTTTATTCAGGACGATGGATAATGCCTCGATGATTTCTTCCTGACGAAAGCCGTGGGCATCCCGTTCATTTTCCCATCCTGATCCATATATTTCCGCAAACTTGTTTTTGAACGCCTCGTATTTGCCGTTTTTATCAAGGTAGCGTTCCAGTTCTGCAGTTTCCAGGGACTGACTGCAATAGCCGAGGCTTTCGTTAAAGACACGCCAAAACGCGGACAGGAGGGGGGCCTTGTGATCATTGGCATCGGCCCGACTATCGATATTAAAAAGAATAACATCAGTATCCCTATCTCGACCGACCGCCCGTCTGATATCCGCAAACAGCATGGCATCTTTTATTTTGTCTTCAAAAAAATCAATGGCATTTTTACGAGTCCCGGAAATCGCATCATGGGCCTCCCTGTTCCCCAAAAGATAGGACAAAATTTTAATGAAGTGGGATTTACCAGACCCGAAAAAGCCGGAGACCCATACCCCCATGCGGCTGGTGATGGTCGGATCTTTGGAATTATCGATTACGGAAAGATAGGCGGATAAAAATTTTCTGAAATGCTGATCCAGTTCACGGGTGATCACATATTCGTCGAGTTCCTGCCAGATGACGGATTCATTGAGCTGATCTGCTTTGACCACGCCGTTGATGGGGCGGGTAATGTCCTTTTTAAATATGTCCCTGATCTGCATGAAGGTGATCCTCAAAAAAGATTAAAGCTGGTTGAGTTGAATGGTGAGTAATGAGGTTTAAATTATGTCGCCAATTGAAATGCCCGATAATAATTGGCCTCTTTAAGTTTTCCAAATAGCCTAAGCCCCTGGCCGGTATAAATACCAGGATAAAACATGACCAGAGGTGTGTTTTCCATGTGCGAATGAAGGTTGTTTAACAGATTATGGCTCCGTAGCAAAGGGTATGCGCTGCCGACACCTGAAACCAGGATAAGGTCGTGATTTTGGGGATATGCTTCTTCCATAAACGCTTTTGAAATGTTTTTAGGGTCTAATGGCCCTTTGATTAAAGAGCCGAGCAATTTCTGATCACCATCTTTTTTTTGTATGGCTATGGAGCGATCCAACAGTTTTCGGGATTTTAAATACGCGAGGATAAGTTCAAACAAATTGATATGTTTGAATTTTAAGTCAGGTTTCTTTTTGGGGAGTTGACGAAGGATGAACTGAATATGTTCTCTGACTTCCATTTCATGTTCGGGCGGGTAATCAAAGACATAAAATCCGATTTCATTGCCCAGCCCTTTATTCTGAAGAAGCGCATCGGATGTTAACCGGTCAATAATTTTATCCAGCCGGCGTTTCAAGTTGTCCATGAATCATCCTTATATTTTTAATTGGGTTACTTCCATGCAATGCAATATATGATGCTCCGAGTTTTTGAGAAGGTATTGCCGTATTTCCGGAATCACCAATACGGGCAATAACTGGAGATTTTTTGTGTTATCAATATATTTCGATTCGGCAAGGATTCTGAAAATGACTTGCTTGAGTTTCGCTCGCGTTGACGCTGTCCATTGCTCTATACCTGGATCAACCTGGGCGCAAGTTTCAATAAAATCTTTCCAGTCTTTATTATCCAGTTTTTTTATAAAAGTTCGCCAGTGCTGCCGAATAACCGTATCCATGAAATCGCCGAGCAGGGGACTGTGTTTGATAGCGGCTGCCAGAAGCGCTTGAACCGTAACATCAGAGGAACCCCGCACGATGATATCCCATAATTCGGGTTCCATTAGCGACAAACGATTTTTGATGAGTTTGGCCTGGCGTTTGGCCGTCGCCGGGGACCGTTTCTGTAAGATATTGTCAATGACAATGGCCTGATGCCAGGTATCCGGATTGGCATTGTCGAGCAGGGGGCGAGCAATCTTTCTGCTCTCCATTGTAAGAAGAGATCCGGCAACGATTTCACCGTTATATTTTGGGGTGTGTGTTTTTTGCATTATTGTTGAAGTGGCATTTCAGCAAGCGCGGCTCTTTTCATCCACTGAATGCTCGGGTTCGGCTCTCACCTCTGCCGACTATCTTTCTGTTTGAGCTTTCCCAATTAATCTTCACGGGGCTCTACAGATTGAGTACCGGGTGGAAGGCTGGGTTCAGAATATATGTTAAGCTACCTTTCGCCTTCATGGCGACAATGCTTAGCAGCTTCATGTCGTAGCCAAGCTCGAAGATATACCGAGGGGTTTCCTCTCCAGATTTGATGCCGAGAAAGCCGTAGTAGAGCATGAACTGTATGACCTTTTCAGTCTTGTAGGCGGGAACACCCGCACTACTGAGGATGCTTTCCAGCTTCCCCGGATCGAATTCATGCCCCTCACCAATAAAGTGGTAAATGAGGTCCGTTTCAGCACCGAGGATGTCCGTCAGCTCTTGATCCGCTTCAGTGATCAGATCAATCGAGTACGCACGAAGGCCTTTCTCCAGATCGATTTCTTCGATACGTGCACGCTCAAGACCAACTGCGAATCCACGACAATGGGCTAGGAGCTTGATGATGTTACGAGGACGCATAAGCGACCTGTCGATCAGATACTGCGACGTCTCTTCACCGTGGTAATGGCTGATACAGATCTGAGACCAGACCCGTTCGAACGGAGTGTCATCCGGCAGCGAATTGCGAATAAGCCGACGCCGAAGCATTTCCCTCAATAGGTCTGGGTCTGTCCAGTCCAGAACAGCACGGCTTTCCTTACCATAATCCGCCGAGGCTTCCACGAGAAGTTGATAGACGTCGTTTCGGACGAAAACGATACAGTGAAAGTCGTGTCCATCACCTTGTAGCTCTCGTTGAATCTTGCGCGCAGCATCGATGAGACAACGTAGGATCAGCACGTCACCGGTTGTGAGGCCGTACGGTGACCAGCCCTTATCAAGGTTGTCGAACAATACCCATACGCTGTCCTTAAACGCCAGATAGGCAGATAGGGTGTCACGAATATCCCGGATGTTGCGCTTATGGATAAGCTCTGTAACATCGGCTGCAGTCAGCCTCTGATTGCTCGCCGTGCCGAAGCGGTCCTTGAAATCTGCAATCAACTGTTGGGACAAACTGACAAGTCGTTCTGAAAAGTCACCTTCGCCAGCTGCGCCCGTATCGTACACTACCATGAGCTTTCGATAGGGTTCGTAGAGGCGCCTATCGCGCAAATGCCGCTCTCGATCCTTTTCCAGCACCTTGTAGCAGATCTCCAAATAGAAGAGGTATTCGAATAGTGCCGTGATAAGATGTGTCTTGGCGCCTTCAGCGAGATAATCGAGTACGTCCTCCTTCAACCGGATCAACTGGTATCCCTCCGGCTTCAAATCGACAATGATGTTACGGACATTTGCCCGCTTCTCGTTTCGAAGCTGTGAGAAGAGTGCCGTCTTTCCAGTCCCCTTCCGCCCCACGACCATATTAACCTCTCCTCGGGCTGCGCGTTTGTACTGATCCGTCCGGAGATAGTATTCGCCAAGAGTCTGGAATTCGTTCTCTGCGACCGAGTCTCCGATCGAAAGCTCAGACAAAAAATTGCCTTTCGGGAGTGGAAGGGGATTGTCTGCCTGGAGACGCTCAGTGATATCCAATGCGAATGTTGCGATGTAATTCGCTATGTTCTCAGGGTGGTTAAAGGTTTTGACTAAGTCACGAACGTCGAGTGGGGTTGGGCCGTCGCTGGGCTGGAGGACGAGAGTGATTTTACCCATGGCAACCGACAGTCCCGCGACGAAGGCCGCTCGGATGTTGTGAACCTCCGCGTCGGCGAATTGCGCCGAGAGGAGAGGAATTACAGCTCCAAGACAAGACGAAATGTCGTCGATTGCCTTTACAGCCGACAGTCGGGCATCGTCGGTAGGAAGATATCCCTTATATCCCAACCTCGCCTTCTTGATCCGCGCGGTGATTGCGATCATGGCCCAGTTTGATTGGGGTGTTTGAAGGACATAGACGGGCGATTTGAAGTTGACGAGCGATCGAAGCGGAATCCCGCCATCTGAACGATAGGTTTTCAATAACTCAGATAGGTTTCGCTCGTCGAAGTAGGTATCAAATCCAAGCGTGTCGAAGATGCCGATCTTATTTGCAAGGGTATTGGCAAGGGTGATATTTCCATCACGTGTGAGATAGATCCTCTTCCCAAGGCCAATGGCATATCCGATCTCGAACGTCACATTAAAGTTCATCGCAGTGATATCAGCAACAAGGATGTCTGCGCTCGCGATGCCATCGAAAATTGGGTCCGACAATGGCCTTCCCGATATGTCGTTTTCTTCCCACAGATGAAGTTCCAGGTCGCGACGCGTTGCAGATAAGGTGCGTTTGGCAGCATGGATCACATGCGTGACATCTGTTACGGACGATGGGTATGCATAGAACACCTTCATGAGATAGCCCTCATATTCTCATCAAACTTTAACCATAGCTGAACAATAATTAGATCGAGGCCTATAACATGCGGATTTCTTACTTCCTGTCCTCATATCACAAATTAAAACTGCTCTCGGATGGTGTGGAGAGGGGGAGAGAGATGCTCCACTAACCCGATTGGCCACTATAATCGCCTTCCTCCTCTTCACGCATCTCGCACCATTGAAAATACTGCGTAGCGTCACCCCATTTACCGCGTTGTAGGTTTAACCGTGGTTCTGAGATGGCAATCGACACGGATTCAAGAATGTTTAGGGTTGCTTCAACACTCTGGTTTAAAGTAGCAGTATCGGAAGAAAGCGCATTTGCTTTTGTTACCCATTGCGTACCAAACCAAGAAAAACGATTCCATCTCTCCGATAGGTGATCTGACTTATGGGCTTTGAGCCTATTACTCGATGCTCAAGTTTTTTTAAAATGCTCTAATTTGAATAGGTTAAAGTTTAATAAAAAATGATGATTTAAAAAGAAGTCAATATATTCGATCAAATTCAAAAAACTTGATAATCAAGTGGTAGGGAATATCACAAATCAGGTAAGTTGCGTTGAGACTGTTGGGCCACTGGGTAGAGTCCAGTAGAAGCCACTATCAATACCGCCTATCGCAACTCTGTTTAGATACAATTGAAATATTTCATCCATGCTGGGCAAATACCAATCGCTATATCCATTTAAAATTGTACTTATTTTAATATGTTAAAAACTGACATTTATTTCTCCGTTTCTGTGTTTTACTATCAGCCCAATTCTTCTTCTGAACTGTTATCATATATACTCGATGATCAAGTTTTTTCAGTAACATGCTGATATTATTGAGTTCGTTAAAAGACAAGAATATTTTACATATCTTATTAAATCAAGTACTTATGTTTTTTCGATGCAAAAAACTTGATAATCGAGTATATAGTTCCAAATGTCAGTTGGATTTTATAATATCAGTGAGTTATCCATCGCAAT
>JBAXVB010000154.1:0-8725 GCA_037129415.1 Deltaproteobacteria bacterium
CCACGCCGGATAAGTTTCATGATCTTCTCTGTAAGGAGTGCGAGGCAAAAGGCGCTATGGCGCGGAAGATTGGGTTTTGCGCAAGGTTGTAGATGTTGAAGCATCGAGATAAGGAGTATTAAAACGCTATGCCCAGTCTTGAAGATCATTGCCAGGAGTCCATGCATCTCTTTGGCGAACCTTATGAAGATGTCCACCGCTGGTTGGATGAATTTGCCGGGAGTGAGAGATATGGTTTCAGGCACAGAAAAGTACGCCATCATGAAGCCGGGATTGCAGAAGTTTGCAGGCTCTTTGGACAGGAAGTAGAAAAGGTGGCGAAACAGCATATCATTTCAGACCTGAAAACAGAAGGCTGGACCCCGGATGATTCGTTCCCGAAAAATGAAGCCGATTATGTAAGAATCGGGTTCTTTTAGTCATTCAGCATACCATCACACGTCATTCTGCACAGATTCAGGAATGGTAGATGTTGAAGCATCGGAATAATCAGCACTCGGGTGATTATTACGTTGACTTTTATTAATCCAGGACATAAGGGGAATGTTATGATTAAAATATTATTGATTTTGTTACTGATGGCATCTTCAGCCTTTGCGAGGGATGAAGTGAAATTGTACGATAAGACCGGCTCCTACATTGGAAAGACTGTTCGGCAGTCTGATAAAGTAACCGAGAAGTCCTACGACAAAACTGGGTCTTATACCGGAAAAACCGTGTTGCAACGCGACAAGGCTACAGTCAAAATTTACGATAAAACGGGATCATATATCGGAAAGACCAGGAAAACAAAATAGTTCTTTGATGAGAATTGGAGCCAATGATTGTATAAAACGCATTACAAAGGGAAGGCGCTAAGTTCTTATACAGCCCCAATGCTAACCATAATATTCAATAGAGTCAGGTGTTTTTTTCAGAAACATATGAATTTTGTTCAAATGAAACGCACGCATAAACCAATAGAAAACTGTTATTGGGTGATTCCTGGTCAGTTTCTTGCTGGTGAATATCCCGGAGATATAGACGAGGAATCCTCGCGGGTAAAAATCAATGACATGATCCGTTCGGGGATAACGGCCTTCATCGACTTGACCGAGGTAAATGAGGGTTTGCTTCCATATTCAGGGTTGCTGGAAACAGCATCACACCGGCGATTTCCAATACGGGATGTATCAATACCGAGTTCTACAGTCATAACGGTTGCGATTCTTGACGCAATTGACCACCAAATTCAACAAGGGGGGATGGTATATCTCCATTGCTGGGGCGGAATCGGGCGAACTGGCGTGATTGTTGGATGCTGGTTAGCGCGGCATGGCTTCAAAGGGGAAGCGGCCCTTGCCCGACTGCATGAACTTTGGAAGCAGTGCCCCAAATCAACCTATCGACGGTCGCCAGAAACAAATGAACAGGAACAATACATCGTGAAGTGGGGGGGAAACTTGATGACTACAGTACAAATGCGCTACCAGGGGTGCCTGATGGGTCTGGCTGTGGGTGATGCTCTGGGAACGACAGTTGAGTTCGAAGCACCGGGCACTTTTGCTCTCTTGACCGATATTGTCGGAGGCGGCCCGTTTGACCTGGATAAAGGTCAATGGACGGATGATACATCAATGGCGCTCTGTCTCGCTGAAAGTCTCGTCACATGCGGAACATTCAACGCTCGCGATCAAATGGTGCGATATACACGATGGTGGAAGGAAGGTTATCTCAGCAGTAATGGAGAATGCTTCGATATCGGAAATACGGTTTCGCAGGCATTACGGCAATACGCCAGTACAGGCGATCCGTTTGCCGGCGCTACGGACTCTTACTCGGCAGGCAATGGGAGCCTGATGCGGCTTGCTCCAGTTCCCCTGTTCTATGCGTCCGATCCCGAAAGAGCCATCAATATGAGTGCGGAAAGCTCAAGAACGACACACGGGGCTGTCACCTGTCTTGATGCTTGCCGATACTTTGGAGGGCTTATTGTCGGAGCCGTTCAGGGTGATTCAAAAGAGAAATTGCTCGGCAAACGATATGCACCCGTTGATGGAATTTGGGATCGAGTACCACTGTGTGCTGAAATCGACGAGATTGCTTGCGGTTCCTTCAAGCGGAAAGAGCCTCCTGAGATCGTTGGAAGTGGTTATGTCGTTCAATCGCTTGAAGCTGCGTTGTGGGCGTTCTATAAATCTTCAACCTTTGAAGAAGGCTGTTTGCTTGCAGTAAATATTGGAAATGACGCAGACACTACTGGCGCTATCTATGGGCAACTTGCCGGTGCGTATTATGGTGTTGAAGGCATTCGAAGTGACTGGCGTGAATGTCTTGCGCATCTCGATCTCATCAGCCGATTGGCGGAAAGCCTGTATAATAACAGAGTTTAATCTGAACCGTAGCTCAATCTGGGTGATTATATCGGCTGGGAAAGCCCCGGTTGCAACCCGGATATCGAATCTAATCAGCACTGGGGATATGGAGAAGAATAACACATGAATCAGCAAGATATCATTCAAGATATCCATTCTGGACTATCTTTTGTTCGGGAATGGATTGAAAAACTTTTGGAAGATAACAAAGAACAGGCCATTCCGGTTATCAGCCTCAATTTTCCCAGGCTTCAAAAGGTATTTGCTTCAGATTTATTGGAAAAGGCAAAGGTGGTAGTTGTAACCGGGCAGGTGCCTTTTCCTCCACTGCCACTCGCACTGAGCAGTATGGGGTTGCCTGATTTCGCGCAAATGGGGAATGCGTCTGTGGCGGGCGTAACTTACAAAGATACATTTTTTGTCAACAACCTTCATCAAACAGAGAGCATTTATTTTCACGAACTGGTTCACGTCGTCCAGTGGGAGAGGCTGGGAGTGGACAATTTCTTGCTGGCATACGTAGCAGGTCTAATGCAATTTGGCTATCAAGACAGCCCTTTGGAGCAGATGGCGTATTCCCTGCAGGAAGCCTTTGAAGACGACAGGCTACCCTATGGTATCGCTGACCTTATACAGCAGAGAACAGATGCTGTTTGGGCTGATGTTGCCTCGTTGTTTTCCGGGGATTTCATCGCAAATTACAACATCCTGTGATCCTGCGGTTTATCTTGTCGAATCCAATATACATAAGGAGCCAAAATGATAAAAAACATCTTCACCGGTTATATTGAAAGCGCGCTATCCCATGCTGAATACAACATACTTGAGGATGGAACATTTTCCGGACGAATCCCCCCCTGCAAAGGAGTAATCGCATTTGGGAGATCATTACGGGAATGCGAAATAGAATTACAATCAACACTTGAAGATTGGATTCTTGTTGGCTTGAAATTAGATCACCCTCTGCCAACCATTGATGATTACGATTTAAATATGGAACCATGCTATGAGCCAATGGCAGCCATGTAAACGTAAGGTCTTTATCAGACGACTTCGGCAGATTGGCTTTGATGGCCCATATTCTGGAACTCGCCACCAGTTCATGGTTTATCGCAATCATCGTATGAGTATTCCATCTGATTTAGAATATTCTGTTCCAAAATTACGGATGATGTTAAATGAAGCAGAATCGATTATCGACAGATCAATTTCATCCGACGAATGGAATGGCTTGGCCTAACAAGGGGCTGCACGGGACAGATATCTCACTTCAAACCAAAATCGGCAGGTGTATTTGGTCGTTAGGCATCACATAGGAGGTGAATATGCATAGACTATCTGAGCTTCAATCAAGACAAGGAACAACTACTTTGATAGGTTATGATTTTACGGCGTCGTTTGAAGAGTTAGCTCAGCGCGGGGATGTTGACTGCTACATCGTCTCCACGGAAGATGGATTTTCCCCTTTAGGAGGGAATCGAGACTTCTTTGCGATGGAGCTTGGAATTGACGAAGCTGACATTCGGAAACTTGCAGATTGGAATAGATTTAATAATGACGAAGTGTCCCTGATTGGACTTTCAAGTAGGAACCCTTCAAGCAAGCTGCGGGGTGTAGTTCTGGCCGCCAGCGAAACGTCCAGAAGTTATGAACAATTCGCTCCAGCCTCCCACAGCATGCCGTATCGGGATTTTTACTACAATGTGGCCTACGAGAGCATTTCATATGCTACAAAAACCCTTGGGGCAAGAAAAATCGCCATCTCCCACCTATCCGGGAGTGGACATTTTCATGAAAACATAGCAACCTGCATTGCTGAAGCACTTGCTCACTTCTGCGATAAAGCAAACAGTCCAATAATTGATTCGTTCTTATTCGTTGGTTGTTGTATTGAAGCAAGCGATCTTTCCGGAATCAAACGCCTTAATATGGAAGGGGAGATAACCGAACACCGCGATATACATACGAAGAATTCAAGGAGAAACGGCTTTGAGGTAATCAGCTTGGATTGGAGATAATCGTGCCTAACACGACAATCCGCCGGACTGCGAATCAAATGTTTTCCACCACTGCCTGTGAGTTTGATTATTAGCATGGTCTATCTCAAAGAGATAAAATGAACTTATACTGTATTTTTACGAAAGGGTAAAAAATGTGCAACTTAGGAAATCCACTAACAAAAGTTGAGTACGAAGTGAATGATAGAATAATTGCAAGAATTCCAAATCTTACATCGAATTATTTGGGAACTGTCATAAAAATCAGACCGCAAGGTGGTTATACTGTTCTATACGATAATCAAAGATTGTTAGATACTGAACATGATCAAGTCTTAGGGCTAACTTATCAATACAAGGAAAACAAACCTAAATACATAAAAGATGGAAGCATAGAAGGATGGTTGATCCAAAGAGTTCCGATTGAAGCCATTGATGAAACAAGGAGATTGCTTGGCAATCCAATAACAAAGAATGAGTATGGGGTTAGTGATAAAATAGTTGCAAAATTATGCGATGGTAACTATTCTGGAACTGTTAAGAACGGTTTAATAAACGGTATTTATTCCATTAACTTTGATGATGAATGTTTATCCTATCCTGTAGAACATATCCAAATATTAGGTTTAACAGATAGATCAGGATGTGAATATCCAATACCGGATAATGAATTAAAAGATTGGTTACGTCAAAAAAAGAAAGCAATTCCCGATGAAGGAGGTGAAGGACCAAAACCCGATTTAGAAAAAGAGAATAATGGAAGTGAAAGACCAAAACCCGATTTAGAAAGAGAGAATAATGGAAGTGAAAGACCAAAAGAGGGACGTATGGTGAGTGGATGTTTTTCGGTTCTTGCATCTGTTCTTAAAGAGAAGGCGTTAACCGAGAGTCTACGCTATTTGTTGGACTCAGAAAGTCCCCACGGTCTGGCTGATAGTTTTTTGCGACAATTGCTCGCTTGCGCGAATTTGCCAGACTTGCAGTTACCACACGGACAACATGTTGTGACCGCATCAAGTGAATGGTACACTGATGATCGTAGGCGTGTGGACGTCATGGTTGTTGTTAGGAAAACATGGGGAGAAACTCCCGTCATTGTTCTTGGGGTGGAGGGAAAGGTCACTGCCTTTGAGTCACAACACCAGCTCTCAGACTACCAATCTGCAATAGTTAAGGCATTTCATGCAACTCCCAAAGGAATTATTCTACTGACTCCGGATGGTCACGCACCAGAAACTGCCGATGAACAGAATAGGGCTTGCCCAGTCTCAGCAGTATCTTGGAGTCAGATCGCCGAGTTTTCATTAAGAGAATTTGCGAATTTGCCATTTGCAGTGGAGTTCGCGGAATATATCAGGACACATGTGCAACCATCAGACGAATCTGTTGGTAAGAAGGCCACTGATTTTTTTTACGAAGGTATCCTGCCATCTGTACGCAAGGTTCTTGCCTTGAATGGAGACGAAATTACCATTGAATGGCATTCTCCGAAGGTTATGCCCAAAGAGTTCAATTTTAAACATAGTGCTATCAATACAATTCTCCGCAATAATCAATTTAGCTTCTACTATATGTTTTATTGTCCTTTAGGCGTACCCAAAGTAGGAAAGCAGGTTCATTTATTATTGATGGCATACAAACAGCATGGCTTTACGAAAAGTAATAAAGAAAAACTCGATGAGCTGACATTTAATTATCTTCCTCCCAGAGAAACAGGCGTTTATGAATGGGGTCCATGGAAGTTTCTCTGGAGTTGTGGATGTGTAACCTTGCGAGATATGGACGTTTACGATATTAAAGCGCTGACCGCACTCTATGTCGGTACTTATCGTCGTACTGCAACAAAATTGAAAGAAGGTATCAATAACCTCAAGCAATTAAAAAAATTGAAGAAAAAAGTGAGATGATGGAACCTTCAATACTTTTGATTGAGGATGGGAAATAATTATGATGGACAACATTAAAATGGATAGGCGACTGCACTCTTCATCGTAGTTTAAGCCGAAGATATAGTGGCGGCTCGCATAGGTCCACAAGTGTTTGTATTTTATCATAACATGCTGAATTTGAGACTTTTATTTAAAAATCAGAAAAAATTAAACCTATCTCCTGTTTTCAAATGGTTAGACATATCCGAACTCAAGATGCCAAAACTTGTGTACCTATATGTGACGGTTATTACGATCCTTCTGTGCCAAGCCTACAAGGAAGAAACCGGCATACTCACCCGATTTGTTTTGCAAATTATGTCCGTTTTAAGGAGAATGCAGCATGGCCATCATGATCCCTGACGACGTCGCCCAATTCAGTACGGACGGCGAACGTCAATTCTACGGATTCCTGAAGACCGCCGCCAAACCGGACAGCAAATACACAGCCTGGTACCTGCCAGATATCAACGGCCGCGAACCTGATTTCATCCTCTATTGCAAAGATACCGGCCTGACCATCTTCGAAGTCAAGGATTGGTCCCTTTTCCAGATACAGGAAGCCAATCCCACCCATTTTATCATTGCCCTGGATGGCCATCCGCAAAAGCTTGAAAACCCCCTGAAGCAGGCCAAAACCTATAGTCATTTTCTCATGGACAAGATACATGAAGATCGACGACTGCTTTCAAATGATCCGCTGCATTCGGGAAACTCCAAGATACCCATCGCCGAAGGTGTTGTTTTTCCGAATATCAACAAACATGAATATATTGGAAAACTCTTGAACCAGGTTATTCAAGCGACAAAAGTATTTTTCTGGGACGATCTAAACCCGCAGTCAGACATCTGCCGGGATGCTTCCGGACAATGCTTTTCCAATGCCTTGCAGCAGATGTTCCCCCCGCTTTTTCAATTCAATCTGACACCAAACGAGTTACAACATCTCCGCCAACTTATGTTTCCCTCAATCCGGATTGAAATGCCCGATCGAGACCCCGGCGGGCAACGTCTGCATGAAAAGCAGAGAATAAAGCTGCTGGATCACCACCAGGAGGTGATTGCCCGGAAATTCGACAGGGGTCACCGGATTATCTCAGGCCCGTCTGGATCGGGTAAAACCCTGATTCTGGTTCACCAGGCTGCCATGCTGAAGCAGTACAATTTCGGCGTCAAGCGGATCCTTTTCGTCTGCTACAACATCACCCTTGTCAATTTCATCAGGCGGTGTTTGGCGGAAAAGAAGGTCCCGTTGGGTGAAAATGGCGTGGATGTGCTTCATTTCTTCGAGTTGTGCGCAAAGATTCTGGGCGAATCCGTCTCCTGCGAGAATGAAGAGACGGCCTACTATGATATGGTCATCGAAGAAACGCTGAGGAAAGCAACGGATTTCACGAAAAAGTATGATGCCGTTCTGGTGGACGAAGGACAGGATTTTTCAGACGATATGTATCGCATCGTCGTTTCTCTTCTGAACCCGGTAACGAATCACCTGTCCATAGCCCTCGACGAAAACCAGAATATTTACCGGAAAACACAGACCTGGAAAAATCTCGGCATACAGGTTTGCGGGCAAGTCCAACAGTTATCATGGATGTACCGGAACAGCAGCGCCATCGCCGACTTTGCCCGAAGATTCATCAATGAAAAAAATGAGGAACCCCCACCACAGGTGCAACCCATTCAAGATTATCAGACAACGCCCGGACCGGAACCGGAAATCCGGCAATTTCCGACATTGGATGAATTGATCCACCACGTTGTCCGGCAAGTCGATCATCTGCACAATAACGAGGGTTATCCCCTGTCCGAGATAGCCGTTATTTATACCCAAAAATCACCGCATCGTCTCCCTGACATTCATCTCCCCGATTTAATGACGAAAGCCTTGGAAAATCAAGGCATTTTATGCAACTGGATTGCCGAGGATTACCACAGCAAACGATCTTATGACGTAACGACTCAGAGCGTGACAATCTCCACCATCCACAGCGTCAAAGGATTCGACTATGCCTGCGTCTTTGTTATCGGACTGGACTGGCTTGACGAGACACGGTGGACGGCGGAACAGGTGAAAAAGCTGACTTATGTGGCGATTACGCGGGCGAGGGAGAGGTTGTTTATAAGCCACATAGATGCTACTGATATATGCAAAAAATGCAGAGAGATTGCCAGATGAACTCCAACCCATGATATGGCCGTTGTGGACAGGCTGACCTATCTGACTGTAACCCTGAATGAGTAGCCTTCCCCGGTACTGCTTCTGCTGCTCAGGTTACAGAAATCTGAACTGCCTGGAACCGGAATCTCTTGTTTTCCGATTTGGTATAATGTATTTCGTCGTGAGTTTATTAATCAACTTTTTCAGGCTTTCTCAAGCGGATCATACCCACCATTTCCCCAGGAGGTTTTATGGCAAGAAAATTAGTCAGTTTTGATTGGGCGG
>JBAXVB010000155.1:0-8709 GCA_037129415.1 Deltaproteobacteria bacterium
CGATATAGCGGAATTAGCCAAACCTCTGAGATGTTGAACGAACAATAAGTTAAAAGCCTCATGGAAACTCTATTGGGAGTGGATACGGTCATTGCGTTCAACGAGATTGTATCTGATATCCAACATCATGATTATTGGACACTCCCCCTTAGCATTCCGTTGTACTGGAAGGGTGAGACCGGAACTTTTCCTGCGCGAATTCCTTACTTAAAAACGCTTCCGGAACGCATTGCATACTGGAAGCCGCGCTTGCCAGACGATGGTTTCCGTGTTGGCCTGGTATGGCGGGGAAACGCTAAACACCATAATGACGAAGACCGGTCACTTCCAGGGCTTTCGACTTTGGCTCCGCTGTGGACCGTACCCGGTGTACAATTTGTCAGCCATCAGATGGGATTGGGAGAGGATGAGGCCAATAACCCTCCGCAAGGCCAACCCTTATTGCACTTGGGTTTCGACATCGCCGACTTTTCAGATACAGCAGCGATTTTAGACCAGTTGAATCTTTTGATTTGCGTGGACACTGCCATTGCCCACCTTGCCGGTGCGCTGTGCAAGGCTTGCTGGGTTTTGTTGCCAGCTTACAGAACCGACTGGCGCTGGTTGCGCGAGCGCAGCGACTCGCCCTGGTATCCGGGCGTAATGCGTTTATTCCGACAGACAAGCCGTGGTGACTGGACTCCGGTCATTGAGGATGTCCGGAAAATGCTTGTCCGAGCCGTATCTTTGAATGGGCCGATATATCAGCGGCAACCAGATCCCCATGATTTTCCAGGAGTCTATGACATCCTTGAATCCGGTTTATTCGGTCGGAAATCAGGTGGGAGAATCCATTCACATCCATCGAAAACATATTGTGGCGAATCCTGGCAATGAATGCCTCTTAATGAGTGATGTTCAAAATAAATCTTGCATTTATTACTCAATTTGATATAGGAGGGCGGTAGAATCACTGTTCGATCTGGTGCAACATTTCGAAATGTTGAAGACGATGCTGTTTTTTGCCAAAGAGACAAAGGCATTTCAAAACTTCAACTTATTTTGTTTTACAACATTACACCCAAATTAAGAGAATACAACGTAAGCCATAAATCTTGCAAACACCAAAACAAAGGAAAAACATCATGAACAAAACATGTGTAAACGCTTTCTGTTTTATTATTCTGATGGCTACTATTCTGATGTTTGCAGGGGTTGCATGGGCAGCACCGGTTCCGGATACAGGGCAAAGCAAATGCTATAACAACACCGTTGAGATTCCTTGTCCTTCACCAGGCCAGCCATTTTACGGCCAGGACGCTAACTGTAGCATCTATCCTATGTCCTACACCAAGTTGGATGGCAGCGGCAATACGCTGCCTGATTCGGCTACGTCGTGGGTTATGGTGAAGGACAATGTCACTGGTCTGGTCTGGGAGATGAAAAATAACAAGGATGGCAAGCCAGACTACAGCAACCCCCACGATGCTGATAACATTTATACATGGTATGACAGCAATCCTGCTACCAACGGTGGCGATCCAGGAACACCAGGTGCTGGTACGTGCACCGAGGACTTTATCAAAGCTTTGAATGATGCCAACTACGGCGGCTACAGCGACTGGCGGATGCCCACTATCAAAGAGCTGGCCTATATTGTTAATTATAGCATTCCCTATCCAGGACCTACGATAGATACCGGATATTTCCCGAATACGGTTTCGTCCTTTTATTGGGCGTCTACTACCTCCGCGAACTATACAGACTATGCGTGGGGCGTGACCTTCTACGACGGCTACGACTACAGCTTCAATAAGAACTACAGTTACTACGTCCGCGCTGTTCGTGGGGGACAGTCTGGGTCATTAGGTTATTCGGTTATTTGGCCATTTGATACAATGGGCAGCGGATCGTCGGACGATGTTTCGACTGCTACCGGTGGTTATGCGGATAACGGTGATGGCACAGTAACAGATACATCCACAGGCCTGATGTGGCAGCAACAAGCTGGTTCTTCTACCCAGACATGGGAGCAGGCGCTGGCCTATTGTGAGGGGCTGAATATTGGCGGCCATACAGACTGGCGGCTGCCCACCATCAAGGAATTACGAAGTCTGGTGGATTACAGCCGGTACAATCCCGCGATCAATACGACTTACTTTCCCAATGCGGTTTCGTCCTTTTATTGGTCTTCTACTACCTACGCAAACTATACGAACTATGCGTGGGGCGTGAACTTCTTCTACGGCAACGACGTCAGCTACTATAAGTTCTACAGTTACTACGTCCGCGCTGTTCGTGGGGGACAGTCTCGGCCATTGGATCCTTCGGTTATTTCCGTGAGCCCAGTCAGCCGAGCTGTAGCTAAAGATGCAGGCGCAACCACGTTCAGCGTCTCCAATACCGGAACCGGAACCAGAACCATGCCCTGGACAGCCACAGTGACTTCAGGCGACAACTGGCTTTTGATTTCATCTGGTGCCAGCGGAACCGATTCCGGAACGATTACATGCAGCTTCACGGCGAATGCCAGTAGCACAGCACGAACCGCCACCATCCGCGTAACCGCAACAGGTGCAACCGGCAGTCCGGTGGATGTAACGGTGACACAGGCTCCAGCAGTTCAACTTGTGCTGTCGGTAACGCCATCCAATCAAGCTGTTTCAAAAGATGCCGGTACAACCACGTTCAACGTCTCCAACACCGGAACCGGAACCATGCCCTGGACAGCCGCAGTGACATCAGGTGGCGCTTGGCTTTCTATCTCCTCACAAACTCTATCGGGAACCAATTCCGGAACGATCTCATGCAGTTTCACAGCTAATACCAGCACATCCGCGCGTACCGGAACCATTCGGGTTACGGCATCCGGCGCAACGGGCAGCCCCAAGGATGTCACGGTAATCCAGGCGCCAACAGGATGTACGGCGACCTTGGATGGAAGTTTAATGCTCCATATACCCGCTCTTTCATATCTCAATCCATACTGGGGAGCGCCATCGTTTTGGGCGTATTTTGTTTATGAGTACAATCCGGCATATCCGGCGTTGATACTTTTTAAAATGACCAATGCCGGCATTATAACCGCTCCAACTTTTTCATGTAAAACATCTGAAATATCAACACTCGACGATTTAAAAATCCATATTCCTGGCCTTCTGCTTGCCGATGGAATCACTCGTCTATGGGTGGATTTGGAATACAGTCCAGCTTTTTCCACCAATGGAAATACCTGCTTTGTTGTTAAGCAATATGGAGTTGTTTCTAATTGAAGGCATTGATCTTTGTTTAGCACCTTCGGGTTTATTTAGCCCCTTCGGGTTTATTTCGTAGGGGCGAATCTTGTATTCGCCCTATCGACAGGGCGAATACAAGATTCGCCCCTACCTATTGCCTGATGGCGGCGAGACACGGATAAATGCCGGGTCGAAATGATGATCAATGCCTAATTGAACGATTTGCAGAGCAACTGTCACCGCGATAGAGCATCAGGAATAAATAATTGAAAACTCCGGAACACTCTGTTCATCAGCCACACGCCAAACTTTTTGAAGCGGTGTTTTCCGATCCGGTGGAAGCCGTAAGTTTCTTTCAAGCGTATCTGCCGGATGCCATGACAGCACGGATTGACTGGAATACTCTTGTTCTCAAGGAAAATAGTTTCATAGACGAAGAATTTCATGGCAGCGAATCAGACATACTGTTTCAGGCAAAACTGAAGGACAGAGGCAAAGATATTTTTCTGTATGTGCTGTTTGAGCATCAGTCCAAGCCTGATAAATGGGTAAGATTCCGTTTGCTGAAATATATGTGCCGGATATGGGACGCATCGTTCAAGGAATTTCCGAAACAGAAGAAACTGATTCCCGTTCTTCCGGCGGTATTTTATCAGGGAAATTCACGCTGGAATTATTCCACCCAGTTTTCAGACCTGTTTCATGACACGCTGAAGGATGTGGATTTTGTCCCCCGTTTTAGTCATGTTCTGACCGATCAGTCCGGTTTTTCTAATGATGAAATCAAAGGCGCACTGAAAGCCAGAATCGCCCAGCTTCTGATGAAAGCCGCTTTTCATGGAAAGATACGGGAGATATTTAGCACACTGTCTGCTCTGATGTCCGAATTGCCGGAAAGCGGCGGTATCAGATATGTTAGGGTTTTTATAAGATATATTGCCGCAACTCAGGAACGGAAGACGGTTGATGAGTTTACGGAAATTATGAAGAAACAATCAGAACGTATAGGTGAGAATATGATAACCGCAGCACAGGAATGGTTTAACGAAGGTTTTAACGAAGGTTTAAGTTTAAACAAAGGTGTGATAGAGGGACAAATTCAAGTTATCGAAAAACTTTTAAAAGCGGGTGTAACCTGGGATTTTATTTACAAAACTACAGATTTTGATGAAAACAATTTCCATGAACTGAAAAAGAAGTTGCAACAACAAATAAAACCGGTAAGAAACCCTACTGGGCAAGCTCAACTCCCGCCAGTGAACGGTGTCAGGCGCCAATAAATGATCCCAATATAAAGATGCAGGCGCCAACAGGATGTACGGCGACCTTGGATGGAAGTTTAATGCTCCATATACCCGCTCTTTCATATCTCAATCCATACTGGGGAGCACCATCGTTTTGGGCGTATTTTGTTTATGAGTACAATCCGGCATATCCGGCGTTGATACTTTTTAAAATGACCAATGCCGGCATTATAACCGCTCCAACTTTTTCATGTAAAACATCTGAAATATCAACACTCGACGATTTAAAAATCCATATTCCTGGTCTTCTGCTTGCCGATGGAATCACTCATTTATCGGTTGATATGGAATACAGTGCGGTATTTTCCGTTAATGGAAATACCTGCTTTGTTGTTACGAAATATGGAGTTGTTCCTAATTGAAGGCATTGATCATCGTTTCGACCTTAAGGGGTTATTTCGTGGGTGCGGAGATTGTATTCGCCCTATTGATAGGGTGAATGTCAGTAGGGGCGAATAATTCTTCGCCCCTACTATTGCCTGATAGGCGGTGAGACACAGGTAAATGCCTGGTCGAAACGATGGTATGGAATTATAAACAATCCATCATTTTCATGTGCGGCTTCAACACTGTCAGGCAATTTAGGCGCCGTCCGGAAATATTTTGGAATTCAGACAACCTGTGAAAGGAAAAGGCTCGGATGAACATTGGGTATTCCCAAAAGCACATTTTACCGTCGGCTCAAAACCCTCGGCGAAAATAACTCGTTTGTTGATAAGACAGTCGGACGTCTTAAATGAATAGGCTGTCTATCACTTCCTGTCCATGTAGCCTTTTTACAAAGTTTGAATACGCAGGTCGGTATTTTTATGGATTTATTTCTCATATTGGGAAAATAATCTCATTATGGGAAATAAATCACTGAATCATGTTCTTCATTTACAACCCCTTCTCTGCTTAATATTTTTAACTATCAGCAATTATAGAATTATATTTCAACTGCATGATCCTTCCCGAGTTGGCAACTGTTTTGCAATACAGACCTAAAGAATCGTTGGCAAGGTGCGTTTTGATCAATGGAACGTCAGAAAAAGACTTGAAGCAGGCGCTTCAAGGATGTCGGTTCCCAATTAGGAGCTTGGGAACCAGTGGAGTAAAGATGCCGGATGGTATCACCCGGATGTGGTTGTATCTGGCGTACAGTGAATCGCTTTCCACAAATGGAAACGTTTATTTCCATGTTTCGAACTATGGAGTCATTTCGAAATAGACTGTCCGCCTTTTCAATAGGCAGTGTTTGTTGAAATATATTTGCCTAAAGTCCAAAAACCTTTGTGAAGTCGAATTGGAACGTTCCTGACAATAAGGAGGTGCAGTGCTAAATTGAAAGTCTCAATGAGGAAGGAGGTAGCTCAATGCAGCATTAGAACTTTTTGTGAAGCTGTTAACTGTGTCCCAAAAGATTATCAACTCAACTCAATGTTACTGATCGAAGGAGGTAAAATGACAACAGGTAAGATAAGGTGTGAGGATTTTACAAAAAAGATAAGAACCGCTTTGACGGTTATTGTCATGCTGTCGGTAATGCTTACCGGCAATCCAGTCTGGGCTGACTGTGACAGTGCAGACTGTGTGACCGTGGGAAGTGATATGGGTATGAAACTCTGTGTGGTATTTCAGGAAAAACGATATGAGTTCAAACTCGATTATGTTCCGGACGATTCTGGTTTTTTCTGGAAAATGGATAAAACGACATTAAAGCCGATTGAATCCGGTTCCGGAAGTTGTATTCAAATAGATAAAGATTCAGCCATAAAAATATGCTGTGCATATTTTCATACTTACAAATGCAGTTTTACGCTGAATTACACTTCTTATCCCGCCGATCCGGCCGGATTGTACTGGAAAATGGATTGGAAATCATTCGTTGCAGTTGATGGCGATCTGCTCACTGCCTTTCAGTGGCACATTCAGAACACCGGGCAGACAGCATTCTCTAAAAGTACAGGCAAACCAGGAGAAGATCTTCAGATGGGCAAGGCTATTGCCGATCAGTTGAGCGGCCTGGGCGTGATTATGGCGATTGTCGATTCCGGCCTTGAAATCGCCCACGAAGACCTTGCCGGAAATGTCATTCCCAATGGGTCCTATAATTATGTGAACAATACAAACGATCCAACCCCTACCAAAACAACAGGCGACCACGGTACCAGCGTAACCGGGATTGCAGCCGCCTTGTCCATGAACGGCAAGGGCGGGCGGGGAGTGGCTCCGCGGACATCGCTGAAAGGGTTCAATTATTTAAAAACCGGGTCGTCTGCCGATGAAATCTTTTCTTTGGGAGGACATGACCGTTCAAAGGATGTAGATATTTTCAATATGAGTTATGGTGATGATGGTACGAAGTACTTCCCTATGTCGCTTGATGAAAAAAAACTCTATGACGAAACAGCTATTAATCTTCGCGGTAAGAAAGGCGGAATATATGTCAAATCCGCCGGAAATGCGTTCAATAAGACAGGGTCGTACATCTGTACCGTACAAAATGGAGTAAATGGAGTAAAAGGCCTGACATGCTTTAATGCCACAGCAGAAGAGACAAACTCCAGACCGGAGATCATCACCGTTGGCGCCTTCAACGCTTCAGGTGTCAAATCCTCTTACTCGTCAGTGGGATCGACGCTTTGGATATCGGCACCCGGAGGAGAAGACGGATCAGACTCTCCGGCTATCATCACAACCGATCTGAGCGGTACCGACAGAGGATACAGCCGCAAAAATCTTGCCGAACCTGACAACTCATTTGAGATCGGCGATCCCACATATAATCCCAACTGCAACTATACCAGCGCTTTCAATGGCACCTCTTCGGCTGCTCCGAACGCATCGGGGGCCATCGCTCTGATCCTTCAAACTAATCCAAACCTGACCCGCAGGGATGTCAAACATATTCTGGCGAAGACCGCCAGAAAAATCGATCCTGACTCAAAGGCATCGTATGTAAAAGTCAATATCGACGGTGTGGATTATCAAGCCAGCGAGGGGTGGGTCACCAATGGCGCCGGGTACAATTTTCACAACTGGTACGGCTTTGGAGCGGTGAATGTGGATGCCGCCGTAGCTATGGCGAAAAATTATCGGGCTGACAGCCTCCCTAAGCTGCTCCCGAACGAAACAGGCAGCGCATTGGCTACGGCCGTTGCGATTCCGGACAACGATGCATCGGGTGTAACACGCACAATTGAAATGTCGAAAGATCTGACGATTGAAAATTTTTCTGTTCAACTGTTGATCAAACATCCTGATACTTCCGAAGTAGGAATCGAAATCACATCTCCTAAGGGTACAAAAAGCATTTTGTTGAACATTCGAAGTTCGATAAAAACGGGTTTGGACGGAGAAGGCGGAGTGATTCTTGGAAGCAATGCCTTTTACGGCGAAAAAACAAAAGGAACCTGGACCCTGAAAGTTCTGGACAGTGTGAAGGAGAATACTGGAACTCTGGAATTATTCAAATTGAATATCATGGGCTACTAAGAGGTGAATTAATGAATAATACTATCTATCTGACTGGAATATCCGAAAAAAACGGCAATGGCGTTGCAATCTCCGTATGGATGAAAGGCTTTCTTTTCATCATGGGCTTATTGCTGATGTGCTCAAGTGTTCTTGTTCCGCAGTTTGCATGGTGTCTTGACTCGGCGCAGCAGGAGGCATTCGTTGCTTCCCTTCCTCAAGGGGAATCCTTTGATAATGGTGGATCGCCGTATGTCTGGCTGCTGACGCTCCGGGCCGAGAAAACCGACATCCGGAAAGATATGGCGCTGGAAGATGTTATTGAACGAAAAGGATTGTTTTCGGTGTACAAACAATCGCAGGCGACAGCCCCTTCCATCCGCGCGGAAAATGAATCTGCCGACAATGTTCCAACCCATCCTGTCGTCTATAATTTGAAGATGAAATCCATCGGTATCATCACCGGAAAACTCTGGCTGAAGCTGAAGGATATGCAGGATGCGCCATCTATCGCCAATATGTATAACATTCCTCTGTATTTTGCGAATAACGAGATGACAACAGCCTTCTACGACATTCCCGGAGATGTGAATATTCAGACGCTGCGAAAACAGCTCGAAGCCGACACCAGGGTTTTGCGGGTAACACTGGATATGGTGGACGTGATAAAACATCTTAGATAGTAAAGCGGGATCGGTCGGTACGAATGATATAGTGGTCAACAAATTCCGGAC
>JBAXVB010000156.1:0-8708 GCA_037129415.1 Deltaproteobacteria bacterium
GGCCAAAAGATAAGACTGGCCTGTCCATCCATGTGATTTAAAAATACCACGATATGGGAGTCTATTTCATGTGAGTTGCCTTACACGACATCCTTGGAAAGCTCAAAGATCAATTTTCATTCCTTAACTCCTTTAAATATTTGCTGCAACGAATGCACAGGATGTTTTCTCCTGCATCCTGCGTTCGAAGTGTTCGATCCACTCACAGCATTCTTTGAGTTGCAAATATCGCGCAATTCTGTTGCGCGATTCAATTTTTCAACAGACTCCAGAACACTCTCGTTGCTGCATCCATGCGAGGATTGCACCTAACCACATAATCCGGTAGAATCAGCAATATTTCCAGTTTGTTGAAACCCTGTGGACATTTCAATTCCAGTTCTCCCTAAAACGCTGATGACATACCCGTCAGAATCATCTATAATGATGAAATGATTGAGGGGGTATCTTTTACGACAATCGGAATTGAAAAGCAAATCACGGAAAGTATCTCATGGATAAAGACATCAGCCAAGTCAAGCGGGACCTCAGGAAGCTTTTACGCTCCCAATCGCTGGCCGTGTTGGCCACCCAGTGGACGGTCATCTGGGAATCGTCATCATCGTAGAGGCGAGTCTCTGACCCGAAAAAGGCTTGCCGGTCGTTTGCGCAGCCTCATTCGATTTGTTTCACTGCCGAGTCATTGGTTATGAGAATGGCGAACCACCAAGGAGGTTTAAAACACATGAACGACACATCACCCAATGTCCTGTTGACGGGCGCCACCGGATTCATTGGCGGCCGACTCTTGAGAAAACTGGCCTCAAAGGGCATCCGGGTCCGTTGCCTGGTTCGCTCAGCAAATCGTTTTCCGGGCAAGATTTCTTGCGGCATCGAACCCCAAGTAATGGAAGGGGATCTCCTGCAACCGGACACGCTGTTGCAGGCTATGGAAGGTATCGATACGGCCTACTACCTGGTCCACTCCATGGGCGGCCGGAGCATGTTCAAGTACAAAGCCTACCTTGATAAAGACGTCCAGGCCGCCCGCAACTTCATCCAGGCCGCTGATGAATCCGGAGTCAAGCGCATCATCTACCTCGGAGGATTGGGGGAGATGGCGAATAACCTCTCCGAGCATTTAAGGAGCCGACAAATGGTGGCGCAAGTGCTTCAGTCTGCCCAAGCCCGAACCACTGTCCTCAGAGCTGCCAATATTATCGGCGCCGGAGGCGCCCCGTTCGAGATGCTGCGTCATATTGTGGAACGCCTTCCTGTCATGGTTTGTCCCCGCTGGATAGAAACGCGTTGTCAGCCCATTGCTTTAGAAAATGTTATTGAATATCTGACAGGCTGTTTGCTTGAACCCAAAACAGCAGGGAAAACTCTCGATATTGGCGGCGCTGAGATCATCACTTACCGCCAATTGATGACAAAGTATGCCCGTATTCGGGGGCTACGTCGCTTGATACTCACGGTTCCGGTTCTGACCCCACATCTTTCATCCTACTGGATAAACTTTGTGACGACGGTTCCGGCAGGCGTGGTGATGCCCTTAGTGGAAGGACTCAAGAACGAAGTCATATGCAAGAACGACGAAATCAGAGAGCTCATCCCGATCCGGCTTGTTTCCATGGATGAAGCCATCCGCACGGCGCTCTCGGAGATGGCCCAAGGTTCGGAAAGTATAGTATCTTGCCAGTCATGCCTCAGGACTTGAGCCTCTTGCCTCGGAAACGATGGATAACCACAGAGATTGAAATCAACGCGCCCAGTGCTGTTGTTTGGAATGTCTTGACGGATTTTTCTTCTTACTGTTCGTGGAACCCTGTTATCAGACAGATCAAGGGGAATTTGATCGTTGGAAAACGATTGAGCGTCTTTGTTCGCCTGCCCTGCGGGTTACGGATGGTACTCTGGCCCAAAATCCTGTATTTCGGGATCGAGCAGGAAATCAGATGGCAGGGAAGCCTGCTTGTATCTGGGCTGCTGGATGGAGAACACCTTTTCATGTTGGAGCCTTTAGGAGAAGCCCAAGTCCGATTTGTTCAAAAAGAGGCATATAGCGGGGTATTGTTGCCGATCATGTGGCCCTGGCTCGGGAGCCAGGGCTTAGAAGCATTCGGGATGATGAACCGCGCGCTTAAGGCGGCAGCGGAGCGTTTGTATGAGAGCCCGTTTTGATTTCAAAATCGATGTTGAAAAACCCAACAGAAGGATAAAGGCATGCTTAATCTGCTGAAACGCTTCGAACACTTCATCGTACTGACGCTCATCTTGATGATGATGGTTGTCGTGTTGCTCTCCACCATCGAGCTCGGCTGGCTGCTGATAAAGGATATAATCACTTCGCCGGTTCTGTTGCTCGAGATTGATGAGCTTCTTGAACTTTTCGGCTTCTTCATGCTGGTGCTTATCGGACTTGAGCTTCTCGAAACCATCCGGGCCTATTATGTAGAGCATTCCGTGCATGCAGAAATCGTGATCAAAGTGGCTATGATCGCCATCGCCCGAAAAATCATCATCCTGGATGTAAAAGACCTGCCGAGTCTGACATTGATTGGTATTGCCGCCATCGTTATTGCGTTGAGCGCCGCCTATTATGTGATCAATCGCCTAAAATTTCCGGTCCGACCTGAAAAAGACTTCTGATATTCATGATTTCCGGATGCTCGGCAGTGCGCTCTGAAGATGCGGGCTAAACACCTCTTTCGAGCTGCCCCGGAAGCCCCAATTGCGTATCGACGGAAGCGCCTGATAACCAACACAAATTGATGCCATAAGCGGTGTTGATACTGCTGATTGTCGATTTGAAACCATAAAAAGATGAATTGACGAGTTAGTATCTTGGCAGTCATTGCCTGATCGGTTTCAATAACCCGACTCAGTTAATCTAATCCGATTTTCATGGCATTACTCCGTTACCGGGTTTTTCAGACTCAGGGAGCAAAGGGGGCCGGTTACCGGTATCCTGACGGTAAAAGTGGCTCCTTTTCCCGGCTCGCTTTTGACATCTATGGCGCCATGATGTTTTTTGACAATGTTATAAGTGACATTCAGCCCCAGTCCCGTTCCTTTGCCAACTTCCTTTGTCGTAAAAAACGGATCAAAAATCCGGGAAATGTTTTCCTTCGCAATTCCCTGGCCGGAATCGCTGACAATAATTTCCACATTGCCGCCAATCTCCCGGGTAATGATGTGAATTTCTCCATGATTTTCGATGGCCTGAGCCGCATTGACCAGTAGATTCATGAATACCTGGTTCAATTGCTGCGGATAGCACATTACCTGGGGAAGTTCTCCGAAATCCCGGGTGATCGTTGCTTTGTATTTAAGCTCGTTCCAGACGATGTTCAAGGTTGATTCCAGATTCAGGTTGATATCCGCCAGCTTAAGGACATCTTCGCCGGGGTGAGAAAAGTCCTTGAGATCCAGAACGATTTTTTTGATGCGATCCAGTCCTTCACTGGATTCATGGATTAAACCGGGAATATCTTCCAGAATATACGCAATATCCAGATCCGATTCCTTTTCCTTTATCTGGGCTGTCAGGTTTTCAATTGCTGTCATATTAGGGCCGCAGTCCTTCGCTATTGCGACCTTGTCAACGAATTGTCTGTACTCGGAGAGGATCATGCCTATATTCTGCTGATAATCAGTCAAGGTTTTTAGATTGCTACTGACAAAGCCCACCGGGTTGTTGATTTCGTGCGCCACGCCGGCTGCCAGTTGCCCGATGGAAGCCATTTTTTCTGACTGAAGTATCTGAGACTGCGTTTCTTTAAGGCGTTCGAGGGTACCCACAAGTTCAAAATTTTTTTCCTGAACTTCGTCAACGGCTTTTCGAAGTTCTTGATTGAGAGACTTGATTTGTTCCGATTTATGAAGATTCTCAGTGATATCCCTTGAAACAATGGCCACCTGATGCACTTTGCCGGAAGCCTCCAGGATGGGCGACAGATGGAATTCGAAGTGCCGCTTTTCCGGGTTGGATCCACCAATGGTTTCATGTAAGAGCCGATGATGTCCGGAACGAAAGATATCCATCGCATGACTCTGAACATTCGCGATATTGACGGCTGGCATGTTCCAGTGCCTGTGATCGAAGCAAGGAGACCCGACAAGTTCACTGAAGCTGATTCCCTTTCCTTTTAAAAAAGCATTGTTTGCCGACACAACATGGGAATTAACATCAATGGATACGATTTCCTCGGGCAGGGAATCCAGAACGACTCGAAGCTTGTTTCGGCTTTCGATTATACTTTGCTCCATGTCTATATGTTTTTTCTCCAGCTTTGTGATCCGTTCGCCGGTTTTGATCCTGGCCAGAAGTTCATCAACGTGTATCGGTTTTAAAATATAGTCGTCGGCCCCGTGTTTCAGAACTTCCAGCAGATCCCTTTTTTCATTCCTGGTGGTTGCAACAATGATGTAAGTGTAAGGCCCCTTCTGCGTGCCTCGGATATTCTGACAAAGTTCCAGTCCGTTCATCTTCGGCATGAGCCAGTCGGTAATCACCATCGGGATGGTTTCCTGCTGGAAAATATCCCAGGCTTCCTGCCCGTTAGTCGCATTCAGAACCCTATGGCCGTGTTTGACCAGAACATTGTTCAGTAACTTTAAAGATATCCAGTCATCTTCAGCAATCAATATGTCCATGGTCAGCTTCCGTCATGATTCGACAAAGATTTTGTGCTTTTTCCGGTCCGTGAATATTATCTCTTCAGTGAGGCCTGTTTTATACTTCAGCAAAGATAGAGTACCTATATCCGTTATAAGAATTACTCTATAAAATCAACACAATTTAGAAAATATATGAAGCTCGCCGGTAACAACGTTTGAAGGACATGATAGAACCAGACTGGGTCCACGGGAAATCCTCTTGCTTTCAATATCGAGGGTGTCGTATATCTCCAGACATGGACAGCACCAAACAACTGATCATATCCGTTCTGATCATCCTTGCCATCATTTTGTGCGGAGCCTGGGGATTCATGGTCATTGAGGGCTGGAATTTTCTGGATGCACTCTTTATGAGCGTGATCACCCTGACCACCGTGGGTTTTGGAGAAACCCATGAACTCAGCTCTATCGGTCGAATATATACCATACTCCTGATATTTGTTGGAGTTGGTTTTTTGGGATATGTGGGTGCGACACTGATTCCGTACATGATCGAAGGACGGATTCGAATCATTCTGGGGAGGCGAAGGTTGGACAAGAAAATTACCCGGCTGAAAAATCATTACATCGTTTGTGGTTATGGTCGTATCGGAAGAGTTCTGTGCATGAATCTTCGTCAAAAGCCCATTGATATCGTGGTGATTGAAAAAAATCCGGACTTGATACCGGTCATGGAAGAAGACAAAATTCTGTACCTGTCCGGCGATACTGCCGACGAGGCGATTCTCTTAAACGCAGGGATTGAACGCGCCAAGGGCTTGATCGCCGTTCTGGGAACCGATGTGGACAACGTGTTTCTGGTTTTGACTGCCAGGCAGCTCAATCCCAAGTTGTTTATCATGGCCAGAGCAATTTATAAGGAGTCCAAGTCCAAACTGATAGCTGCCGGCGCTTCTGCTGTAGAATCGCCTTACGAAGTCGGGGCGGTTAGCATGGCCCACCGAATCATTCGGCCCACGGTTACCAGCTTTCTGGATCTGGCCCTGACGTATGATCGCAAAGACATTCAGATGGAAGAAATTCCGATAAGCCATTTATCGACGCTGGCCAATGTGATGCTCAAGAATTCGGGAATCCGTCAGGAATATAATTTGATCATCATCGCCATTAAACAGGTTGATGGCAGCATGATGTTCAACCCCTCTTTTGAGACCCGGCTGGAACCCGGAGCCACGATAATTGCTGTAGGCCAGGAACAGGATCTGCTGAAGCTGGAAAAAGTCCTCTATCCGATTTGACGGATATGTAATAAGAAAGGAGTCAGAAGAATGAAACATCAGGGGGATTCTATCCGAACCATTCTGGTTACCGGCGGCGGCGGATTTCTGGGAAAAGCCATTGTCCGGCTACTCATAGAACGGGGGGACAGGGTCATCAGTTTTTCAAGGGACCATTATTCGGAGCTTGAAGCATTGGAGGTCAAACAGGTTCGGGGCGATATTTCGAATCCGGTCGCCATCGACAACGCTGTCAAAGGAGTTGATACCGTATATCATCTTGCGGCCAAAGCCGGTGTCTGGGGGGATTACAAGGACTATTACCGAATCAACACCGAAGGAACCCGCCATGTCATCGCTGCTTGTAGATCATGCGGGGTTTCCCGCCTGATTTACACCAGCTCGCCAAGCGTTGTCTTTGACGGCGGAGATATGGAAGGTGTGGACGAAACCGTTCCCTATCCGGCCACTTATCACGCCGCCTATCCGGAAACCAAAGCTCTGGGTGAGCAGGCTGTCCGGCAGGCGGGCGGCAGGTCACAGATGGCGACCGGCAGGTGGCAGGGGGCGGAGAAGAGGTGGCAGGGGACTTGGGATGGCCTGAAAACCATCATTCTACGACCTCATCTGATCTGGGGCCCGGGAGACAATCACCTGGTTCCGCGAATCCTTACGCGGGCAAAACGCCTCCGCCGAATCGGGGATGGCAAAAACATGGTGGATGTAACTTACATTGATAATGCGGCCAAAGCCCATCTACTGGCCGAAGAGGCCCTGATAAGGCAGCCGGAACTTTCGGGGAATGTGTATTTCATCAGTCAGGGAAAGCCGGTTTTTCTCTGGAAAATGATTGATGATATTCTTCATGCAGGCAAGCTCTCTCCGGTGAATCGCTCGATATCTCCAGAGGCGGCCTTTCGGATCGGGGCAGTCCTGGAATGGTTTTACAAGGCATTTGCATTAAAGGGAGAGCCGCAGATGACACGGTTTGTCGCCAGAGAGCTTTCAACTTCCCACTGGTTCGATATTAGCGCTGCCAAAAGGGATCTGGGGTATGTTCCGGAAATTTCCACAGAAGAAGGACTGCGCCATTTGGCGGCATATCTGAAAGCTCGATAAGGTACACTGCGAACGGACATAATCTGAACTTTCCATAAACTCCCTCCCCCCAGTGGGGGAGGGTTGGGGTGAGGGTTCAAAAACGCAAGATTATGCCCGTTCGCAGTATACGCGGTTGTAATCAGAATTACCGTTCGCCTGTTATTTCCGTCACACAGGTATAATATTTTGTTATATTTTCCTTGTCACAAGGAAATAAATATTGTAGTTTCTTTGGTATGAAAACAATCCTCAAGCGAATCATTGCCGATTTCCATCAAATTTCCCTGCCTGCTTTCCGGCGCAGGGAGCTATATGTACCCCTGAATCTGGAGAAGATAATTACCATTATCGGGCCTCGGCGCGCCGGCAAGACCTATTATCTCTACCAGATCATGGGAGAATTGGAAAAACAGGGCTTTGCCAGACATCAGATGCTCTATCTCAATTTTGAAGACGAGCGCCTCGTCCTTGATGGCGACAATGACCTGATTTTTGATGCGTACCGGGAACTCTACCCAGACCAGGATTTGGCCCAGGTCTATGTCTTTTTCGATGAAATCCAGGAATTACCGGATTGGGAAAAATTTGTCCGGCGGGTATCCGACAACATATCAAGACATGTTTTCCTGACAGGTTCCAATGCCAAGCTTCTTTCCCGAGAAATCGCCACGTCTCTGAGGGGGCGCAGTCTTGCGTTTGAAATTCTGCCCCTTTCTTTTACGGAGTATCTGGCCTTTCGGGATATCCCGGCGGGCGATCTGGTATCCAGTCAAAACAGGGCGCTAATAGGCAATGCTTTTGAGCAGTATTGCTTATGGGGGGGATTTCCTGAAGTCATCGGGATTGATGAACGTTTCAAGGCCCAGGTGCTGCAAGAATATTTCAATGTCATGCTGTATCGTGATCTGGTGGAGCGTTATGAAATCAGGGACGTAGCCATCCTGAAATATCTTCTTAAAAGGTTGATCGGTTCGTTCACCAAAGAATTTTCCGTGAATAAACTTTACAACGACCTTAAGTCAAGGGGGTTTTCAATCGGCAAAGATACGCTCTACCGGATGATGGAAGAGATATTTGCAATCTATATGCTTGCCAGTATCGAGAGGTATGACCCGGCTGTGATCAAACGAGAAATGAGCAACAAGAAGGTGTATCTTTATGATAATGGTTTTGCAGCGGCCATGCATTATTCCTTTTCCGAGGACCGTGGCAAACGCCTGGAGAATGTTGTTTTCAGGCACCTCCGGGCGCAGACAGAAGACATTTTTTTTGCAAGGAACGGCTGGGAATGTGACTTTGCTGTTTTCCTATCGGGCCATTCAGCTCAGTTGATCCAGGTGACGGAACGGCTGGACAGTGACAACATCGGGCGGGAACTGAAAGGGTTGATTGCTGGCAGGCAGTTCATTGGTGAAGTTGAAGGGTTGCTGCTGGTTGATACCACTGAGTCGGGATTGGATATCCCGCCGTGGATTCGTGTTCTGTCTGTTCAGCAATGGTTGTTGGAACAAATGAAGTAAAGGAAAACATTATCAACCTTTTTCCTGACTTCTTGACTCGGGGGGTGAAGACGGGAAAAAGGCATAAAAGCTCTTGACGAAAAAAGTCATATTATATACTTATGAGTATAATACTGTAGCGTATATAAAATGGAGGCGGCATGACATTCATCGATAGAGAAAAGGAGATGGCGTTTCTTGAAGACAGATGGCAGGAACCCGGATCTCA
>JBAXVB010000157.1:0-8643 GCA_037129415.1 Deltaproteobacteria bacterium
AATGTCTTTATCGGCGGAAATGGTTCAGGAAAGAGTAACCTCCTGGAAGCAATTGGTGTTCTTTCGGCAGCGGCTGATGGTAAAGTGACCGATCAGACACTAATGCAAAGAGGCGTGCGGCCCGGAGTGCCACGGCTTTATAAGTCTGCTTTCGAGAAGAAAATAGCACCTCATATTCACTTCGCGGCATCGAATCCGGAAAACCGCTACGAGATAGATTTGCAAAATCCTTTAACGGATCCAAAGCCGGCATGGCGTTTCAAGACAGAAAAATGGGAACATGACGAGGAAAAAATCGTAGGGAATTATCCTGCCATGAATAAATCAACATTCCCAGAGCAGGGGATAGCGGCCTTGAAATTAGCGGAAAGACCACAAGATGACCCGGCGTTATTTTTTCTGAAGAGACTCCAGAATTATGTAATTTATAGCCCTACAACTCCCGTGCTGCGAGGAATATCACCCGAAATACAACCTCGGCATCCGGTTGGATTGACAGGTGGAAGACTGCCTGAAGCGATAATGGAACTATCAAAATATCGACGGCAAATTAACGAAAGTGAGGAAATACACCAGCAGATTCTTTCTCTTATTGATTGGGCAAGTTCCTATAGTGCGGGTGACTCTATTACCCTGCCCCTGTCACCATCAGCATCTACGGCGCGTCTAATGGTGAAATTCAGGGATAAGTATATGCGTGAAAACCGCAACATATTATCCGGTTACGATGCGAGTGAAGGCGCTCTTTATATTCTGTTCCTTGCTGTTTTGGCAGTTCACCCCGAATCACCTGAATTTTTTGCCATTGATAATGCCGATCACGGTCTTAATCCAAGGCTGGCGTGTGAACTTTCAAAACTTTTCTGCAAATGGATCATGGATTCACCGGGAAATCGTCAGGTACTGATCACAAGCCACAATCCAGCCGTGCTTGATGGATTGCCCCTTGGAGACGATCGGGTGAGGCTGTTTACAGTTGATCGAGATAACAAGGGCCATACAGTCGTCAAACGGATCGAAGTTAACGATAAGTTGCTATCTTTTGCTGAAAAGGGGTGGACGATGTCACGCCTTTGGATGAACAAGTTAATTGGTGGTGTACCGAATGTCTGAAACCCTGCGTATTGCACTTATCGCAGAAGGTCCGACGGATCGTATTGTTATCGACGCCGCTCTGAATTCGATATTGTCGGATCGGTCTTATGTACTCAATCAAATTCAACCCGAGACATGTCAATCTTTTGAAAACAAATTAACATTCGGGGCGACAGGGTCCGGTTGGGGCGGTGTTTACGCTTGGTGTCATCAAGCAGTTACGCGAAGTGTGCATATTGAAGAAGATCCTCTTTTTCTTGGCCACGATATCCTGATCATTCATCTTGACACCGATGTTGCGGGTCAGACCTATGAAATGGCCAATATCAGAGAGAAAATAAAAGACTTACCCTGTGAAATGCTTTGTCCGCCGCCAAATGTGACAGCGGATCAGCTTCGCAAAGTAATGCTCCGTTGGATAGGTGCAATAAGATTGCCGAAAAGAGTGGTTTTTTGCACTCCTTCAAAAAGCATGGAAGCATGGGTTGTGAAAGCGCTATTTCCAAGCGATAAAGAGGCCGGAAGGCAAGAATGGGAGTGTTACCAAACGCCTGAAAAAAGGTTGGCTCAGCAACCGGTCAAGAAAAGAATTCAAAAAAGCGTACGGGATTATGAAAACAACAAACGGGAACTGCAATCTCGATGGTTTTCAATCGTTCAGAAATTGACTGAGGCCAAATGTTTTCAGGATGAATTTCTGCAAGAAGTCCAGTAACAGAAACAATCAGCCATATAAGAGTACGCATAAACAACGAGGATATTCATGCAGAGAGAATTGACCTATGCCCAAGCCGTGTTAGAAGCCACAGACCAATGCATGGCGGTAGATCCGTCTGTTTACATCATGGGTTTGGGTGTTACAGATCCGAAAGGCGTATTCGGGACAACCCTGGGTCTTAAAGAAAAGCACGGCGATAAGCGGGTTCTGGACATGCCTGTGTCGGAGAATGGAATGACCGGCGTGGCCATCGGTTCCGCCCTGGTAGGGATGCGCCCGATCATGACCCATCAGCGGATAGACTTCATGCTACTGGCCCTCGATCAGATCATCAACAACGCCGCCAAGTGGCATTACATGTTCGGCGGCAAGATGAAAGTACCCTTAACGATTCGTCTGCTGATTGGCCGCGGCTGGGGCCAGGGGCCGCAGCACTCTCAGAGTCTCCAATCACTCTTTACACATATCCCCGGTCTAAAAGTTGTTATGCCCTTTACCCCTTATGACGCAAAGGGATTGCTTGTTTCCGCCATCAGAGACGATAATCCGGTTATCTACATTGAACACCGCTGGCTGCACAATATCACGGGCGAAGTACCGGAAGATATTTACACTGTGCCCTTAGGTAAAGCTGTAATAGTGAAAGAGGGAAAGGATATAACCATCGCAGCTTCATCACACATGGTCTTGGAAACCATGAAAGCGGCTAATTATCTGGAAAAGAATGGAATTGCTTCTGAAATAATTGACATCCGTTCATTAAAACCCTTGGATGAAGAAACAATTATCGCTTCTGTGAAGAAAACAGGTCGCCTCCTTGTTGCCGACGATGGCTACCGTACAACCGGGTTTGCAGCAGAGGTTGTAGCGATGGCGACGGAGAAAGCATTCGACTCTTTAAAAACCGCCCCCCGGCGCGTCACCCTGCCTGACTTACCGACGCCCACAAGCCCCGCCTTGGCGAACATTTATTACCCCGGAATGATCGGCGTAATAAATGCGGTAAGAGCGATCTTCAATCTTCCCGAGAAAACCGAGGAAGAACTGGGTATCAAGCACGATCAGCCGCTGGATGTGCCTGATAAGTCATTCACTGGGCCATTTTAAATAAGAATCCATTACACATGCCAAGGAGATTATAGTGAGTGAGAGAGAGGTATTGATCAAAGAAATTAGTGGACTTCCTGATTTTATAATTGATCAGCTTTTAGGAATTGTTCATTATATAAAAATTGGAATTGAGAACGAGTACGTTTCTAAAAGCGATGATGTTTTTTATAAAAGCGATCAGTTTAAAGACATCGTATCTGGATCAATAAGAGAGTATCGGAGTGGTAAAGCTGAAGATATGGATATATTATAAAGATGGATTCGAAAAGAACAAAGGCCTTTAAAAATCTGTTTAACAGTTTGCCCGACCATATTAAAGAGAACGCCAGGAAGCAATATAAGTTGTTTCTTGAAAATCAATCTCATCCCTCATTGAGAACAAAACCTGTTGGTTCAACCAGGAGCAACAGGTTCAAGGTATATGAGGTAACTGTTGGCATGGGTTATAGAGCTACATATTTCAGGGATGGGGATGTACACATTTGGTTTTGGATAGGGACTCACAATTCATTTGATAGAAAGTATTAGAGCGCAGAAAGTATATGTAAATTTTTTACCGAGAGATAGGAATAGAGGAAGACCTGGGCGTTAAGCACGATCAGTCCTTTGATGTGCCGGACAAATCTTTCACGGGGCCATTTTAACCTATGGGAACAAAAGATAAAGTGAAACAGACTACAAACACCTGTGAGCAACAGACGATAATTAATTATAGAGATGCTTGTTCTGTCTGTGATGCAAAAGATTTATCAGAAATTCTTGATCTACCAAACCTACCGATAACAGGTTTATTTTCTAAAGATAAGCCTGTTAATTTTCTGTCTGGGTTTAATCAAAGTTTGCTTTGGTGCCCAAAGTGTGGCCACGGACAACTACGCAATCAAATCAATCCCTCAATTTTATATGATTCAAGTAAATACAGCTTTAAAACGTCGATCAGTGCAACCGCTCGCATCGGTACCGAAAATTTTATTACCTTTCTAAAAAGAGTTTCATTAAAAAAGAAATACAACTGCATTCTTGATGTAGGTTGCAATGATTTATATTTATTGGAGAAATTAGAATATTTAGGTAAGTATAAGGTGGGAATTGATCCAATATGGAGGACAAAAGTAACAGATAATGTGTTTGAATCAACAAATGTAATTGGAGAAACGATAGAAGAAGCAAATTTGAAAAATTTATTACCTTCCAAGCCAGATTTGATTCTTTGCCGGCATACTCTTGAGCATATTTATAACCCATTACAAATATTGAGGAAGCTCATTGAGTGTAGCGCTGATGATGCACTTTTTGTATTCGAGCTTCCTTCATTCGAATCGATGATTGAGCGGCTAAGATTTGATCAGATTTTCCATGAACATCTGCAATACTTTAGTAAGTCTTCGTTTGAAGAAATGCTGATTAATTCTGGCGCGAACGTAATAGAATTCGATGAAAACTACCATGATTGGGGTGCGCTACTTATTGCTTTCAAAAAAGATTCAGGACAGAGAAAAAATAATATATTTTCTTTTTCTGAAAGGAATATTTGCCAAAGGTTAGATATTTTTAGGAAGCAACTTGAAAGTACCTATGAAATCATTCGCACGCTGAAACCTGATTCTCTTTATGGCTATGGAGCGGCGCTGATGCTTCCCGTTTTGGCCTATCACTTTAAGTCTGATTTGTCTTTTCTTGCTGGAATCATCGACGACGATAAAAATAAAGATGGCATCTACTACCAAAATCTTCCAATGCAAATTATTCATTCCAGTAAAATAAAGGAGTTAGAAAAATTATCTATCTTAATTACAGCCTTGGATAACATTAAACCAATCATGTCGAAACTGCTGTCAGTCAGACCCAAACACATTATCTATCCTTTCAATCTAATATAAAATATGGAACTTGGCATAAAAAATCGGTTAGCTTTGGTAACAGGTGCAGGGCGCGGCATTGGGCTGGCGATCGCCAAATGTCTTGCCAGAGAAGGCGCGCATGTGGCAGTAGTCTCTCGTACTGAGAGTGATATCGAAAGTCTGGTCAGTGATATGGGTGGTGCTGAAAAAGGGCATCTTGGTGTAGCGTTGGACTTGACACTTGAAGAAGCACCCTCGGAACTATTCAAGACACTCAGCGAAAAATTTGGTGAACCTTCCATTGTAGTACATAACCTGGGTGGTACCCTTGATATTAAAGACCCTTTTTGTTCTATTGCAGATTGGCGCCGCGTTTATAGATTTAATTTTGAAGTTGCAGTTGAACTCAATATCTTGCTTGTTCCGCCCATGCAAAAAAAACGGTGGGGGCGTGTTGTTCATATATCTTCGATATCAGCTATGGAAAACCATGGTCCTGTAACATACTGCGCGATCAAGGCGGCGCTGACTGCTTACACGAGAAGCTTCGGTGGCGTTGTTGCACCAGATGGCGTTGTTGTGTCTGCGATTTTACCTGGAGCGGTATTTACAGAAGGCGGTTATTGGGATTATACTTCAAAAAATAATCCTGAACATGTACAACGATATTTGTCAGAAAGGCAGCGAATCGGTCGTTTTGGGAACGCCGAAGAAATTGGAAATATGGTTGCGTTTTTTTGTTCAGATTTGGCGTCTTTTAACACAGGCAGCATCATTCCCATTGATGGTGGCCAGGGAAGGGGTTATTTTGGTCAATAATAAACTAAATAGCGGATTAAGAAAAAGAATTGTTGATATGGTTCGTGAAGGAAGAGACGGGCATATTCCCAGCGCCTTTTCGATACTTGATATTTTAGTTGTCTTATATAAAGATTTCCTAAAATATGACCCAGTAAATCCACAATGGGCTCAAAGGGATTATTTCATATTGAGTAAAGGACATGGGTGCTTAGCTTTATATATGGTTTTAAGAGAACATGGTTTCCTAACAGACGAGGATATTAAACTATTTTGTAAACAAGGAGGGATTTTAGGGGAACATCCCGATTGCACGAAAGTACCAGGTGCCGAGGCATCTACGGGATCTCTCGGGCATGGTCTGCCATTTGCGGTCGGAATCGCTCTGGGTTTACAAATAAAAGGAATGCATAATAAGGTTTATGTCTTGGTTGGCGATGGCGAGTGCCATGAGGGCACCATATGGGAGGCCGCTAATGTCGCCAATAGTTTACAATTGGGTAATTTGTGCGTTATTGTCGATTGGAATGGTTCCGCCGCCCAGTTGATGACGCGAGATGACTTGCCGGCTAAATGGAATGCCTTCGGTTGGGAAACTTCCGTTGTCAATGGGCATTCAGAGTCGAACATCAAAGCAGCTTTTTCAAGTGTCAAATCCTGTCTGCATGGTTCTCCAGTAGTCATAATTGCCGAGACGACCAAGGGTAAAGGCGTCCCCATGCTTGAAGGTCACGGTATCTGGCATCATCGGATACCAAATGATGAAGAATATAAGATCATTATGGAGGCCCTTTCATGAGCAAAAAAATCAGACAGCAATTTGCTGATACAATGCTTGATGTGGGTCAAAATGATCCTAACTTAGTTGTTTTGCTTGGAGACATCAGCCATTTTATCATGCAACCTTTTGCACAGGCCTGTCCGGGTCGGTTCTATAACATAGGTATTTGTGAACCCACAATCGTAAGCATGGCAGCCGGGTTAGCTAAAGTGGGCTTTTATCCGGTTGTCCATACTATTGCCCCGTTCATCCTTGAAAGATCTTTTGAGCAACTGAAACTTGACTTTTGCTATCAACAAATGCCCGGCAATCTAATTTCTGTGGGTAGTGCCTTTGATTATTCGAACCTTGGCTGCACTCACCATTGCTATGACGACTTCACCCTTATGAAATCTTTACCGAATACTCAGATTTTTTACCCAGCATCGTGTAATGAATTCGACATCTTATTTAAGAAGTCATACAACAACCCGTTACTTACATTATTCCGCATTCCAGAAAATCAACATGAACAGGAAATTGATCCTGGGCTGATCGAAGCTGGAAAAGCAATAAAAATTTCTGAAGGCGAGAATCTGACTTTAGTGGCATTAGGTCCGCAGCTTAAAAACGCGATTGACGCTCGCAAGATGCTCTCAAAAGAAGGTTGGGATATTGAAATTATCTACATTCATACGGTCTTGCCGCTTGATATTACTACCATACGTGAAAGTGTTAAAAAAACGAAGAAAGTTTTGATTGTGGAAGAACATAATCGTTTTGGCGGCACAGGCTACGATATTTTGAATGCAGTTTATGATATTGAAAATGTGCAAATTTCTTCCATTGCTATAGACGGGTTTGTGAATGACTACGGTTCTTACGAAGAAATTTGTGACAGATTAGGGCTTTCTGTTGACGGAATCATGAAATCTGTTTCTAAGTTCAGGAGATAAAAACCAAATGAGCAAAATAGCTGTTGAACCTCAGAACCAAATTCAATTCGATACCTACGATGAAAAAGGCGGAGTGGTTTTAGGTCCTTATTCAAGCCATATCTACAGAAGCGATCCGCGACACTTGTCCTTTTTATTGGCGAGATATAAGTTCGTATCAAAAATGCTGCAGGGCAAGAAGAAGGTATTGGAAATCGGTTGCGGCGATTCTTTCGGTACTGCTTTGATTCTCCAGACAGTTGAAAGTGTGCATGCCATTGACATTGAACCCCTTGTTATTGAAGATAATATTAAAAGAATTGAATATGGGGGGGGGGGGCAGCGCTGCAGCTATGAAGTTCTTGATATAACGGCAAGCAGGCCCCAAGATATATTTGACGGCGCGTTTGCTCTCGATGTTATTGAGCATATTCCGCAGGAACATGAGAAAGTCTTTATGGAAAATATTTTTGCTTCTCTTACCGACGATGCCATCCTTATGATCGGAACGCCTAATGTTACAGCTAAACAATATGCAAGCCCCGCCAGCGCCGAAGGCCATATTAACTTGAAAAGCGAAAAAACATTGAGAAACTTGCTGAAAGAATATTTTTACAACGCATTTATATTTTCTATGAATGACGAAATTGTCCATACTGGTTACGCGCCTATGTCTCACTATCTAATGGGTGTGGGCGTTGGAAAGATTTAAGATTAAAAAAATATCTTTGATGGAGGTAGGGAGGTAGCATAATGCCGAAAGTAACAAAACCTTCAATATTGCCTTTAATTAATGGTGATATATTGAAAAGAACTAATCTATTTAGATGGATACGTGAGTATATTGAAGCAATGAGTATGCCGGATGGTTATTATATTGAATTTGGCGTGTTAAATGGTGAATGCATGATTGATGCATATCGTCAATTTCGTGGACGTATTCAACATTACTTTGGATTTGATTCCTTCGAAGGCCTGCCCAGTCTAAGTACTGAAGATCAAAAAGCTGCTAAATATAGTCCAATTTTTCATAAGGGGAATTATTGTTCAATGCCTCTGGAATTTGTGAAGCAGAATATATTATCGTCTTGCAGGATGCAGGAGGATGAATTAACCTTGGTTAAGGGAATGTTTTCTGAGGTCCTGCCAAGTTACGATAAAAAGTGTCTAAGAAGAGTTGGGGTACCACTGGTTATTTACATAGATTGCGATCTTTATTCATCAACTGTTGATGCCATTAATTTTATCGATGAATTAGCTGTTACAGGCACATGGATTTTATTTGATGATTATTGGACCTACCGTGGATCACCATTTCATGGTCAGCAAAAAGGGCATCCTTCATTTTCTTGTTGACACTTTCTGAGTGTATCCTTTATTTCCAGG
>JBAXVB010000158.1:0-8624 GCA_037129415.1 Deltaproteobacteria bacterium
TCAGACGTATCACCCCGCCTTCAAAGCTCTGTCTTGGGGGCCTCTGATAATCAAGAGGCAGCCGGAGTACGGGCAATTTGCCTGATAGCCTGTTTAGCCAGTATGCTTCCTGCTTTTTCAGCGATTCTGATACAATCAGCTTCTGCTCCCACTCCACATAATCCCTGTAGTTTAGCATAACAGGCGGCAGGGGTTCTCCCCCGTAAATGCTCATGAACTCCTGTGCAAGTATGATTAGCGATATGCCGTCTATGACAATGTGATGCGCATCAATTATCAGAAAATGTCGATCCGCTGAAAGCCGCACGAGGCCAACCCTGAGAAGAGGCGGCTTTGCAAGATCGAATGGTTTGATAAAATCCTTCACGATAGCATCAATGTCAGGGGGCTGGAAGTCCCCTTCACGATCAATCAGCAATTGTGAATCAGGCTCTTTGGAATATTTTTGGCTGAATAATGGGTCATTTTTAATTCTGCCGGCAATATCTGAAGCGGCCTTGTTTTCATGCGATAGATCACTATGGGAAACAGTGAATTCGACATTCTCACAGATCCTTTGCACAAGCGCGTCGTCAATGATCTCAAAGCCTGTTCTCAGGCTTTCATGCCGGCTGATTATCGTTTGAAAACAGTGTTCAATCTTGTCCCTGTCAAGAGCGCCGTCGATAAATAGCGCGCCATTGATATGATAGGCCAGTTCTCCGCCTTCCATCCGGCTCACCACATAGAGCCGTTTTTGCGCAGATGACATCGGTAAGCAGCAAGCAGCAGGCAGTAAACGGTGAACGGTCAACGGTGAACGGTCAACGGCTTTAGTACGCGAAGATGTTGGGGGGCAGCCTCCAAACAGACCTCCCGCGCGCATCTCTCCAATGCTTTCCTGGACGGATTTAACGAAGAACCCAATATCCTCATCGGTATGCGCTGTTGATAGGAAGCAGTTCCTCCCCTCCCAGATGTAGATTCCACGGGACAGAAGGTGGTAGTACAAAAGCTCCTGGTCACCTTTCACCGGAATCCGGAACAGCGAGCCGAAATGGATCATCCGGATCGGCAGCCCTTCCTCTGCAAAATAGGAGTTCAACCGCTCCGCAAGTTCACCGGTGCGCCGATTCAGATTGGCCTGCAGAGAAGGGCCGGACTCCTTTAGATGAATAAGCACCGCATGCGCGCTTGCCATTGCAAGGGGATGGTGGTTGAATGTCCCTGCTATGAAGGTGTTCTCTTTTTCAGGAAATGATCCATCACCGTAGTTCCACATCCCACCGTCCACTGCATCCAGATAGTGAGACTTGCCGGCGACAACTCCTATCGGCATACTACCGCCAACCACCTTGCCGTAGGTTACAATGTCGGCCTTGATGTCAAACCATGCCTGGGCCCCTCCCTGGTGGATACGGAATCCGAGAATAACCTCATCGAAGATCAGGGCTGATCCCGATGCGGTCGTGATCTCCCTCAATCTCTTGAGGAAGGCCGCCGGCTGAAAGTCCGGCCTCCGGCTCTGCACAGGTTCAACCAGCACGGCGGCAAGCTCATGACCATGTGCTTCAATGAACTGAAGCGATTCCTCTGTTCCGTAGTCAATTACATAGATGTCTTGCACCAGCCCGGATGGTGTGCCGGGAGACATCGGAGCGGCGCTCCCGACAGGACCGTCAAAATCTTTCACTGCAAGTATGCCGTCGAAATGTCCGTGGTAAGCGCTCGAAAACAAGGCGATCTTTTTTCTGCCGGTTACAGTCCGTGCAATCCTTACCGCCGCCATTACAGCCTCTGTCCCGGTATTAAAGAAGGCGACTCTTTCTACTCCGGTCAGCTCATGGATAAGGGTTGCAACTTTACCGGCGCGGTCCGACATGGGGCCGATCGGGGTCCCGCGCTGTATCTCTCTTTGTAGCGCAGCTTGCACGCATGGCGGATTATGGCCAAGAAGGTACACGCCAAACCCCATCGAGATGTCCAGATAATCCCTCCCGTCGATATCGGTAAAGTGCGATCCTTCTGCCCGATCCACGATGATCTGGTAGATCATTTCTTTCCATTCGGGTCTGAAGCCGGCTATGTTCCGCGTATTGGCAAACACAGGCCGGTACTTCCGGGTCAGCTCCTTCGATCCGGCCGTAAGATTTGTATAACGTCCGATCAATCTTTGCAGGTGTTCCTTCTGACGTGTGTTCAGCTCCAGCTTATCTCGCGCAGTCACTCCCCGGTAGGCGACATACTCATCCCGTTTCTTCACGCCAGCACCTGGCGGCAGGCTCCCTCGCCCGCCCGCTGTCGTCTTTCCTCCGCCATCGGTCGTTATTTCATGGCGGGCGCCTGCTCCTGCATCCGTAGTCTGATTCTGTATCAGGGATGCCTGGCTTGCTTGCAATTCCTGCCGGGACCGCTGCACCCCAGTGCGGCCAGCCTCTATGTTCAAGACCGTCAAAGGTTCTCTTTTACCGGTTTGTAGTTCCTGCCGAGCGACTTTCCCCGCTCCCTGGAGAACGTGGAGCTGCTCAGACATCACCGCAAGCTGTCGGCTCATCAGTTCTATCTGCTGGCTGATGATGCCGTCTGCGGGGCTATGAGCGCCCTTCACGACATCTTCTTCAATCCGCAATGCCGGAGGCGCAGCAGTCACCTCCTCTGGGCAGGATTGAGAATCGGGCGCCGAGGAGTCAGAAAAAGGAATTCGTCCATCAATATCCGAAACAGACTCCTGCACTTTATCGGCCTCAGACTCTTTGTCGATATAATCCACGGTCTTATTGAAGGTATCAAGTCGGCTGTAAAACCAGCTCATCTGCACATCCAGCCCATACATCCGCTTGATCAGGTCTTTTAGCCTGGCGATCATAAGAGAGGCGAAACCCAATTCGAACAGGTTCGTATCACCGTCATGCCCGGTGATCTCTATCTCCGATGACTGGTACATCAGCCCCATCACCTCCGATGCAATCCGTTCCCTCCGGCCCGGCTGCGCCGAGTTTAGTCCGCTCTTAGCTATAATAACACACTGCATGGGGTGATCCTCTGCATCACCCGGCAACCCCGAATGTTCAAGATGAATAAAACCCGCTTCCTCCAGCCCGGTTTTCCATCCGGCAAAGCTCAATGAAGGACAATTCGCTATACGGCATTCAGGGTCCTGGAAGAGCCACCAGCCACTTGTCAGGCCGAATATAACACTTACGATCTCCTGGAATGTGGTCACTTCATTCATGATAAGGACCCCGCCCGGCTTCAACAATTTCCTGACCTGCCCAAGAGTGCGGTCTATCCGAGCTGTAGCATGGAGTACGTTCGATGCGATGATCACATCATAAATTGTCAGATCGAAACCCTGGGACTCCACATCTTCTTCGATATCAAGAGTTTTGAACGTCATAAATGGATAACTGGCCCCGAATTTCCGTTCGCCATGCTGGGTAAAGACCGACGCAATGTCAGTGTAGCAGTATGCAAAATTTCCTGTACCGCTGATTTCACGGAGGACATGGCCTGTTGTACTCCCCGTGCCTGCACCTATCTCAAGTATTTTTATTTCCGTGGGAAAGGGGGCTGTGAGCGTTTTCTGCGTTGAATCTTCAGTTGCTATTTGGGTAACGCATTCACCGACCTTTTGTCCGACGAGCCGGTTGAAAAAGTCCTGGATTCTGTTGTTAGTATAAAGATTCTCTACGAGTTCCATAGACCCGTTCGGGAAGAGGGCCTCGGCATAACTCATTCCGCCGGTAAGGACAGCAGCGTATTTATCCATGCACTTAGCAAGCGAATTTACTGTAGCCGCCATCTCGGGATAATCCATAGCAATCTTGTGCTGAAGATTGTCGGCGGCTCGGGTTATCTCCTGAATATCCCATTCATCCACCAGACCCAGGGCGGTGACCATAGTGTCTGAAAGAGAAATGAACCCCGCATTTTTCAGGATGATCAGGAGAACATCGAAGAGTCTTTCGTATTCAGGGATTACTCCCATCTTTTCTTTCAACACCTGCACTTGATATTGCTCTTCTGAACCGCGCAAAACACCGGTTTCCTTGAACGCCCTCAGAATGTAAAACCTGCCCATCCGGTTCAGTTGGTCATAAACCGTTCCTGCATAGATTGAGTCAATATTTGTAAAATTATCATTTTGGGAAATCATGTTTTTATATCCTCTATTTGTAGTCAGGTTGCAGGGTACGGCCAAAGGGACGGCAAGCACCGGCTGCTTTTCTCTGGGACCTGGTAGTTCTATCCAGCACCTTTTTCTCTGAAAGGGATAATTCGGAAGCACGACCTTTTTCCTCTGATAGGGACGATCGAATTCCTCCCAGTCGATGTCACAACCGGCCGTGTAGAGTCCGGCAAGGCATTTGAGCATCGGTTCCCAATCGCTTTGTCCTTCGATTCGTCCCGGTCCAGGATTGTCCATGCTTCCGAGCGTGGTAAGCCATAGCCCTTCTTGATCCGGAATGCATTGCCGGCCAAGGTTCGTAATCGTGGATGTTCCACCAACCTCAATGGCCAAAAGATATTCAGACCCGTAATCAGTGGAGCTGTCCCCGATTGCGCGCATACTGTCATAAAACCGGACTGGCTCCCTCAGATGTATTGTCCAGTAATTGGACGTAGCCATCTCCGCACCGCCGAGCCTGCCGGTGGTGTTTGCCATAATCGGCAGATTGGGAGTAGAATAGCGGATGCCGGATGCAAGGGTGCCGAACTCTTCAAGTATGGGATCAAGGAGGCATGAATGAAAGGCATGAGACACTTTCAGGATGTGAGACGCTATGCCATCTTTTCTGAGTTGAGCTATGATTCCATCAATAGCCTCTTTTTCGCCGGAAATTACGGTGTTTCTTGGTGCATTCATCGCCGCAATCGAGACATTGCCCCGACAAGCATCAATTGCTTCTTTCACACGCTGCTCGCCTGCCATGATCGCCGCCATGCTTCCATTCATCGGAAGCGACTGTACGAGTCTGCCCCGAGCGGCTACGAGACCGAGTACATCCTTCAGTTCAAATATCCCGGCGATGGTGGCGGCTACATACTCCCCAATGCTGTGACCTATCACCAGGGAAGGCTTGATCCCCCAAGATTCCAGAAGTTTCGCCAGAGCATACTCCACTGCAAAGATCACTGGCTGGGTGTAGCGGGTCTCGTGAAGTGAGGAGGTGTCGCCTTCGTAGAGCAGATCATTCAGGGAACAATCCAGATGAGGGCCAAGAAGTTCATTGCAGCGGTCCATGACAGACCTGAAGACCGGCTGAGTCTGGTAGAGATCCCAACCCATTTTATGGTACTGCGATCCTTGTCCTGTAAAAAGGAAAATGATCCGCTTGTCGCGCGCCACCAGAATATCTTTTGGTCCATCGCCGCAGAGTGCATTTTCGTGGGTTTTTCCGAGAACATCGCGCAGTTCTTCTTTTGTCCTGCCGACCACCGAAAGCCTATGCGGGAAATGTCCCCTGCCTACAGAGGCGGTATAGCAGATGTCCTCAATCTCATCCTGGGAGCGCCGCACCCCAGTGCGGCCAGCATCAATGTCTTTATTATTTCTGATGTTTGTGTCGGATAGATAGCCGTGATAAAGCAAGGCCAAGTCCCTGAGCCCCTCCAGGTTATTCGCCGAAATGTTCAGGATATGATGCGAACGTTCGCTCCCACAGATACCTGGATCAGCCAATGGACCCTCCTGCAGGATCACATTAGCATTCGTTCCGCTGAAACCAAACGAACTCACAGCAACGCCGCGCGGCGCAGCTCCCCGTGGCCAGGGCATCAATTCAAGCGGAATCTTCACTGGCAATGTACTCCACGGGATGTGTCGGTTCGGTGTACTGAAGTGTATCTGCGGGAAGATACTGCCATCATCAAGCATCAGAACGGCCTTGATCAAGCCTGCAATTCCGGCGGCGGCTTCAAGGTGTCCGATATTGGCCTTAACGGAGCCGACATAAAGGGAGCCGTGGCGGGGATCGGGAGGCGATGGAACAGGTTTTTCCGATACATCATGGCCTGGCGAATAGACATTGCCGATTGCTTCCATCTCAATCGGATCACCAAGCGGAGTCCCGGTTCCGTGGGTCTCGATATAGCCGATATCCTCAGGGCGTAAATCGGAGTTCTCAAGTGCTTTTCCAAGCACCTTCTCCTGGGATAGACCGCTCGGCGCCGTGAATCCGTTCGTTCTTCCATCCTGGTTCACTGCCGTTCCCCTGATTACGGCGCAGACGGGATCACCGTCCTTCGTGGCTTCGGACAGCCGTTTCAGGACAATCAGTCCGCAACCTTCCCCCCTTCCGTAGCCATCGGCCGAATCATCAAAACTCTTACATCGACCGTCGGGGGACAAAGCTCTCAATTTCGAAAACCCGATATGTCCTTCTGGAGTGAGAATCAGGTTGATCCCGGCGGCGACAGCAATGTCCGATTCGCCGCTCCGAAGGCTCTGGCAGGCCAGATGGACGGCGACAAGAGATGAAGAACAGGCAGTATCCAGCGCCATGTTCGGCCCTTCAAACCCGAACAGATACGATATCCGGCCAACTGCTGCACTCAGGGCGGTTCCGGTAACCGAATAGGCATCTATCTTATCGGGGTCTCCTGATCGCAGATGCGCAACCGCATAATCGCTGTTCGCTATTCCGCAAAAGACACCGGTTTTGCTTCCCTTGAGCGTAGCAATGTCTATTCCTGCATTTTCGAAGGCTTCCCAGCAGACTTCAAGAAGCATTCTCTGTTGCGGGTCCATGCTCTGAACTTCCTTGGGCGAAAGGTGAAAAAAGGAGCAGTCAAAGCCATCAATCGGCTCCTGAAGAAACCCTGCCCGGTTTGTTGTCACCTTTCCCGGAACCGCTGGATCAGGATTATAATACATCTGTCCGTCCCATCTATCCTGCGGGACTTCGCAGATGGCATCGCCCCCGCTTTCCAGCAGGGCGCGGTATTTTTCGATGTTGCTCGCTCCTCCCGGAAAGCGGCAGGCCATTCCGATAACGGCAATTTGTTCCTTGCCAGCATTCTCTATTTCGTAAAGTCTCTTTTGAGTCGTCTTCAGCGTCTTGTATAGAGCCTTGAGTGTTTCGTTGTTGTTCATCAAACATAGCCTTTCTAAATGCTGTTCTAAATGCCGTTTACCGTTAACCGTTCGCTGTAAACGGTAAACGGTAAACGGTCAACAATCAACGGTCAACAATTGCTTGCGTTGAATTTCTGACCCCGAACCGTTCCCTGAACCTTTGTACCAAATCCTCATGGATAGCATAGCCTTCGCAGTAAGGATCCGCAACCCCGAATCGGAGGCTATGGAGATGTTTGTAATGCAGCAGGCATGTTTCCCCATCGACCTCACCGATGGTTGGCTCAAGATCAGGATAGCGGTGAGTAAGAAGGCCGGAAAGAACGCACCCCGTGATTGCGAAAGGCTCGAAGGCCAGAAGCGAAATCGCCTCAGTTTGGCGCAGGGCCGTCTCCACTTCAGCAGGCAGATACATAAGGCTGGTGGATTCAAAAGGCAAGCGCAGTAGATCTCCTTCGGTGAACAGGATGTCCCCGTCCGTCTCAATACGTCGTACAGCATCGTCTCTCGGTAAACATCGCTGACCGGATTCCTCGACAATGATCGTTCCCGGTTTGACCCGGTTGACCTCAATTATGTCCTGAACATTTGTCGCGCCTATAAGCAGAGATGCATCATAGAATCCTGCAGGCAGCTCATTAGAGGCTCTCATGATTTCGACAGAACCCCTAAAACCGCAATCGGAAAGCTCCTGACTAAGTACCGCCGCAAAGAGAAGGTTGTTGTAGGCATCCGCCAGGATGATTCTTTTTGGGTGGGGCATGCGCTCAAGCATCAGGAAGAGTGTTGCTGCCCCGATCGTGTTGAGTCCGATCAGTCCGACGGTTTCTTGATCAAGTCGCTTGCCGGAGAGCAGCATCATTTTTTCGATTGTCATCACCATCGCCGCAGCCACGGTTGCCTGGCCGGTTGTAATGGCAGGCCCGTTTTGCGCCGAAGAAGAGGGTACCAAATCAAAGCCAAAATCCGTAGCCAAAGGAAGATTGCCTGTAAGAGAGACTGTATCCGCTCCGATATGATCAGCCATTTTCAGCGCCTCGGCTACATGGTTTTTGAGGGCGGCCTGATCGCTGAATATCTCGGAGGCGAAACACGGCAGGACTATGGAGGCGACACTGCCCATGAAGGTGGATGTGATGGTGCTAAGGACCGGATGATTATTGCTGAACCGTGAGATGAAGTCATCCTTTCCAAGCCCAGCCTGATCAACAAACCCATCGGGCAGACAAATGATGGCGGCCGCATCGACCGGGCCGATCCTGCCGGCGTCAAAAAGATGGAGTAGAGGCTCTCTGGCGATGGTCATGGCCTGCGGGAACGGTTGATGCGACCCACCATGACAGATGACGGGTGAAGAATGACGTGGTACATATGACGTATGACAGGGAAAAGCACCACTTGTCGTCTGTCGTCTGCTATCTGTCTTTTTCCGTTTTTCGATCGCCACAGACAATTCCGCCACCGTTTGATTGAGAAAAAGCAGTTTCACCGGGATATTGCCGTCAAAATGTGTAAAACTGGATAAACTGGCCAGTCCCGTCGATATCCGCGATATCAACTGCAAAGA
>JBAXVB010000159.1:0-8557 GCA_037129415.1 Deltaproteobacteria bacterium
GGATCTTCAAAACTTTTCTGCAGATACCCTCCTTTTACCGTTCCCTTCGTATTTTCTGTCATCTCCCACGTTACCCCAAGGAGGGGACTGTTGACCTGGTTATCAAGTCCGTTTAACTTCTGTTCAAAAATGATATTTTTAAAATCGTATTCGATGAATGCAGATGTCTTGGGAAGAAATCGATAATACAGATAGGAGGCGATTAAATCCTCCTTTCTGTTCCGGTACTGGTTAATATCCTGCGTAAAATCCCAACTGGTCAGGGTGTATCCCACTTCAACCTTGAATCGATCTGCAAACACATACGACAGGGCGGCTGCTGCCGCATTCCTGTCGTATTTTTCGATTTCACCCGAAGCGGAAGAAGACCTCGGTTCATGTGCTTTATCGTAAGTATCACGCAACTTCAATCCGATCAGGCTTCCGAATTTGAAATCAGCCAGAACACCGGCATGTTGATCCGTAATATTTTCAGAGGTGTAATCCAGATAATTATTGATTACAGCTTTATATTCCGCGGCAAACGAATGCGTACTGAAGGGCATCAACAATTTAATACCGGGAGTTATCGTTGTGATCCAATCCGGCTTGGTGTCGGATGCAGTGGCGTAAATATTATCGTCATACGTTTCCATAAATGAAATAAAAGGATGGATTTCCAGGGATCCAACGTGAATATTCCCAGCCGCAATAGCCTGCACCGGCAGATACATGAGAAAACACAATAAACAGAGCTTTTTCATTAAACCTTCCTCCAATGTTTTTTCATGGTGATGTTACGGTTTATGCGGACTTGCTGCTTTGGTTGGCGGTGCACCGACACCTGATCCACCAATGGGCGCACCTCCTCCTCCACCAATAGGTCCACTTCCACCACCGACAGCAGCCGTTAAAGGAGCGGCGGCTACTGGCGCCGTATATCCCTCGGCGGGGGCCGGGTTCTGGGAAGATTGTGTATTGGCGCTGGCGACAACAGTTGCAGGCGTGCCTGCATCGGCAAGAAAACCGTTAATCTGGTCTGCTGATACCCCTGCTTGCTGCGCTGCCGAAACGATCGTGGACACTTGCGCCGAACAAGTGGTTGCGGTTACGGAAGTATCAGCGCAATACAGTTGATGCACAGCGGCGGCAACTCCCTTGACCACGTCTTTGTCCAAGTACTTGGCGGTAATCGCTTCGTAAACGACTCTTCCTGGATCGGCGCCTGCAATAACAATCGCCTTTACTGCCTGCTCCGGAGTCATTCCGGCTGCAACAGCATTCTGCATAATGATCGAAATATCAGTCCCAGCCGCCACACCTGCGGATATCGCCGCCTTTTGTGCATCCGGCTCTGCTGCACACAGCGGAAAAGAAAGTACACTGCCGATTAGAAGTAACAAAAGCGCCATAATACAGGCATATCGGTATTGTTTTTTCCCGATGCCGGATTTGGCGCTGCACTTATCACATGCTCCCCTTTGTAAATACTCATTTTCTGTCACTGCTCGTTGATTCATGAGACACCTCCTGCTGTTATAATGTGAAATGACCAACCATTGATCGCCAACCTGCTGCAGTCAATCAAGCCTATTGATAATCTGTCACAAAATGCCAAATGTGATTCTGCGACCCCTTTCGCCTTTTGAGTGTCATAAATATTGCGAAATGTCAAGACTGAATTTTATGGCTTTTGAAAGGTATTTTATTGACAACTTATATGATTTCTGAACATAAGGCAACCCACAGAATATCGGGCAAAAAATTATGGCTGACGGGGGGGAATTACAATGAAGTACAAACGCATTTATTTGATTGGGACTTTCGCATGGTTGTTGGTTTTGGCATGCTCCAAAGGGCCTTCCACGGAGAAAGATGTTCTGACCACTGTGAATGATTTCAAGTTGACTGTTTCTGAATTTCAAAATTTGCTGGCCACCGACATGGATATAGATCGGGATATGAAAATAACCGACCCTGTCAAGAAGGAATATCTGAATCAAATCATACAAAAGCAAATCCTCATCCAGGAGGCCAAACGGCTGAGTTTTGATCAAAAACCCAAATTTATCCGAACCATCGAGCGCTACTGGGAAGCAACACTGATCCGGGACTTGATGGAAAACAAAGGTCATGAGATCGAAAAGAAAACCATTGTGACGCAGGAGGAAGTTCAGCGTTACTACAATGAAATGGAGAAAAAGGACCCGGCGCTGCAGCCCCTTTCGGAAATTGATCAGGATTTGACCAAAAAAATAAGGGAAGAAAAAAAGACGGCGATGTTTCAAAAATGGATCGAAGAATTGAAGCGCGAGGCCAGGATTCATACAAACGAAGAATTGCTGAATCAAATTTGATGCTTTTGTGAAAACTCAATTAAATATATAAAATGCCAATACCGACGATGCATGAAAGTAATCGTTTCAAATCTCGCTTTTACATAAATTGCCTATGGTTATGTCTGGTGTTTGCCGCCAATACCACCTGGGCTGATGGCGAAGACTGGCAATCTTTGCCAACAAAATATACCGTTATTCGCTTTCAATCCGATAGAGATCTGGAACAATTTAACAGCAATATTGATTATTCTCCGGGCGGGGGATTCAAGGCGCTGTTTAGCGGCTCCGGAGGAAAAGATTTCAACGCCAAACTGATTCAAAAAATTGACGATTTGTTTGTGCGCGCCCAGGAAATACTGGATATGCGCAAATACATGAACAGGGTGAAGATTGATATTTATTCCAACAAGGAAAAACTTCAGCAAGCCTATCGCCGTGAAGTTAAAACCCAGGGTGAGTTTCGAGCCTGGTATCTATTCGAGCAGCACACCATCTATTTGCAAGTCGAAGATATCAACGAAGGAATGCTCGCACACGAAATGGCGCATGCCATCATCGACAATTTTCTCCAGGTTCGCCCGCCGCCGGTTTCGGCTGAAATTTTGGCTCGTTATGTGGATGCTCATCTGAATGATTGAAAGATTGGAGGTGATGTTTGAATATGAATCGAATCTTCGCCATTTATAAGGCCATGCTGAGTTGTATTGCTGGCGCCAAGTGCCGGATTGTTCAAACCTGCATGGATGCTCCCAAACACCCTCTCGTTGCTGACAATATGTTTATCAGTCAGGAATTTAATTTCCGTTTCATTTTAAAATTCTGTGCTTTTGCGTTTTTGGGTGGTCTGCTGTTTACCAGCCTTATTCTGATTTATTGCAGCGGATCATTGACCACTTCATTCGATGGCGCGAGGTTGGTAATAAAACAGACATCCTTGACGGTTTTCCCCGGAGTTCTTTACACGAACCTGATCATGCTGTTTATGGCAGTGATGATTTCCATCTTATCGACGTTTTATTTTTCATACCGTATTCGCAAACAGTTATTTCCATTCAGGGAAGAAATAAATGCGATAGCGAAAGGGGACCTGACCAGAACAATTCAGTACCAACCTCATGATCTGACAATGTCCCTGGCGCAAAATATCAATCTGATGACATCAAATTTGAATTCGAAAATATGTGAATTTGAAACCGAACTTAAACAAACAATCGAAGTCGCCCATAAAAATGTACCCGATGAATTGGTCATGGAACTGATTCAACTGCAACGCAGCATCAAGGAAAGCTTCATTCTCTGACCCGGACGGTCAGCGTCTCACGCAGGAACTCGTTGACTTTTTTCGGATATTTCACTTCAATACACCACAAGGAATTGAACATGTCTCCCTCCAAAAAAACTTACAAGAGACGTCAATTTTTTATTAAAAAAGAATTCCAATTTCGCTTTATTTTGCGATTCTGCCTTTCGATTTTATTCGGGGGAATTCTGTCCACATGTCTTGTCCTTTATTTCTCACAAGGTAATTTAACTTCCTTGTTTTCAAACTCACGATTGGTTGTCACCGATACTGCGTTTTTTATTCTTCCGGCTGTTCTTTATACTAATCTGGTAACAATTGTTATTATATCTCTATCGATGATCGTGGTAACCCTTTTTGTGTCCCACAAGATAGCAGGTCCCTTATTTCGACTCGAAAAGGATATTAGCGTGATTGCCGAAGGAGATTTAACCTATACGGTATATCTCAGGAAAGGTGACCAGTTAAGAGAGTTGTCGGCTGATATTAATCTCATGACGAAGTGTCTGAACAATAACGTCACAAAAATTAAAGCCGATGTGGGACGAATCATGATATCCGCTTCGAATCAGGACACTCCGGAATGGTTTCAGAAAAAATTGCAGCAATTGCATGAACAGATTGGACAAAATTTTAAGCTGTAATAGATCGTAATGGCTACTGCACCATCGAATCTGACATTCCCCGGATTAGTCTTTATTTTCTCATGCAATCATGGTTGCTTTTCTGTGGATTGATTATTTTTTCTTCCATACGTTTAACGGCATTTTTCAGGGTTTCGTCCCGTGCATGCGTGTAACGCTCGGTGGTTTGAATGCTTTGGTGTCCAAGCAACTCTTTCACATGGTAAATGTCAACGCCTGATTCCAGTAACCGGCTTGCGTGCGTGTGCCTCAATGAGTGATAAACGGCCTTGTAACGGCTATCTGTGATCCCTCGATTCAGTCCAAGTTTTTCAACCGTTTCGTCAAATGTTTTGGAAATGTGTTTCATTCTTTGCCCGTCCCTGTTCGGAAAAACCAATTCATCCGGCTTTCCGAATGCCATTTTTTGAAACAATTCCTTTATCCTATCTGTCATAAAAACGGTTCTGTTTCGGCCTGATTTTGTGTCTCGCAAAAATAAGGACTCTGCAAATATGTTGACATCCTGCCGTTCAAGATTTGCAATCTCTAAAACCTCATTCCGGTATCCAAAGACAGGACAGAAATAAAATAAACGTGTTCAGAATGTGGCTTTAAGGCTGTCAAAAGTGATTCGCATTCATCAGGGGTTAAATAACGCTGTCGCCTGTTGTCAACTTTTGGCAATTTTACGCTGCGTGTGGGTGAGTCCCCAGATACAAACCCTTCAAACCTTGCTGCGTTCCACGTCTGACGGATTGTCGCCAAAACATATTGAACGGTTCGGCTTGTTCGGCCCGCTTCAAGTAGTCGGTTTTTTATCAATTCAATGTGTTGTTTTTTCAGTTCCTTTAACGGCAAGTTACCGATGGCGGGCTTTATCCAGTTTTTGACATGCTGTTCTTCTTTCGCCACGGATAAAGGCTTCTTGCTGGTTCTGGTTACTGGCAGATAAACGTTTTCAAAGAAGTCGATGAAAGAAATGTTTTCCTTTTCCTCAATGGCTTTTTGCCTGGCTTCCTCTTTTTTTCGGGCACTTTCAAGTTCTCGTTTTTCTTTCAAAGTAACCGGACCGGCCCCTTGGCGCTGATTGCCCCTTAGCTCGTTCAGAATTGACATGGCCTTTTCAACAGTCATTCCCTCGCTGCCCCAACCCACGCCCTGCTCGTGCTGTTTTCCATCAACGCGATAATAAATTGAAAAATACCTATCCGGTTTAATCCCGTTTTTACGTTCATGATGTTCCTTGAACCTGATCCCCCGACCTGCCTTTTTCCATTCCATATTTTCACCTATCCAGCGGCTATCCAGCTTTTTTTGAATTTATCCAGCGTTTCGCTAAATCATCAAATTCTATCCAGCATTTATCCAGCTTTTTGGGCTGAAGCAACATGTTTTTAAATGATTTTACTTGGTGGGTATAATGGATGTTTTTTACTGTAATGTCAAGTAGTTTGATATGATATATGACGGGAGGTGAAAAAGGGTGAAAATGGCCTAAAACAAACTGAAAATCCCCGTGTGGGCGGTTCGATTCCGTCCCTCGGCACTTGAAAAATCAAGGGGTTACAGCGAAAAGCTGTAACCCCTTTTTTATTGTGACAGATTTTATCCAGTATCTGTCCCGTGTTTTTCATTTACGGTATCTTTATCAGTCACCTTGTTTTTCAGTCGATCCCGAAACAAAAAAGCCGTGTTCCGATACCTCTGCGCGGCCTTTGATTTTAATCATGACAATTGCAGATAACATTGTTCATCGAATGAAACATGCTGCACATGATCCCATGTGCAGACGACTTCATCCTGAATGACAACAACCACATCTTCAGATGTAATTATTTTTACTGTGGAGAACAGCCATGAAAATCACTTTGCTTCAGGAAGATATCAACAACGTGAATGCCGACGGCTTGGTGCTGCCGGTTGATGTCCAAATCTGTGCTATCGGAGGAATCGCTGCCTGCAACGCCCATAAAGCCTCTTTTTCCAAAGAAGAGGATTAAGAGTTTCTCTTGTTGGAACCCACAATGATTCTTCATATTCCGCACTCATCTGACGTAATTCCCAAACATTTGAGGGACCAAATCGTTTTTTCAGACGACGATCTCGCCGCTGAACTGATCTTGGTGACAGATGCGTTCACTGACGAGCTTTTTGCCTTGCCGGAGGCAACGATACTGCGGTTTCCCATCTCCAGGCTTCTTGTGGATGTAGAGCGTTTTCCGGACGATGCCGAGGAGTCTATGAGCAAGGTAGGAATGGGGATGATATACACCCTCACCACCGGTGGAAAGAGACTCAAGCGGGCACTCAAACCGCAGGAGATCAGAACTCTGGTATCCCAATACTACGAGACTCACCATCAATCGCTCTTGACGGAAGTGAAAATCGAATTAAAAAAGTACGGAAAGGCGCTAATTGTCGATTGTCACAGTTTCCCAAGTCACCCTTTGCAGTGCGATAACGACCAAACGATTCCAAGGCCGGAGTTCTGCATTGGCACAGATTCCTTTCACACGCCCAAAATATTGAGCCAAATGACCGTGCGGAACCTCAAGAGGGTGGGCTACAGTGTGCGAATGAACAAACCATACAAAGGGTCCATGGTGCCAATGGCGTTCTACAGGAAAGATCGCCGGGTAGCGTCAATAATGGTCGAAATCAATCGCAACTTGTATATGGACGAAACGGCTGGGACGAAAACCATTTCATTTAATTCTACCAAAAAGCAGATAGAAAGCCTCTTGTTTTCAATTAAGCAGTTCCAACAACAGGCTCAACCTGATGCGCAGGGAGAGTGGCGAGCTATATCAACTGACATGTAGTTTCTCCTTTATTTGTAAAATGACGAAGAATTCCTGAAACCAACAGTATCCAGTGATTCATCATTATTCATTGTCTTATGTATGATATTCCTAAGAATCAAGGATTCATAATGATAGCTGTAGGGCAGATACCATTACAGTCCTTGTTTTTACAGACCTGGTCAACATGTCTGTACTGGTGATTCGGAATGACCAGCGTCACTCTGTTGTAAACATCTTGCAGTTTTTCGTAACCATTAACCACGTCAATATCCGCTCCATGGATTCTGAAATAAGGGACTGCCGTAGCACTGCACATAAAAGAATAATGATCTTTGCCCGGAGTTGTTACCACAAACCTCCAAAAACCACCGGACCCTTCCTGTTGGGTTTTCCCTGTCACGACTCCATCAATTGCAAAGGTGTCTTTGTTAATGATCGAATCAACCCTTCCCAGTTTTTGATTGAGTGTCATTCGGTATTCAGCCAGATCACGATTGGATGCCCCGCAAATCCACACATAGACCAATTCGGAGTTAGCGGACACAAGATCGTCGGGAAATTGTCGATCCAGGTCTTTCAGCACGTTGTCGGCAGCTTGATATTCTTTTGCCGCAATTAGCTCTCCAATTTTTGCCACCTGTTTTTCCAGACGATCCCTTTTCTTTTCAACGCTTTCAGATAAGGAGGACCGTTCAGGTCCGGATATTTTATTGTCACAACCAACCCCTGCAATTCCTGCCAGAAATATAAATGCCACAATGTCATTGACTACCCGCATAGATCAGCTCCGCTGAAATGATCCGGTTCATCCGTCCATCCGGTGATGCCGTCTGCATTTTTGATTTTCACCCACCAGGTCATTTTCAGCTTTTTATCCAACTCCCCCCAGCAGTCTTTTTCCACTTCGCACCGGCAACCGGAACTGCCGCCATAAGGGCTGAAATCCAGCAGCATTTCAACGAACCGTCCATCATCCCACACCTTGAAATTTCCTTCGCCGGTGTATGTATAGACCCAGAGGATATCGCCAGGCTTGTATTTTTTCCAAGCTTTCTTTAAAAGAAACCTTCCGGCGACCGTATGCACTTCCCCTGTCTCGGCAATTACCGAAGACCCCGCCAAGCATTTTTCGACACGTTCTGATTTTTTGTCTGGTCTGGCGTAAAGGATCGTTTTCTTTTCAGCTTTCCAGTGGCCATAAGCGCAACATTCAAAAGGGCAGGCCCCTTTATCGACATAAATGTCGGGATGAACGGGCTGCGCGTGACTGACCCCAACTAAAAGGAAAATCAATACAGCCGGAATTGATCTTGTAATAAATTCGAATTTCATTGTTTTTAACTCCCCTGTTTCATTTGCACCATCACAATAAATCTCTTTGTTATATATTTCCAAAGAATATGTCCGCATATTGGTGTACAATTCGCATATAAAATGTGGTCAACTTAAGTCTGCCTCAGCGCTAACAATATTTGACCCATTTATGCTCGAATAAACTGACCCAGCGGT
>JBAXVB010000016.1:0-31736 GCA_037129415.1 Deltaproteobacteria bacterium
GATTTTTGATGAAATGAACCGGTAGGTGCTTGAGGTGTTCTTCCAGAAACATCCGCACGCTTTGGGTGTTACCGGTGTTGTCTGTAAATTGGTGTTCAAAATTATCTGAGGGCTTGTAGCAACTGATGACCAAATCTTGCTTAACAGCGGTTGTTGAGGTAACAGCATTAAAGCTTCCCTGTTGTTTGTCAATTGATGCAACATTGGCTATGACAAATCCTGCCCGTTGCAGGGCGGTCTGAATGCCGTTCCACACTGCTGCGCTGGTATTGCTGAATTCCACGGTCATCCATTTGCCTGGCTTCAATATCCTGAAATACTCTTTGAAGCAGCGAGTCATGATGACATGGTAATCCTGGATGGTCTTTCCCTGTGACCTGTTTTCGATTGCTTCGGTTTTGTTGTTGGTTTTTACCTTGAGCCAGCTTTCCCAAAGAAAATTAAGTTCGGAATACATTATGTTGGCACCAAAGGGAGGGTCTGTGAAAATGTAGTCGATGGAGCAGTCAGCTATTTGAACATAGTTATTAGCAGATTGCTGAGTGATGATTTGACGACAAAGCATTAAATTCAACGCATTCAATAGCCTGTTTAATTTCCCTTTCAGGATGTACTCTGGAGAGACCTCAGACACTTGAGAACCAACGTATAATGTACCCGATAAGTACCTATTTACTTGGCTGAAATGGGTTGGTCCATATCTATTTAGCTTTGACAGTCCAAGAGTAGCCTGTTCAATAAAAAATTCGACATGCCCATCTCCGGCAATGGTAAGCCTTCGTGCCTGTTCGTATAAAATGGACAGTGCATAAAGCGCGCGCTTTGTATAGTAATGATGAACGTAGGTGATTCCTTCCCTCAAAGGTTCCCCCGTTTTGTCTCCTTTCTGAATTTTATCTGTCGGAAACCAGTACGGGATATCCATCCCTTCAATTTTCTGGATCAATGCCAGATCAAAATTATCAGGAGATTTTTCATGCCGTTTTCCGTCCACAGTATAGTTGATCAGCACCGGTACTGTTTTGGTTTGGGTAATGGTAGAGCCAGCATCCTGCTGGCTGGTCGTAAAGTTCGCGCTGGCATCTTGCTGGGAAATTGATAGCCTGCTGGAAGCAGGCTCTACATGTTTATCATAAAGGGTCCGTTTGGCTTTGGAGACACTTCTTTTGGTGTGGAGCGCGTGACAATGGGTACAGTTGAAATTATCTTTAACCTTGCCTGCCTGCTTATCCACTGCCTCATTCCAGAAGATGATTTCTCCCCCGCAGTCCGGGCAAACAAAGACATCACTCCAGACCACATAATTAATTTTTCCAACCGCTCCAGTTTCCGGGTGCCGTGTTTCATACATCCAGCCGCATTCCGCTTCGACTTCATTCAGAATCCGTTTTGCTTCTTTTTCAAATTCATCAACATCCACCGGCGTATTATAATTGTAGGCGATAAAGCTGGCGATGGGGGACAGATCGCCGCAGATAGCTTTTCGTGGACCCCATTGGGGTGTTTTGCCGAACATTTCCCGCCATTCAATTTCAATCCGATGCTTCAGTTCATTGTCCGGGTTGCCGCACATCTGGGCCGCCACACCGGTCATGCCGGTACCCGCAAAACCGTCAAATACGATATCGCCCGGCTGGGTATAGTGCAGGATATAGCGCATGATGGCCGGATGCGGCACTTTGGTGTGATAGCTGTGAGCATTGTAAATGGGGTTGTTCTTTCCTTCACTGACATCGCTGGCGTATGGTTCTGTCACCTGAAAATCCGGTTTTCTGCCGGGAATGTCGTCTTTTTCCATTTCCCATTCGGTAACAAAATCATTGATCCATGGATTGGGGCAGGCGGTGTAATAGGGCGGGTCGCTCAGGGCGATGATGTCTTCATCTTTGCCAATTGGGAAACCCTCCATCTGCTTGAGTTCCGGCAATTTCCCGCGTAATTCATTTCTGAAATATTCCCGTCTGTTTTCATCGGAATCAAACGACATTCCAAGGCAGGTCACCGGTTGGGCTGTTCGCTGACTTCCTGCATCTTCAGCGCCGGGAAGGCCTTTAGGCTGTGGTACTCGCGTTCTCTTCCGGAGCTGATTTTTGACATGTTTAGGTCCATCGTCCATAGTGTGATCTTTCAATCCCGTTACCCTTTCAATCCCATTCGTATTTTGCTTCGCTCAGTTGATAGGTTACATCAGACAGGTCAAAATAAGTGTCTTCATGTTCTTTTGTCAGATAGAGGCGATGGTTATCAATCATGCAGTTGCTGATTAAGATCAGTCCGTGATGCCGGGAAAAATCTTTCAGTACTCTGACGGATTGCTTCAATTCGGGTTCCAGCAGAATCCCCATGTTATGGATAACGGTTGCGGGGATGTTTATCCAGGGGAATTCTTTCAGCCCTTTCTGCAGTATGTCCGTAATACATGCATCCAGACAAAAATATAGACTTTTCGAAAACGATTTTGACTGAGTTATTGATTGGCGGGGTTTTACAATACCGCCTTCTTCCGCTATTTTCTGATGATTTCGCAAACACTGCGCCAGTTCTTTTCCCATATCAACCGGCGACATCGGGTTTTGAAAAATGGGAAGAGAACGGATATCCGGGGCGTCTGTCAACACGATTCCAATGTGGTTTCGCTGGGATTTCTGGAAGATTATCATGTCTGTCATCCGAAGCTGATTTCTGACATGTTCCCGCCCATCATCCACAGTTTGATCTTTCACTCCGGTTACCCTTTCAATACCATCCGTATTTTGCTTCGCTCTTTTCCTTCACAGAGCTTATTGATCCAGTCCGTTATGGCAGAAATGGCCTCGTTTGGCGTCAATGGTTTGCTGAATATGGATTTGATGTTTTCTGCGGTCAACTCGACCTTTTCAATGCCCTTGGAGAGTGTGGCAATCAGTTTCCGCAATTGGGGCGCATTGGCGACTGTCAGATCGCAGGTTCCATTTCTGAAATTCTCTACCAGTGCCTGTTCGTTTGCATCCAGCATATCCAGATTACCTGTCACGCTTGGATCTTTGAAGATGGAACGCATGGCCTTTATCCATTTATCCAGGATAACCTGAAGCTGTTCCTCAAGATCGGCCATTCGGTAAACCTGCTTTCCGGCATGGTCTTTCGGGTTGAAATCATGATAAGGCTCTTCTTTCACCCTGTCTTTGGTTACAGTTTCATCCCCTTCTTTCAGGGATGTGATGATATCCAGCCAGTTGGTATATTCCAAGGGCGATAAAAAATCGGCATCGCGGATGATGTCGCAAATCCGCTTATTGTCCGATGTCATGATCTTTTCTTGTTGTAGCGCCGATTCTCTGGATAGTCGGTATCGGGTGTAGCCGGTCAGATAGTAATCGGCATACCGGTCAATAAGGGCCTTCAACGTGGTTTCATACCGGGTGATCTCGGTTTTGTCGCTGGATGAGAGCTTTTGCGGCAGTTGATCAATGGCATTTTGGATATCAACAGTCAGCGACTGTTCATCCGGTGCCAGAAATGAGCGCGCCTGAACCAGATAGGTGACTAATTTAGAAAATTTCTGTGACCGGTCATACAGTTGTTCAATTTGCGAGCAAAGCTGGTAGGCAGAGAAAATCTCTTTCAATTTATCAGATGAAAAAGGGAAGTTTTTCAGTTTGCCGATAGTATTATAAGGCTGAATCTGGTCCAGGGTTGCCGAAAGCCGTTCAAGCGCGGACTGGTGAGCCAAAACCTGCTCCTCGGGAATCAGCGCAATGTTTCGGCATTTGATGCCGGTTGCCGCCAACGTTTTTGCCTTAACTGCCCGATCAACCATTTCCTTTGCTTTTGTAGCGATCTGAATATAGGTTTCACCTTTCTCCAACTCCACCGTCAGATCAGGCAAACCCAGGGATTCAAAAAGGGTTCTGATAGCCTCTCCCGGTATCTTTTTAGAGGATTTGACATTGGCAAAGCAGGACATGTCATCGTTGTTCAGCTTCAGCGCCTCATCAATAGTCAGGGCATTGATCATCCGGGTGCTGTTGATGGTGATTTCGATTTTGCCGGTAAATACCAGCGCAACCAGAACTACAAACTCCAATTGATATTCCAGATGATAATCCGATGAATACCAGAGGTTGTGTTTTGCATAATGACAATAGAGAATCTCGTCCCGATTTAGAACAACACTGCCTCCTTTTTCCGCCAGCTTTTCCAGGATGCTTTGAGCGAACCGTGAATTCTGGATATCAATCATGGTCCCGGCCCAGAGCCCCAGTCCAGTCAAAATCGCCTCGCCTTCGCGGTTCGCCTGGCCAGGTTTTACGATTCTGGTCAGGGCGTTTTTTATCATTCCATCGAAATTGTCTTTGCTGATCGGACGATTCAAATCCTTGAAAGCCGGATAGTGCGGATGTTTTTCATTGAAGTGGTTATTGAGCAGACGGGCGGCGACACTGCCGAAAATCTGTTCTTTTGTACTGCCTTCCGCTGGTAGTGGAAAAGACTTTAGGGGTTTGCTCTCGCCGTTATAAATGACATTGGTTTTTTCGAGATATTCGGTTTCAAAAAGGGCGGTGGCACGCTTTAACAGCGTATCCAGTTTGTCCCTGAATGCACTTTTCTGATGGCTGGGGGCAGGTCCCTCCATGGATTTGGCCGCACCAAATAATCGGATGGCGTTTTTAACGTCATCGCTCAAATCAGACATATCAAAATAGACTTCATCCGCCACTTCATTGATGTTTGTTTTGGAGAATATCGGACAGAAGAAAATATAATATTCCTGAATCGGCTCAGTGGTGCTGCGCTCGTTGGGATTGCCAAAAAAAATGTAGCCCAGGCGGTACGATTTCTTATCCAGCCAGTTCAGACTGTGCGCGAAAATTTTAAATCCCGGCCGATAGGCGTTCTGATTCAGCATGATGATATGCTGCATTAAATCAAAGAAATAGGCATCGGATCGTTCCGGGTCCCGTGAAAGCACCTGCTCCGCATAATCCTTGATATCCTGGTCAAAATTTCTTCCCCCCTCCACCCGAACATAGAATTCATGAGTTTGATCGTTGACATCAATGTATGAACCGCTGGTCGCGGTCACCAACTGCTTGGCGATGGTTTCGACATTGGCCAGAAGCAGTTCGCTATCAGTTACCCCCGGCATGGTGATGCAAAGGTCGTCACACAGGGACTTGGGGTTGGCGCCGTTTTTCTTGTTCAGATCATCACAGAGAATGGACAGGCACAGGGCATTGGCAATGGCGGTTGCTACCGGTTTTTTATTGGACCGCGCGCCAGTGAAATAAGCGTGGATTTTATCATGAATGATTTCCGAAATATCCTTGATCTTGCGGATATCCGGAATGTTGTTCATGGAACTGGATAGTTCTTTCCAGTAACTGTCGTATGTTATCAGGCCCGGTATCAGGGATGGCACATCGGTATCAATGATCTCTTCAAAATTGAGGCTTAACACCTTCAGAATTTCCCGCTGGCTTTTGCCGTGTTTAACCCGCTCAAAATGGTGGATATAACGTGGATGAACCGGGAACAATTCCACATATTCGTTGAAACGGTTCTGCATGTCTCCAAAGAGGTGAGAAAATCCGGACAGGTGCTGTCGAACAAGCGCCTTCTGATGTTCATTTTTTTTCAGCAGCCTTTCCTTGACCACAAAGGAGACATCTTCTTTGGTGATCAGAATATCCGCATATCGATCCTCAACCTTGTTCATAATCTCAGACTCATGCTGAAATTCAGGGGAACGATAGAGATACTCCTGTACACCAAACATCAGCTTGAATCGCGAATTGTCGCACATCTCACCCAGTTGACGCAGCAGCATCAAAGCATTGCTGAGAACATTGGGGCTGCGTCCCTTCAGATATTCCAGCAGTTCGTCAATGACGATCAGCAGATGCTTGTCTGGAAATGTCTCCTCAAATTCAGCCATCATCTGCTGAATCTGCACTTTCCAGGAAAAATTGGATGTCTCATCAAAGGTGAATTGAATACCAAGAGTTTCCAGAAATCGTTCAATATGGGCGAAGACAACATCCTTCAGTGGTTTGTCTGTTCCAATTTCGAACCGGAGCACCTTGTATTGACCGGCGAACTTTTTAAAATCCTCCCGGATTCCATCATCCTGCAGATGACTCAGAAGCGACTCATTTTCCGCAATGCTGGAGATAACCGCCATCAGATGGGATTTGCCTGTGCCGTAACTGCCCACAATCTGAATACCCAGGGTCTCTCCGGATGGAGCAACAGAGAGGTTTTTGACAATAATTTCCCGGATATCCTCTTTGATCTTCTGAGAAAAAACATATTGTTTGACGAGACTCTCGGCAATTTCCGTTTCAGACGATGTCACCAGTTTGACCACCGAGGTAATGGGTCCAAATTGGATCAGATCACGATATTTCATCAATGCTTTCTCCATCGATCAGTTGACATAGACTTCAAGATAATGATTTTGGGAAGGCAGCTTGGGAGACTTCATATCACCGGCGTAAACCGCCTGGCGAAATCGTAGATTTTTCATGGGGTAATTTTTAATCAAAATGTTGACTGGTGTCAAGAAAGATAACCTTGGGAAATAAAGGCTCAGGAGCTCAAGCGAAAGACTGAAGTCGGAAAACTGATGGTTTTCATGTAAAATATCCTTGACCTGAACAGCCATTTTCCTTAAATGATAATGTAATTGAAAAATCAGAATTCAAAACCCATAAAAGCGAGACAAGAATGATTCAAATTACCCTTCCAGATGGAAGCTGTAAAACTTTTGAAGCCCCTCCTTCAGGGACAGACATTGCCATGAGCATCTCCGAAGGTTTGGCCAGAAATTGCGTGGCCATGGAAATCGACGGCCAATTGGTTGATCTAAGCACAAAGGTTGAAACAGACGCCTCCATTCGATTGATTACCACCCAGGACCCGCAAGCCCTGTCCATTTTAAGACACAGCTCGGCTCATGTCATGGCTCAGGCCATTCTGAATGTGTTTCTGGGCGCGAAACTGACCATCGGTCCTGTGGTTGAGGATGGATTTTATTATGACATAGACATGGGGCCAGTATCGGAAGCTGATTTCCCCAAAATTGAGGCGGAGATTCAGCGTATCGTTCATGCCAGAATTCCGTTCCAACGCCGTGAAGTCTCAAAAGCCGAAGCCCTGGCCGTTTATCAGAATGAACCGTACAAGCTGGAGATGATCAGGGATTTGACGGATGGGACCATTTCCCTGTACGAGCAGGGGGATTTTATTGACCTCTGCCGAGGACCGCATCTTCCCCACACCGGCTTTGTAAAGGCCATCAAGCTCATGAAAGTATCAGGGGCCTACTGGAGGGCGGATCAATCAAAGGCTCAACTTCAGCGGATTTATGGAACAGCTTTTTTTGACAAAAAAGAACTTAAAGCCCATATTCAGTTCATCGAAGAGGCCAAGAAACGAAATCATCGAAAGATCGGCGCAGCGCTGGATCTGTTCAGCTTTCACGATGAGGCGCCGGGAATGCCTTTTTTTCACGCCAGGGGAATGGTTATCTGGAACGCCCTTCTGGAATATTGGCGCGCGGAGCACCGGGTGGCCGGTTATGTTGAGACCAAAACACCGATCATGCTGAACCGTGGGTTATGGGAGCGCAGCGGTCACTGGGAAAATTACCGCGAGAACATGTACACCAGCCAGGTGGATGAGATAGAATACGCCATCAAACCCATGAATTGTCCGGGAGGAATGCTACTTTACGGGCTAAAGCCCCATTCTTACAAGGATCTCCCCATACGCGCCGGAGAAATAGGACTCGTACATCGGCACGAGCTGAGCGGCGTGCTTTCGGGTCTTTTCCGGGTTCGCGCGTTTCACCAGGACGATGCCCACATTTTTATGATGCCAGATCAGATTGAGTCAGAAATCCTTGGGGTTCTGCAGTTGGTTGAAAGAATTTATCATACCTTCGGTCTGAGTTTTCATCTCGAACTCTCTACCCGGCCGGCAAAATCCATTGGAGCAGATGAACAATGGGAAGAGGCGACCAATGGATTGAAATCCGCGCTGAACGCGTACGGAAAAGCGTATAAAATCAATGAAGGAGACGGTGCATTTTACGGCCCCAAGATTGACATTCATATCAAGGATGCCCTGGGTCGCACCTGGCAGTGCGGAACCATTCAACTGGATATGGCGCTGCCGGAACGGTTCAATCTGACATATACCGGGAAAGATAACGAAAAACACCGGCCCATCATGATACATCGGGTGATTTACGGTTCTATCGAGCGGTTTTTCGGGATTCTTGTCGAGCATTTTGCAGGGAAATTTCCTCTGTGGCTGGCGCCGGTTCAGGTAGCGATGCTTCCCATCAATGATGAGCTGATTTCCCATGCCGAAGCGGTAAGAGACATGTTTGAGAAACACGGCATAAGGGTAGAGATTGATGGCCGAACCGAAAGCCTGAACAAGAAAATTCGTGAAGCCCAGATTAACCATATTCCGATAATTCTGACAATCGGCGCCAAAGAAAAAGAAACGGGAACCCTTTCCGTAAGAACCCTGGATGGAACCGTTCGATATGGAATGCTTCCGGAAATGCTTATTGAAAAACTGCTTTCAGCGATTCGTGAAAGACAGATTATCCAGTCGATGGATTGATAATATTTTTTTTACCGTGAAAACACTTTTAAACCACGAAATACACGAAACACACGAAACATGTAGGGGCGACCGGCCGGTCGCCCTTACCGTCTTCGCGTGAGAAGCGCTCTTGTAGCCGACGCTCTTGTGTCGGCTACAAGTTTTATATATTTTGGTCATTCTTGGGGGCGGCATAGACCGTGCCATGACCGTTTATAGAGGAAAATTCAATGAATAATAGCTCTGGGTCAAAGTTGTCGCAACGGTTTTCCCGGCTTACCCTGATCATTTTTTTGCTTTGCGCTATGCCTGCTGTGGACCTGCCAGTCCTCGCGAATGATCATGCAAACAGGACCTCAGAGCAAAAAACTGCTCTTTTCATGGAATCCATCCGGGATCAACCAGGCTCTCTTTATGCCTTCCTCAGGCAGATGCCCAAGGGCGGTGATCTCCACAGCCATCTTTCCGGAGCCGTTTACGCCGAATCCATGATCAGTTGGGCGGCGGAAGACGGATTGTGCATTGACCAAAAGACATTTCAGGCTATGTCTCCGCCTTGTGATGCGCTCACCGGTCGTCCAGAGGTAAAACAGGCTTTTAAGGATTCCGTTCTCTACCGGACGATAATCGATGCCTGGTCAATGCGCAACTGGCAGTATTCAGGCCAAAGCGGTCATGACCATTTTTTCGATACATTTGAAAAATTCGACATCACCACGAAAAAGCGACGGGGGAACATGCTGGCCGAGGTGGTCAGCCGGGCGGCGGCAGGCAGGGTCAGTTATCTGGAGCTGATGATCACACCTGAAGGCCGTAGTATCGGAAATCTGGCGGTCCAAACGGGATGGGATAATGATTTTGGCAGTATGAGATCGAAGCTCCTGGCACAGGGTATGAAGGATATCCTGGTTGCGGTCAAAAATGAAATGGATCAGGCTGAGACAGTAATGAGGCAGCAGTTGAAATGTGGCGGGGAGCAGTCCGATCCAGGGTGCGGCGTTGCCACACGCTATCTTTATCAAGTTTTGAGGGGGTTGCCGCGGGAGGTTGTCTTTGCCCAAATTCTCGCCGGTTTCGAACTGGCTGCCGCTGATCCACGATTTGTGGGTTTGAATCTTGTAATGCCGGAAGATGCCAATGTTCCCATGGCGGATTTTCCCATCCAGATGCTTATGCTGGATTACTTTCATACCGTCTATCCACAGGTGCAACTGACCCTGCATGGGGGAGAACTGGCTCCAGGGCTGGTACCTCCGGAAGGACTCCGTTTTCATGTTGGGGATTCGGTAAGAAAAGCCCATGCAATGAGAATAGGTCACGGGGTGGATATTATGTATGAAGATGGTTGTTTCGATCTTTTGCGGGAGATGGCCCGACGCGATATTCTCGTGGAAATCCTGCTGACCAGCAACGATGTTATTCTTGGTGTCAAGGGTAAGGAACATCCACTTAAAACCTATATCCGTTACGGCGTTCCTGTTGCCTTGGCGACGGACGACGAGGGTGTCTCACGTTCGGAGATGACACGGGAATATCAGCGGGCCGTTATGGATCAGGAATTGGGCTATCTTCAGCTTAAGCGCATGGCGCGTAACAGTCTGGCTTATGCCTTTATAGAGGGTGCCAGTCTCTGGAAAGATCGTAAATATACTCAGACCGTTGCTGCCTGCGCCAAGGACAAACCGGCGGCGAATCGGATATCTGGTTCTTGCGGCCAGTTTCTTGCCGAGAATGGCAAGGCGCGTCTTCAGTGGGATTTCGAAAAGGATATTGCTGATTTTGAGGCCCAAGTGTCGAAGTGGGATGCTAAACTTCTATGGAGCGGTACAAGGAAATAAATGGATCGAAAGCCTGATATTCATGGACTAATAGGACTGACCTCACTCGAAGCTGAAAGGATTCTTGGAGAAGAAGGTCCCAACGAACTTCCGTCATCCAAACAACGGGGGAACCTGCGCATGGCGTTCGATATCATGCGCGAACCGATGTTCCTTCTGCTGGTGGCCTGCGGCGCAATTTATTTGATGGTTGGAGACATGCAGGAAGCACTGATGCTTCTGGCCTTTGTCTTTTTCGTTATGGGGATCACCCTTTTTCAGGAGCGGAAAACAGAACGGGCGCTGGAGGCCCTCCGGGATCTCTCCAGCCCCAGAGCCATGGTTATCCGCGATGGTGCTCAGCAGCGGATTGCCGGTCGTGAAGTGGTTCGTGGCGACATCATTCTCCTTGCCGAGGGGGACCGGGTTCCTGCTGATGCTTTGGTGCTGGACTGCACCAGCCTATCAACCGACGAATCGCTACTGACCGGCGAATCTGTGGCGGTACGCAAAGTGTGTGGCGATGCCTCTTCACCTGCTGTGCAGCCGGGAGGGGATGATCTGCCCTTTGTTTTTTCCGGAACCTTGGTGGTGCGTGGTCAAGGAATCGCCCGCGCGATTGCCACCGGACAGCAGAGCGCCATCGGCAAAATCGGAAAAGCCCTGCAAACAGTGACGGGGGAGGAGACGCTGCTTCAGCGTGAAACAGGTCGTCTCGTGCGGGTTCTTGCAACGGCAGTCCTTGGGCTATGCGCCATTCTTATACTGGTTTACGGAATAACTCGCGGCGCCTGGCTCGATGGCGTGCTGGCTGGACTTACCCTGGCTATGGCGGTCATGCCCAACGAGCTGCCGGTGGTCTTGACGATCTTTCTGGCGCTGGGGGCATGGCGACTTTCCCGAACCAATGTTCTTGCCCGCAGCGCGCCTGTGGTAGAGACACTCGGTTCAGCGACTGTCCTTTGCGTTGACAAGACTGGTACCCTGACTCTGAACCGGATGACGGTTACTGCGCTCCACTCGGACGGGATTTTGTGCAACATCGGTGAATTCCGCAGCGACCCGCCGCCAGACACATTTCACGATCTGGTGGAATTCAGCATCCTCGCCAGTCAGCGCGATCCCTTTGATCCCATGGAGCGGGCAATCAAGGAATTCGGCGAAGCGTATCTCGCTCACACCGAGCATCTTCACGGTGATTGGCACCTTGAGAAAGAATACCCCTTATCTCCGGAACTTCTCGCCATGTCTCATGTCTGTAGAGCGCCGGAGGGGATGGACTATGTAATTGCAGCCAAAGGCGCCCCCGAGGCGGTCGCCGACCTCTGTCATTTCAGTGATAGTCAACAGGAAGAGATGATGTCAACGGTGACCCGGATGGCCGATGATGGACTTAGGGTGCTGGGCGTAGCACGCTCGTACTTCCGTGAGGCGGGTCTGCCGAGTCAACAGCACGATTTCACCTTCGAGTTTCTCGGATTGGTGGGATTGGCCGATCCGGTCAGACCGACTGTGGCGCCTGCACTCCAGGATTGCTACCGGGCTGGCATAAGAATGGTGATGATCACCGGTGACTATCCAGGTACGGCGCGGAGCATTGCAAGGCAGATCGGCCTTGTCCAACGGGATGAGGTCATCACAGGTCCGGAATTGGACATCATGAGTGATGAGGAGCTGCAAAGCAGAATTAGAACGGTCAACATTTTCGCCAGAGTTGTGCCTGAACAGAAGCTTCGACTGGTCAAGGCGCTCAAGGCAAGCGGTGAGATCGTCGCCATGACCGGAGACGGAGTGAACGATGCCCCGGCCCTTAAATCTGCCCATATAGGCATCGCCATGGGGGGACGTGGCACTGACGTGGCGCGAGAGGCATCTGATCTCGTACTCCTGGACGACGATTTTGCATCCATCGTACGCGCAGTAAAAATGGGGCGGCGTATCTTTGACAACCTGAAAAAGGCAATGGCCTATCTCCTTGCTATCCATGTCCCGATCGCCGGGATGTCTCTTATACCGGTGCTTTTTAACTGGCCGCTTTTATTCATGCCAATCCATATAGCCTTCCTCCATCTGATAATAGATCCAGCCTGTTCCATAGTCTATGAGGTTGAGCCGGCTGAGGCGGATGCGATGAACAGGCCGCCCCGCGATCCAAAGGAGGCGTTGTTCAGCAAGCGCGTCCTGCTGCTGAGTACACTTCAGGGACTGAGTGTTCTGGCAATGCTTCTGACTATATTTGGCGTCTGTCTTGCCCGTGGGCAGGGTGAACTTGAGGCCCGAACTTTGGCATTTACGACCTTGATAATCGCCAACCTTGGGCTTATGATGACCAACCGTTCCTGGACCAGCACCATTGGCAATATCCACCAGGCTTCCAATGCAGCTCTCTGGTGGGTAACCGGCGGCGCGGTTGTCTTTCTGGGTCTTGTTCTGAATATTCCATTTCTTAGAGAGATATTCCGATTCTCGTTGATACATCCGGTAGATGTTGTTATATGCGTATCCGCCGGCATATTGAGCGTTGTCTGGTTCGAGCTGTTCAAGTTGTTCAGCAGGAAGAGAGGCTGAAGTGCGACTTATTGCTATTCTTGAATGCAATCCACCAAGATAAAGGAAAAGTATAAACGTAGTCCTTTGCCTGGTGGGAGGGGGCTGTTGGACGAGTAATTAGATAATCGCCGGATAACTTCCCCCCCTTTGGAAAAGGGAGATTGAGGGGGAGATTTATGAGCAGATCGTCTGCCAAAAGATATTTTGGCCCCCCCATGGACCGGCTTCCACATCAGACATACGGCAGCTTGACTGCCGGAAATCCTCCGCACGACAGCTTTTTGCCATTCTTGAATACGCATCATCTTGACTTTAAGATGAAATGCAACCATTTTAGTAAAATAAATCCAAACTTGAAATAATCGGCAAAGCAGCAATTGTCAATCGCAGTTCCTGGAAAATGCGAAAATGACATCATAGCGATAATCGGGGTGCTTATTTGATCCAATCGTTGCAGAGTTCAGCTTTGAATGATGAAAAGGGCTTATCCATAATGACAGAATCTTGTAGCACCACACTGAAAATGGGTGATGTGCTTAATGATAAATGGGTTATTCTTGAGTTCCTTGATAAAGGCGGCATGGGCGAGGTCTATCGTGCGCATCAAAACAATCTGAATCGTGATGTCGCCATAAAAGTGATATCAAGGGAATGGCTGGAATCCATCGAAAAAGACGACGAGGATGCCGAAACTTCGGTTCAGCGGTTTCGACGTGAAGTCCAGGCCATGGCTCAGGTTTGCCATCCCAATGTTCTGCAAGTATATGATTACGATTCCGTGACCCTGAAAATATGCGAAAAAGATGCTACAATTGAATATATCGCCATGGAATATGTTCCTGGTGGTTCATTGCGGGCAACCATGCCGGAAGATGGATTTTTTCCAGACGAAGTCGCAGTCAGGAACTGGTTAAGAGATTGCTTCATGCTGGTACTGGAAGGTGTTCTGGCGTTGCACCGTATCGGAATCGTGCATCGTGATCTGAAGCCTGAAAATATCCTTATGGATCATCAAACCCCGAAGATTGCGGACTTTGGCCTGGCGCGCTCGCACAGACTAAAGTCGGTCACGCAATCCATTGATGTAAAAGGCACACCTCAATACATGTCTCCGGAGCATTTTTCCGATTTTAAAAGAGCCGATCAAAGGGCCGATGTTTTCTCTCTCGGCAAGATCCTCTACGAAGCTGTTGAGGGAAAAATCAAGCGAGGGACGATTCCGTTTAAAAGCGCCAGGCTGAAGCAAACCAGCGATCCATTTTTTCAACAACTGGACATGATCATTCAAAAAGCTACAGCGGAGGACCGCAATGAACGGTTAGCATCCGTGCAGGAGTTGCTTGCCCGGATTGATTTAGTCGTTCATGCAGTTGCAGCCCTTGAGCGGGTGGATGTTTCAACAGAACCGAAACCAGCGTCCATGTTTTCCAGGTCCAAATGGATTAGGACTGGTGTTGCTGTCACTGCAGTTTCGGTATTGCTCATGATACTCTGGCAATTTATGGATAAATTCGATATCTCGATTTCCAGGGAAAACAGTCCTGCGGTCGTTTACAATAATAACAAAGAAGCGGGACCGGCGATCCAGTCCCACGACCGCAGATCGTTATCAAACGCGATGATACAAGACACTATAGAGCATGTCGGAAGGCAGCAACACATTCCAGGCGGCAGGATGGTCCTGCCATCCGGTTTTGGAGCGTCCTCAGGCGAATTGGTTGAAGTCACAGGATTTGATATGGACGTTTTTTTGGTAACTAACCTGCAATATGTAGATTTTTTGAATCACAACCGTGCGCGGATTATCATTGAAAATGGTGTTGTGAAAGGCGACGGTGCAATTTGGTACCTGCTGGGCGCGGTATATGATGGTTATGAGCCAATCGTATATCGCGATAATGAGTTTCATGTCAGCGATGCTGCAATGGCATCCAATCCCGTGTTGCGTGCGACAGGTTACGGTGCGTCAGCTTTTGCAAATTTTTTCGGCAGACGGTTGCCCACCCAGACGGAGTGGTTGTATGTACTGATCGAAGGGGCCAATCGGCTGCAATCCAACGGAAAAGATATCCCGACCAGTTCTGTGCGTGATCTAAACGAACAAATGCCTGCCGCTTTTTACACTCCAAATGCATTTGGTATTCGGGGCATGAACGAAGGGCTTGCCGAGTGGGCGCTGCGAGTATTGACCGACCCTTCCAAAGATATGACACATGAAAATCGGTATGCCGTTATCGGAGGGATGGAAGGTGAGCCCAGAGACGGGGGCCCAATTCCAGCAGTCCTTGATCGTTTCCCTTTCGAGTCATGCGAGGACACTGGATTTCGAACGGTTGTGGGCCTTGCAGAGAAAAAATAAATACTGCAAACAGCTTGACAAATTACCTTAAATTAACATACTGTCACGAATATATTGATGAGGTTAAATCGCCATGAAACCAATATCCATATTCATCATACTCGTTTGCATCCTCCTTCCTGTTGTGTGCTTTGCGCATCCAGCCGGGTTGCATGTGGAAGTGTTTTCTGGTGTTATTGATACTTTTACCTCAGAATATCCTGATAAAAAGGCTATGGATAATTGCGAATTCGCTTCCTGTTGTTCAGAATTTACCCCGCCCATACTTCTGGATATTAACACTTTTGGTACACAGAGAATGGGTGGACAATCACCCTACATTGAGCCCTCACAGGTTTTCACCCCAATTTTCGCCCCCCCACAAAATATAGCCTGATTATAATCCCTTTACATTGCTTTAGAACGTGATGCCTGGCCTGCCATCAGACAGCGGAGAAGGGTATTTACGACGATTATTCGGTGGTTATGTCCAAATAAACTATTCTTGATTGTAATTCAGAAAGATAACGGAAAAGGAGAAAAGATGATGACCCATATTCGTATTTCTTTGAAATTATTCTTGACCGTCTGTTTGATATCAGGCGCCTTGTTTTTCCTGTACTGTGCGCCCACCGCATTTGCTGACGATAAAAGCGATCACCATGACAAAAAACGAAACAAAGACATCGGCGCTGCTTTTAATCATGTTAAAAATGAAGAAAATAATGAAGCCACCGGTCAGGCTGCCGCCTGGATATTGGCCGCAGCCAATTTAAACGTTTTGCTGAGCCTTCTCATCAGAGGAACCACGCGCTATGCGGCTCTTCCGGCACAAATAAATGACAGAATCAAACGTTTCAATCAACTTCAGAAAAAGTTTCTGTTGCCGGTTCACTATTTTTTAAATCCTTTAGCCATGGGCGTGGCGTTTATTCATTTCATGTCCGCTACATCCGCATGCAGGGCCAGCGGACTGCCAGAATGGGGACTTGTGTTAATGGCTTTAATTATGGGAATCGGGGTCATGGTGAAGTTTAAACTATCACCAAAAAGCTTACGAAAAAACACCTATCAAATCCATACAAACCCACTACCGATTGCGTTACTTTTTGTCATTCTTCTCATCTGTCATGCTGTTGTGGATTGATTTTCGGGATGGAACCTCCGATCCGGTTATTAAGGAGTTAAACTGGTGTATCCATTAATAAAAACATTTGTTTCTATAAAGAAGGCGAATCTTTTAGGTTTGATGCTCGCATGTTCACTGTTGGCGGCAATCATTGTTATCGGAGCAGTCGGAAGTGTTACCTGGATAACAGATCGCTTCGTAACTATTGAACGCGGGTGGCTACATACGCTGTTCAACTGGGTTGTTGGCGTTCTTACCGGTATTGGCGGCTGGTTTATGCTGCCAGCGCTTACCGTGCTGATTTCCAGTCTGTTTCAGGAAACTGCAATTCAGCGCGTGGAACGTGTGTACTATCCAGATGTCGCCCATCGCGAGGTTCTGAAGTTTTGGCCTGAATTCCGGCACGATCTGAAGTTTACCGGATGGGCAATGTGCCTCAATATCCTGTTACTGCCGTTCTACATGTTTGGTATTGGCTTTGCAGCGCGGAAATGATCCGTGGCGGAATACCGCCTCCTATGTAGATGCCACCGGAGGCCATCATTCTTAGCGCCAGATTCCCAGCCTCTGCACCCAGAATGGAAACGAACATGTGTTCAGTGTCGCCAGACAAAGCCTGCTCGGCCTGTCCTCATTGAGTGCGACATTGACGATGACCGGCACAGGATCACGAACCGCAGCTAATTGTTCCGCCAGCCAATCTGGCTCATCGCCATGTCTGTGTTCTTTCAGAAAACCGTAGATATTCGTAAGACCAATTCCGGAGCAAACCCGCTCCGTGCTGACGTGTTTGAAGCGATTAAGAAGGTGCATCAACAACTGGGCCTCCATCGCGTTTACCGGCGCAAAATCGGCGTGTCCGCCTTCTGAAGGATAGGCGCGATACCGGGCACCATCCCACATAAGATACGTTTGGCCAAGCCCGGTTCCCACCGCCACAACGGCAATGACACCACCTGGAACCGTGCATCCTTTGTTCAGCGTTAGAATATTTTTTGGCTCAAGCAGCGGAGCCGCATGGGCCAATGCCATAAGATCGTTCATAAGATACACACGCGAAAAGCCCAGCGCATCGGTCAGCCGCTTCTCGTCCATAACCCATGGCAAATTGGTGATTCTCGCCTCTCCGTTAACAACGGGACCGGCAACACCAAAACTTGCCAGATCGACTCTGATTTTGACCCGTAAGAGGAATTCACGGACAATAGCCTCCAGACTGGAATAGTCCTGGCTGGAGAAGGTAGCTTCCGCCAAAGGAGTACTCAGTCCGGACCTGGATGAAAAAATGGCCAAACTGGTCTTTGTTCCGCCAATATCGCCGACAAGAATTGCTGTTGTCTGTTTTGTCATTCGCAGGATTCCTTTGATAGCCCCAATGGCCAAAGTCGAGTTATCTTGAATTCAGTCATTCTTTCGAATAAAGTAAGACCTCTCTTTGTTTGCGATTTCAACTTTGTCATAAATATCTACTAAAAATAAAACACAATCTATAGAATCCAGACGGAGTGTTCCAGCCAGGTCGCTTATTTCTGTAAGAAGCCACCTTTCATCCTGACGCGAATAATGTTCTACACAAATGCCATATTGAGCAATTAGTAGGTATTCCTGCACTGAAGATAGTCTCCGATAGTGAGCAAATTTACCACCCCTATCATAGGCTTCTGTAGAGTCAGACAAAACTTCAATAATAATTGCAGGATTTAGTAGTGTATCTACAAAAGAATCTTCAAACTTGGGTTCGTTGCATGTAGCGACAATATCAGGATATGTATATAGACCGGTTTCATTAATTTTAACACGCATATCACTTGAATAGGCAACGCAGGCCCGCCCTTTTAGCTGGATACCCAATGTGACAGAAATATTGAAAGTAATTTGATTATGTTGCCTACTGGCTCCCGCCATAGCAAATATACGACCATTAATATACTCACTCTTATGCTCCGCTTTACGTTCTATAGCCAAGTACTGTTCGGAAGAATATTCCATTTCCTGCGATAGAACTTCCATCATTCCTCCTTATCTAACTTTCTTCCTAACTTCCTTTTCTTCAGGTTCTTTTACAGAAAACGTTGAATCAGGCGGTCAATGCCGGTCATGAGACGATCCGGGCGGGTCAACAGGCTGATGACCAGGCAGTCGTCCTCATCAAAATCATAGAAATACCCTGGATGCACCAGTACATGGTCGGAATTCAGAAGCTGACATACCATGTCTTCATCGGAAATTCCATTCTCCATGGCAAGGACGGCGATCCATCCGCCTTCCCGGCGAAGAAACTGGCCGGCTGTCAACCTGGCGAAGGCGGCATTCAGGTATTTTTCGTTGGCTTCAATCCGGGCGATGACCTGATTTTGAAAAAAGCTCCGCTGCGCCATCAAGTCCGGAAGGGCCATCTGAACGGGGGTGGATGCCGACAGGTATGTATCGGAAATCATTTCCAGATTATTGCACGCAGGCACACAAAGGGACTGTGGCCCGCTCACCTGTATCCATCCAAGCTTGAACTGGGGAAGTCCCAGAACCTTGGAAATTCCGGACAGTGTAAAGGTCAAAGCGCCAGAGTTCCCGGCTAATGATAACGATGCAGGGAGGCTATCAGCCGAAACATAATCCAGAAAAACCTCGTCCACAATCAGAGCCAGATCATGGTCAAAGCACCATCGGGTAAGCTGATCGCGCTCATGGGGCAGGATAAATGATCCCGTCGGGTTGTTGGGATTCACCAGAATAATGGCGCGGGTTCGCGGTGTAGTCAGAGACTTGATCTGCTCCAGGTCGATCAGCCAGCCGGTATCCGACTGATAGCGCATCCGGTAAGCATTTAGATTTATGGACTCCAGGTCTGCCAGAAAATCAAACAGCGGATAACTGGGCTGGGGGGCCAGAATCGTATCTTCGGGATCACAGAGCAGCTTGAAAAGGCAGGCGTAAGACTCGCTGGTGCTGGATGTCAAGAAAACCGATTCCCGGTCAATGATCTTTCCGTGGTGACTGTAATATTCCACGACCGCCTGTCTGGCTGGAATCAAGCCCTTTGGACTCGGATGATATTCCAGAATGGCAGGATGCGAAATGGCGCTGCACACAGCAACCGGGTCATAATCAAAACCGGCTGCGGTCGGATTTGTGTCGGTGAGATCCACAAATTCGACACCGGAACGCTTCAGGGTTTCGATGTTTAGACTAATACGATTGGTGGATGGGTTCCAGCTCAAGCGGGAAGAGAACATGTGGTGATCATCCTTTATCCGTGCGCAGATCGGTGACCATAACGTTTGGCCTCTTCGAATGTCACACCAGTGTGGTTATTAGGGTTTGCGGCAGCTTTATCGTGATTCCAGACGATTTCCATGGCTCAGTTGTATGTACAAAAAGATCCTCTGTCAAGTTTTTTGTTCTGTATCTGGGATGCCAGTAGGCCTGAAAGAAGGATTTTGATTCCGTCTGCTTTATCCGCCGGCATCGGCAGTCCAGACAATTTGAAAAAATATGACCTTTCAAAAAAGCTAACTTTGACAAAATTAATTTGATATGTTAGTTGAAACAACAGATATTAAAGAAAATCCGGAAGCGTCAATCATGCCTACTTTAAGCTTACAATATACGATGTTGCAACAGGATGCACATGAATCGTAAATCTTTGAAATTTTCTCACTTTACACAAATAGTTCTCGTACTGCTCTTCGTATTTTCTGACTTGTTCATTTTCCATTCCTGGATATTGGCCCAGGAAAAGGATTCAGCATGGAAGGATATGATAACCCGTGAGCAAACGGCGATCAAGGATCAGCAGCTTGCGTTTGAAAAGTTCATTGCCATACAGCCTGAAGAAGCTGAAAAAGCCCAGGAAAAGTACTTGGAGTTTAACCGCGAGCTGAGGCGACTACTCCTTGTCCATGGCATATCGGATAAAACCCCTGTTGAATGTCGTGATACGCTACAAAAACTTGATGCCCTGAAAGAAAATGTTTACAGCGACATCAACCCCATCAATGAACAGATAAAGCTTGTTGACTTATTTGAAGAAGAAACACAGGTAAGAAAGGAAGAGTACAGCAAATTAGCCGAAGATAAATCACTGTCCGGCTCAGCCCGGATTATCAGAGAGTATATCGAAGATCTGAACAAGCTGTCAACCACTACAATTGCGGTAAAACAGCTTCTCGCTGCTCTTCCCTATACAGAGGATTTTCTCTTTAGACTGGAACAAAGACGATCATCTGTTGAGAAGGAGCTTGGGGTTTTATGGAAAACCTATTTTTTTGAACCAATACCCAAGCATTTCTTCACTTCAAGCGCATGGGAAATGGCTTATTTTGCAGGGAAAATGTGGCTGAAATTAGCACCTCTTTACGGATTGACACCGTCTGAAGAGCAAAAAAGCTCATTTAAGGATTTTGTCTTCAAGATTACATCATCATGGCTCTTGGCATCTTTTGCGTGCTATTTTTTCCTGAAAAGGTTTGGCAAAAAACTGCCCGACAGCAGCCATCCGGTCAGGCATTATTTCCCCTGCTGTATCTGGACGACTCTCGGTCTATCTGTCATCATCTACACAATAACTTCCGAACATTTTCAGTTCGGATCATATCAGTCATTTGGGGATATTTTCATTTCCGGCGGTGCAGTGTCCCTTGCCTGGAATTTGCGTAAAACATCTCTCGCAGAAACTCATCACCCTCCCTATAATATCCTCTGGCCCCTGTGGGTTATCTTTGTCACAGGAATAATTGTGCAAATATTGCGTGTACCTATTGTCACAATGACCCCGGTGTTCACAGTCCTGTTTCTTTTGTTCAGCATATATTACTACTTTTTAAAGAAACATATAGCCCTTGATCCGGAACGAAAACTGTCCATTTTTACAGCAGTCCTGTTGGTAATACTTGCTGTGATAGCCTTACTCGGTTGGGGAAGCCTTTCCATGCTCATCTCTGCACTCTGGTTTATGATCGTTTTAAACATTGAGCTTGGATCAGGATTGAGCAGCCACTTCTGGAAAATCACACACTCCGGCAGGCATAAGTCCACGGTGTTGATTCTATTGACTAATATGGTTTTGCCACTTATCTTTATCGGGCTTTTGACCCTGATGATAGTATGGGCTACGATATATATGGGAGGAATGCCGCTTTTGCACAATATCGTTCAATCTGAAATTGACTGGGGCATGATCAAGTTTCGTATTATAACAGTTTTGACCCTTGTCGCATTATTCTTTCTGTCCCGTTCCCTGATTGCCCTTTTCCGCACTGCAATAAAATTTCTAAGGATGCGCTGGGAAAATATCGAAGAAGGTGTCATTAAATCTTTGCAAACCCTGTCGTCTTATGTGATATGGTCTTGTTATGTAATTGCCTCTTTAAACTTTCTGGGGGTTGGCATCAATAATCTGACTTTTATTGCAGGGGGGTTATCGGTCGGCGTCGGTTTTGCCCTTCAAGATTTGATCAAAAATTTTGTAGGCGGCTTGATGCTGCTTTTTGGACGATCAGTACACCCCGGCGACCACATCCAGATCGATGATGTACATGGAAGAGTAACAAGGATTGATATACGGAGCACAGTGGTCCAGACCAATGAGGACTCCACAATATTCCTGCCGAATGCTGATCTGATTTTAAAAAAGATCGTCAACTGGACCCATAAAGACCCACGAGGAAGGGTGGAGGTTGTCGTGGGTGTTGCTTATGGCTCCGATACAGCCCTCACAAAATATTTACTCATGCAGTGTGCGCTTTCAAATCCAGATGTATTGGCGGAGCCGCCCCCTTACGTCTTATTCAACGATTTTGGAGACAATGCGCTTATTTTTCATCTTCGGTTCTGGATCATGAATGTAGTACTTTCAAAAGACATGGTAAGATCAGAAATCAGGTACGAAATAGAAAGGGTTTTCAAGGAACACGGCATAGAATTAGCGTATCCACAACTGGATATACATATACGTTCTGTCGAAGGATTAAAACAGCTATTTAAAAAAACTGCTGACCCGCTAACAAACATGGAACCTTGGTTTCGATCTAAACCTTGACTTGCAGACAGCCTGAAATCTTCGAACGGGAAGCTCTGCGCTGAGGCTGGCGTAGCTGCCGCTTTGTTCCCTGAAATGAAAAACATATCCTGATCACCGTGTAAAAATAGATGTTTCGTCTTGACAAAGCCAGACAATAAAACGTACAATTAAAACAGTGATTTTAATTGTACGTTTTATTGTCTGGAGTCTTCAATGAAAAATAGAAAAAAATCCGATCTTGATACGCAGGCTCGGCTGTTGCAAAGCGCCTGCGAGGTGTTTGCGGAAAAGGGATACCGGGATGCTACGATTGCGGATATTTGCGAACGGGCAGGCGCAAACATCGCCGCCGCGAATTACTACTTCAGGGACAAGGCAAATCTGTATGCCGAGGCATGGCGCAAGGCATTTCAACGCTCGCTTGAGATTTACCCCGCCGATGGGAGGGTGCCGCCAGGCGCGTCGCCCGAAGAGCGTCTTCGTGGGCGAATTCAGTCAATTCTTCATCGAATTGCCGACCCGCAAAGCTATGAATTCGACATCATGTACAAAGAGCTGGTCAACCAGACGGGTCTTTTGGTTGATGTCATGCAGGAGTCCATTGAGCCGATTCGGCGCGGCTTGTTTGTTTTGATGCGGGAGCTTCTGGGCGAAAAAGCGTCCGATCTGCAGGTACAGCTTTGCCAGATGAGCATTCGGGCCCAATGCTTCGATCTGATCATTCGGGAACAGCGTCGAAAGAAATCTCCCGAAGGAAAGAAACTTTCCAGACCTCCATTTCTGGATATGGATGCTGATGTAGCGGTTCTGGCGGATCACATCCTGCGATTTAGCCTGGCGGGTATTCAGGAAATTCGGCGCCAGATCGAAAACGGAACCATCCCAATTCCGCAGAGGAGCAAAAATATCTCTCAGCGAATGGCTGCCCCGCTGGACCAGGATATCCTCTGGCCCCCCAAATCCCCTATTTCCGATGATGAAAATAATCACTTTCAAGTCTGGGGTTGAATACATGAGGTATTCATGTCCATTTTCTTTGCGATCTTTGCGCCTTTGCGGTGAATAAAAACTAAGTCAATGACCGCTCAAAGTATATCTATCAATCCATTATTCTGTCCAAACCTCTGATCAGCCCGATATGTTCTCTCACCTTTCGGATGGACAGCAGCGTCCCCGTGATGTAGGGCGCTGCTCCACTGCCTGCATCATGCCTTATGATGAGGCGTTCATCGGCTTCGCCAAAGATGGTTTCCACACCGAGAACATAACCAGGAAGACGAATGGAGTGAATCTGGCTTCCGTTCAGGGTCGCGCCCCTGCTTTCCCTTTGGCCGATGGTGCTATCAATAGAAAGGAAGGTTTCCGGTTTTCTGATCTCCGACAACCGAAAAGCCAGCTCCCGGGCTGTACCGCTGGGGGCATCGGCTTTGGCATCTGAAGCATAATCCATGATCTCCCAGTGATGGAGATACTTTGCCGCTGTACATGCAAACTGTTGCAACAACACAGCGGTAATGGCGAAATTTCCGGCGGCGATGACACCGACGTTTTTATCCAGTGCAGCCTGGTTGATTTCAATGAAGTCTTCTTCCGTAAGACCAGAAGATCCTATAACAACGTGGACACCTTTGTGAATTGCAGTCATTACATTGGATTTCACCACATCCGCACATGTGTAATCGACCATGACATCTGTCGGTGTATCCAGAGCCTCGGATACGGACCCGCTCACGATAAGGTCCATGGATGGTATGCCGGTGACATCTTTGAGGCAACGCCCTTTATATGTACGGGAAACTGCACCAACAAGCTTCAAATCATTCGCTTCAGAAACCGCAGCGCAAAGAGGCATTCCGACCCAGCCGGTAGCGCCAGCAATACAAATTTTTATTTTCATTGGTTCTCCAATTCTTTTAAATGGGTATTTTCATGGAATACGGACAAGCGATTTCTGCCAGCTTGCTTTGCGGCATACATCGCCTGATCAGAATTTGCAATACACGCATCAATGCTCTGGTCGTGCTGATAGGAACAAACACCAGCACTGATGGTCGCTCGGATGTCCTCGCCGTCATGGGAGATGACAAGGATTTGAACCTGTTCGATAAGTTTTTGAGCAACAGTAACCGCCGCACTCAAATCGGTTTCAGGCAAAAGGACTAAAAATTCTTCTCCTCCCCACCGGGCGCATCCATCTTCCTTTCTAAGATTAGCCTTCAAAAGCTTCCCGAACTCCAGCAAAAACTTATCGCCTGCCACATGTCCGTATCGGTCATTAATCGCCTTGAAATGATCGATATCCGCCAGAATCAGGGAAAACACTATGGAATGTCTTTCAGCCCGGCTTTTCTCTGCTTCCATTTTTTCGATCAAATCCCATCGGTTGGACAGACCCGTCAGCATGTCGGTTCTGGCCAGCTTTTCGAGTTTTAAGTTCAACTCCCGAAACTGGGACTGATACGAATCACTGATCACTATTATTTTATGGAGACGTGACAAAAGCTTATGATATTTATCATAAAACTTTCTCAGTGTCTCATACAGTGGATTGGATTGCGTTGCAGGGTCATCCAGCAGCACACGAAGCGCTTTTGTGTTATCGTCTTCTAATGCTATATTTCTGACGGCTTTATTTTTTCTATCCTGCATCATTACGTTTTAGCCTTCGATTGGAATGATATGAAACGGCAGACTCACTTCTTCAGAAAATTCCTCCGCCAACTCCAGAGCCCGCGTATTGTCTTTGTCGTAAAACCAGTTGATTACGATATCCATTTCTTCAGATTCAACATCTTCCATCATGTCGAAAATCTCCAGTACGCACTTGATGCTGCCGCTGTTCATATACTTGATTGAAATATCGAACTGAAGGCATTTAGGCTGAGATAGATATTCCTTCAGGCAGGCAATTAGCGGCGCATAAAATTCAAAGGAATTTTCCGGATAAGACTCCCCTGACAATTCCAGAATACCTTTTGCTGTATCAAAGTAAATCCTGGGTGTTGAAACTGTTGGCTGAACATCGAAGATTTCCATATTTTCTCCTCAAACCACCACATTCAGACTGAAAAAATCATGAGATAGGTCAACTTCATCTACTGTGTAGGTCAGTTTCTCAGAAGCCCTTCTGGCAATATCGATAAGACCCAAACCAGCTCCACTGGAGCCTTTGGGAAGTTCGCATCGCAGTTGCTGACGGTACAGTTTTTTTAAATCAGCCTTGTCGAGACTGTTGATCTGTTTTAGCTTTTCGAGAAGGGCCGGCATATCCTCTTTGGCAACTATATTGCCGGAACTGATAATATATTTTTCATCTTTTCTGGCAATGGTAACGATGGAATCGTTATACGCATTGTCCCTGAAATCTTTTTGGGCGATATATTTCTTTACATTCTGAGTCTGCTCAATATAAACCGCAAAAACATCCGTAAGTGCGTCTTTTTCTACATCTTTGTCTTGAAGGTATCTTTTGACGGCAATGCCGATTTCCTCAATTAAACTATGAGAAAAAGGTCCGTTAAAACAAATCATGATCCTGTTATTGAAAAAAACATCCCGCAATTTACCCAGTTCAGGCATTGACATCGGATTTTCCTCCGTCTTTCATGCTAAAGCCCAGCAAAAGAATGTCATCCCTCTGGGACGTACCGCCACGATAGTCATCCAACAATCGTTTAAAGGTTGATTCCTGCTCTGACATCGGTGTTGAAATCATGGACATCAAAATATTTTTGAAAACATTCTTTCCCATACCAAATCCCTTCGCGCCTCCGGCTTGATCCAGAATCCCGTCGGTTGTCAGATAAAGCCGGGTTGTCGGCTCTGCAAAAACCTCATGGTTTTGATACTGAAACACCTCATGCGACCTTCTGTAACCTACGCTCCGTCGGTCACCCTGGATTTCAGAGACATCCCGATTCAAAACAAAAAGTGAAATACCTGCACCTGCAAAAACGATTTTCCCCTCCAGCGGTGAACAACAACACAGTCCTATTTCAAGGCCGCTGTCGATCCGGAGACCGGAAACCGGATGGTGAAGTGTTTTTCGAATCAACCGGTTCAGTTCGTTCAGAATCCTTGCTGGATCATCTTCGCAGATGGCATCCACGATATGATTGAGGATAGCATTCACCATCATGGTTATGAACGCGCCGGGTACGCCGTGACCGATACAATCTACCACAGCTATCAAAAAACGATCCCCGACATCTCTGAAATAATAAAAATCTCCTCCAACCACATCCCTGGGCGAATAAAGAATGAAATAATCTTTTAAATACCTGCCGAAAAGAGATGGTTCCGGCAGCATTGATGCCTGAATCAGTCTGGCATAGGCGATGCTGTTCAGAATCTGCTTTTGGGATTCTTCGAGTTTTTCATTAGTCTGGCTCAGAGCCGCCGTTCTTTGGTGAATCTTTCCTTCCAAATTCTGGGTGGTATCCAGAACAGTGGCGGCCATGGCGTTAAACGAAACTGTCAACCGCCCAATTTCATCATTTCTCAGCGCAGGAATGGAAACATCGTATTCTCCCCGTGAAATTTTTTCCGATGCCACGGTAAGAGCCAACAACGGCTTAAGGATAATGACGTTCAGCATAACTGCAATTATGAACAGCACGGTGAAAAGAGATAACACAATGATTGCCAGAATAGGCAGAAAATCAGCAATCGTTGTCACCTGAGATGCGTCCACCAGTACAATATTATACCAGCCAATGCCTCCCCTTATATAAGCGGCGGCAGCCAGATATTTCCTGTTTTCGATGGTAATGGGAAAGCTTTCGGCCTCGACCGTTTCGGATAAAAGGTTTTCGATAGCGCTCTTGAGACGATCTTTTGAAGACTGATCATCCATCAGTTGGAATAAGGTGATTTTTTTGGAATCGTGCCATACGTTTGCATTGTGTTCAACGTACATACGATTTTCATGGGACTGAATGATTCCAGTCCTGTCAATCAGGATCGTTGAGATGCCTTTTTCTTTGGATACTGTGGTATGATTGATAAAGTCACTGATATCGATCCCGGCGCCGACGACACCGATTTTTTGACCGTCAGTGTCTTTTATAACAACATTGATCCATACCTTAATATCGTTGATCAGGGCATCGTAGTCCAGATTCAGAACAAAAGTGTCCACATTCTGAATCGCTTCGAAAAACCATTTATTGGCAGGCGCGTTGCGGCTCAAAACCGTCTCTATGATCTTCTGATTCTTGATGTCATAAAGATAGTACCTCAGAGATGATGTCAAAGCAATGAAATAGCCCTTATCCTGAAAGACCTTTCGATAACTTTCCAGTTGATCAAAAGCCAGTTTTTTCATCAGTGGATTGTCTTCGTTCCGGCACCAGTCCTTTATTATGGAATCATCCGCAAGTTTGCTGGCCAGCGCCACTTCCCGATCAATTCTGGTAATAACCTTGCTTTTTTGGAGCAAGGCTTCTTTTAAAGCATATTTAGTGCCAAAATTCTGGATAATATGTTCTGATACCATGTAAAAAGCAGCAAGCGTCAAAGATCCGATAACCAGATAGACCCAGGAAATGGTAAGAACAAACCTGCCTTTAAGCGTTTTCATAAGAGATGCCTTCAGAATCGAAACAATAAGGTGATGGTCTTCCACCTTCATTCTTTTTTGCGGTTCGCTTTTAATCACCCATATATCCTGCAAACGGGCATAATCTGCGCTTTCATTATGCACCTTCCAAGTGGGGGAGGGTTGGGGTGGAAGTTTAAAAGTGCAGATCATGACCGCAGACAGTATAAATGGGTTTTATTTGATGTTCAAGTTTTTTGAATCGGATACCTAATGTAATTGAAGCCTACCTCAATAAATTAAAATCGATATTGACGCTACATGGTTTATTTGTTAGCTTTCCGGGCATGATTATCACACACCACATCTCTTGGATTTCAGGTGAACCTTAAGATCAGTAACCGGTTGTCAGGACAGTGGATTTGTATATGCAATTTGACATTACGACTCAAATCATGTCACAAAAAGTGTCACGATGAAACGACAAATGGCAGTTATTATCCTGGCTCTGACAGCGCTTTCCTGTGTCTCTGCTCAGCACAGTCCGGGCGGCAAGCAAGTTCATCGTGGGGCCGGTAACTTTACATTTACAGACAGGCATGGCAATCCAGATAAACCAATTACCGTATGGTATTATCAACCATCTGGATTTTCTATCAATAAGCCGGTGTTATTTGTGATGCATGGTGTAAAACGGGATGCACAGAGTTATCGCGACGAATGGATTCAATATGCCGAACGCTACGGCTTTCTGCTTATTGCGCCTGAATTCTCTCGTAAGTATTATCCAGGTAAAAGAGAATACAACGAAGGCAACCTTTTTGATAAGATGGAAAATCCCATTCCTGAAAACGATACAGCTTTCACGGTAATTGAGCATTTATTTGATTACATTAAGGCGGAAACACATAACCAAAGCCTGATGTATGACATCTATGGCCATTCCGCCGGCGGGCAGTTTGTTCAGCGAATGATTCTATTCAAAATGGATTCTCGCATTCGAATGGCCATTGCAGCAAATCCAGGCGTATATGCAATGGCGAGTTTTTCAGAAAAATATCCTTATGGAATCAGAAACTCAGGCATGACTCCTGAAGACCTCAGGTCTGCATTTAAAAGGAATTTCATCCTGCTTTTGGGCGAAAAGGATGTGAATGAGGACGACTCGCATCTTGCCAGATCGCCTGAAGCATTGTCGCAGGGCAATAACCGTTTCGATCGGGGAAATAATTTCTACGATTGGGCAAAAAATGAAGCATCCCGGCTGGGCATGATTTTTAATTGGAAACTCATAACGGTTTCAGATGCTGAACATCACGATGTTCAATTGGCGCAAACAGCGGCGCGGTCTTTCTTTCCTGGGGGCAATGAATAGGATTGCTTCAGGCACTTACATCAGGTTTGGCGCTGCGCAGAACCCAAGTGTATGTTGGTAAAAAGATTTTCAACCATGCGTCTGGTTGTAGATTTTATTGCCGCCTATTAAAAAATGTGGCATAAGGGGCTTTGAACTTCTCATGGTAAGTGTTGGGGAAAGGAGAATGGATGATATGAAAAAAATGATTGTTTGTATGGTTTTGGCTATGGTGATGGGAATAAGCGGATGCCTGAGTTTCGCTCCCGTTGAACCGGGTGATAATCGACCTTGGGATGGACTCCATGATCCATATCGTATCCCCTCTGGGGGAGGGCGCTAAAATGGAAAGCGCAGGTAGAGCCGGCAGGATGCCGGCTCCACGGTGAAAGATAATGAACCAGAATATCTTTTGGCGCGTGAGCGCGGCCAGAAGATATTCTGGGCCTGCCCGCAATTCGGCAGGCATGATGATTTGCGCTCCTATTGTGTATTCACGGTAAATCCATCTGGAATCGTTTCGGTGGCTCCATCAGGATAGCAGAGGCAGGCAGAAAATCGCTGCCGCAAGTGCAATGCGATACCAACCAAAGACGATGAAGGTGTGCGTTTGAATATAGTTCAGCAGCCACTTGACCGTAATGAACGAAATCAACGCGGACACAATACATCCAAGCAGCACCAGGCTCCAATTTTCATGAGCAGTTCCTGGCTGCAAATGGTGTAGCGCTTGAAAAATCTTGAGTCCGCCGGCAGCCAGCATAGTCGGAATGCCGACGAGAAATGAAAACTCCGTGGCAATCGGACGGCTCAAACCCATCATCAGCATCAGCAGTATTGTTACGCCTGAACGGGATGAGCCTGGGAAAACTGCGGCCACCAACTGGCAGATGCCCACAAGCACGGCCACCGACCAGGTAACCGAGCCCTTTGATCTTTTTCCGTGAAGCCATCTCTCAATGAGTAAAAATCCAATTCCGCCCAATAGCATCGCCCAGGCAACCGGCCACAGCTCTTCCGGCAGCTTGAACCCAGCCTTGTTTAACAGGAGACCGCCAACGCCGGTGATGAAGAATGCGGTCAAAATCTTGAACGCATAATCCTGGGTGGACTTTTGCCGCCACTGAAAGGCAAATTGATGCAGGCGCTGAGGAAAGAGCGGCAGAACAGCAATTACCGCCCCGCTCTGAATAACAATATTGAAGAGATCACTCTGGCGGGGCAGCCAGTGCTCAGCGATGAGCAAGTGGGCTGTCGATGAGATCGGCAGAAATTCGGTGATTCCCTCAATGATTCCGAGTATGATTACGGCAATCCATTCTGACATAAGCACCTTGAGTCTGAAGTTAGGAAGTTAGGAAGTTGAGAAGTTGGAAATATCCGATCTTCCGTTCCCCGGTTTTTCCGCTTTTCATTGGTTGTTGAGTGATGAACCGAAAGAAATAAATACAAAAGAAAGAAATCATTATGATCGAAATGATCGAATTCGTGTTTCATTTTTCGCCGCTTTCCGCCGCCATTCTTTTTGTTGTTGTCTTCGTGACCATTTCCCTTGCCTGCCTGTACCTTGTGCAAAGATTCTGCAAATCGCTACTCTTCAATGAAGCTACGGATTACGGCCAGATATTCGCCAGCGCCATAGGCGTGATGTTTGCCCTTATCCTGGCCTTTGTGGCTGTCGCGACATGGCAGAATTACGACAGGGTGGATGATGGAGTGCTAAAAGAGGCCAATTCCCTGCATAATGTTTACCGAAACATGGGCGCATACCCTGAGCCTTTCCGCACGGAAATACATGAACTCATCAGGCAGTATGTCCAACATGTCATCAAGGATGAATGGCCGAAACAAGCCCACGCCCAGCAGGATGAAACCGCCCATAAACTCATCACGCACATTAACGCTGTGATTCTTTCTTTTTATCCCAACGACAACAGAGAAATGGCTCTGCACCATGAAACACTACGAATTGTTAATGAATACAGAGGACTGCGTCATGACCGGATTACTGGAGGCAGACCTAATCTTACCCCCTCCATGTGGATTACGCTTGTTGGAGGGACCATACTCTATCTGCTTTTTCTCTGTTTCTTCGATATCCCGTGCTTCAAACACCATGCCTTTATGATAGGAATGTTCGGGGCTTTTGTCGCCCTTGTTTATTGCCTGCTTGTTGTTTACAATTTTCCTTTCACTGAGCCAGGCGCGATTTCATCGGAGCCTTTCCAGAACCTGCTGGAATACTGGAAGCTCGAATAATGCTCATCAGAAACTTGAAACTCATGAAATACACCGTTGACCGTTCACGGTCAACGTTTGGTTGCTTCATGATGGTCTATTTGACCCGTTCCACATATTGACCGGTTCGGGTATCAATCCGAATGATTTC